>NZ_JALPSY010000028.1:0-77532 GCF_023218005.1 Gordonia sp. C13
CCGTGGCCGGCCGCTCGGATGTGACCTGAATTGCCCCGCGCCGAGCGGCGTCCGTATCCTTGCAGCGATGAACGCACTCACTGAAGACGACCTGATCATCGCGCTCGAGAAGGCTCTTCCCGAGATCGCGGAAGACCACCAGTCGGCCGCCACCCCGTGGAACCCGCACGACTGGGTGCCGTGGGACGAGGGACGCAACTTCGCCTTCCTCGGCGGCGCCGACTTCGATCCGTCGCAGGCGACGCTGTCCGAGGAGGCGCGCGCCGGACTGTTGGCGCTGCTCCTCACCAAAGACAACCTGCCGTCGTACCACCGTGTGCTCGCGAAGCACTTCCCGGCCTTCTCCGAGTGGCGTCAGCTCATCGGTGTGTGGACCGCGGAGGACAACCGGCACTCGATCGTCCTGCGCGACTACCTCGTCGTGCGTCGCGCCATCGATCCGGTGGACGCCGAGAACCGTCGACTCGTCCACGTCACCAAGGGCTACCGGCAGACCCCCGAGCAGGTCGACCAGCTCGGACCGCTCGACGTTCTCGCGCTGATGGCCGTCCACGAGAACCAGTGCGTCAGCTTCATCAAGCGACTCAGTGCAATCGCCGCCGACGATGTCCTGGAGCAGATCCTCACCAAGATCGCCGCCGACGACCAGCAGCAGGCCAACACCTTCGGTGCGTTCCTCAACGCCGGCATCATCGCCGACCAGGACGCCACGGTCATCGCGATCGACGCGGCCCTGGCGCTGGGTCGGGCCGAGGCCATCGGCCACGACATCGACGACTTCGATGCCGAGCGGGCTCTCCTGGAGAACTACGAGAACTCCGACACCTGGCGCGAGATCGCCGCGACCCTCGCCGACGCGGTCAAGCTCGACTCCATCGAGGGTCTGGGCGAAGAGGCCGAGGCGGCACGTCAGCGCATCCTCTCCCGCGCCCGCGGTTAGAACACCGGCACGACGCAAGACGCGCGCACGGCGCCATCAGGACGACGAATGTCCTGGTGGCGCCGTTTGCGTCCCTGGGTCAGACGATACTGCGATTAACGCGAAATTCACGCCGACACACCTGATTCCGGCGCGCCGCCCGCGGAGTCTGCGCGTACGTTGACGGTACGGATCGCGGGGAAGCGGTTCGTCCGGGAGGTTCGATTCGTGTATTGCACCAGCAGCGCGAGAGGACCGGCCCCGGTCCTCGTCCACCTCGGCTGACGCCGAGGGCAACGGACTTCGACCGGCCGGTCACCTGAGAACTGGTTTGTGCGGGCGCCGCATGAACGTAGGAGCCCGACGTGACCACACGCACCTACGTCCTCGACACTTCAGTGCTGCTGTCCGACCCCTGGGCGGTCATGCGCTTCGCGGAGCACTCAGTGGTGTTGCCACTGGTGGTGATCAGTGAACTCGAGGGCAAACGTCACCACCACGAGCTCGGCTGGTTCGCGCGTGAGGCGTTGCGCATGCTCGACGACCTGCGGCTCGCGCACGGTCGGCTCGACCTGCCGATCGAGATCGGTGAGGAGGGCGGCACCCTCCAGGTGGAGCTCAACCACACCGATCCGTCCGTCCTGCCGGCCGGTTTCCGCACCGACAGCAACGATTCCCGGATTCTGGCCTGTGCGCTGAACCTGCGTGCCGAGGGCAAGGACGTGACCCTGGTGTCCAAGGACACCCCGCTGCGTGTGAAGGCCGGCGCGGTCGGTCTGGCCGCCGACGAGTACCACGCGCAGGACGTGGTGGTGTCCGGGTGGTCGGGGATGACCGAGCTCGACGTCGAGACATCGATGATCGACGCTCTGTTCGCCGACGGGGTCATCGACCTGGACGAGGCCAGGGAGCTGCCCTGCCACACCGGCATCCGCCTGCTCAGTCCGTCGTCGAGCGCCCTCGGTCGCGTCAACGCGGAGAAGCGCGTGCAGCTGGTGCGGGGAGACCGTGAGGCCTTCGGCCTGCACGGGCGTTCCGCGGAACAGCGGGTCGCTCTCGACCTACTGCTCGACGACAGCGTCGGCATCGTCTCGTTGGGCGGCAAGGCGGGCACCGGAAAGTCGGCTCTGGCCCTGTGTGCGGGTCTCGAGGCGGTTCTCGAGCGGCGGACCCAGCGCAAGGTCGTCGTGTTCCGGCCGCTGTACGCGGTCGGCGGTCAGCAGCTCGGCTACCTCCCCGGGGGCGAGGCCGAGAAGATGGGTCCGTGGGCGCAGGCGGTGTTCGACACCCTCGAGGGGCTCGCCTCGCCGGAGGTCATCGAGGAGGTGCTGAGCCGCGGGATGCTCGAGGTGCTTCCGCTGACGCACATCCGCGGTCGTTCCCTGCACGATTCGTTCGTGATCGTCGACGAGGCGCAGTCGCTGGAACGCAACGTCCTGCTGACGGTGCTGTCGCGCCTCGGTTCGGGATCTCGTGTAGTGCTCACCCACGACGTCGCACAGCGCGACAACCTCCGCGTCGGCCGGCATGACGGTGTCGCCGCGGTCATCGAGAAGTTGAAGGGGCATCCGCTCTTCGCGCACATCACGCTCACCCGCAGTGAGCGGTCGCCGATCGCGGCGTTGGTGACGGAGATGTTGGAGGAGTTCGGGCCGGCCGCGCCGGGAGCGTAGCGAGCGGGCGGGGTGTGGCCGCGCCGGGAGCGTAGCGAGCGGGCGGGGTGTGGCCGCGCCGGGAGCGTAGCGAGCGGGGTGCTTACAGAGGAAGGCCGCGACGATCCGCTGAGGGGAGCGAACCGTCGCGGCCTTCCGTCACTGGGGCCCACTGTCGAGATCGCCTCTGTCGCAACGATTCCCGTGAGGGTGGACCCGACTCGGGGGAGGGGTCAGGCCGCGCTGCCGCCGAGGTCGCTGAGTGCGTTGAGGAGTTCGACGAATGCGGTGAGGGCTTCGATGTTCTCCAGGGAACCCATTTCTCTCCTTTGTCGGTGATTTTCCGTCCGGCGGGGTCGCTGTGCGATCAACGCCGTTGCCGACGCTAACGATTATGTCTAGTTCTCGCAAAGAAATAGTCGGTGAATTGTGCGTGGCGTCGACGCGAGGACTTCTTTCCGACGCTTTGTCCTGCGCGTCGATTAATGGATCATTTCCGATTTTCCATCGACAATCGACCGCCGACCCGACAGTCGACGGTTGCTCGGACGATCGAGGGCGGTCGGGTCCATCGGAGGGCTTGATCCGATCCTCACTGCACCGTGACCATCACGTGACTCACGGGGTCTTGCGCGCTGTCACACTGTTGTGGTGCTGAAGTTACTGATGAGGCGAATGAGACTGCTGGGACTATTGGTGATTGCGGTGTTGGCCGCATGTGCCGGTGGTGCAGGTCAGGCTCTCGCCGATCCGGAAACGACGACACCTATCACGCCGACGACGCCGACCACGCCGGGCAGTCCCTCGCTGCCGGGAATGGGGGAGGGCCTCGGCATCCCGCTGCTCGACGAGGTGCTCAACCAGCTGTCCGGCGGCAGCGGCTCCGATGAGGCCCCCGGCGGCCTCGACGGTTCCGGGGGTCCGACCAGTCAGATGATCGTTGTGACCGCACCCAAGGCATCGGACACGACCGCCACACTCACCGCCTTCGAGAAGGGAACCGACGGCAGTTGGAAGCCGGTCCCCGGTCTCGGTCCGACGAAGGCCTACCTCGGCTCCCTGGGGATGGGCGAACCGCAGGACAACGTACCGCGCACCCCGGAGGGGACGTTCCCGCTCGACCAGGCCTTCGGTCGCCAGGAGAACCCGGGCACCAAGATGCCCTACCTCAAGGTCGACACCCAGGACTGGTGGGATTCCGATCCCAAGTCGCCGACCTACAACACCCACGTACGTCAGCCCCAGAGTCCCGGTGGTGACAGCGAGAACCTGTACAACTCGGGTCCGGTCTACGACTACGCCGTCAACATCGCGCACAATCCGGAGCGCACGCCCGGCAAGGCGACGGCGATGTTCCTGCACGTGACCAACGACCAACCCACGCTGGGGTGCGTCGCCATCGAGCGTGAACTGATGAAGAAGATCCTCGTCTGGCTCGACCCGGCGAAGAGCCCGAAGATCACGATCGGCGTCAACAAGGGTGCGCCGACCGGCGAGGCGCCCGGAGCAACCCCTCAGACAACTCCGGGTGCCACGCCGTCGACTCCCGACGTGCCGGCTTCCGACATGCTGACCGGCCTGCTCTCGCAGCTGGTCGGTGCGATTCCCGCCCTGTTCGGGCAGTTCACGGGTCGCTGATCTCGGACCGTGCGTGCCGGCAGGCGGGGCAGAAGGTCTCCTCCACCCCGACGTGCCAGCCGTTGACCCTGGCCCAGCGATCCCGTTCGGGGTCGGCCAGTGGTCGTCGTGGGATGAAGCTGCGTCCGCAGCTGTCGCAGTACCGGTCGGCCGAACCCTCGGTTTCGGCGGACAACGGGGATATGACTGTCATGGGTGGACCTCTGGTGCTGGCTGTGTCGAGTCGGTCCTGTCGGTTCGTCGACGGACTCGGACGAGCGACCACCTCAGTTTCGCCGGGTGTGATGTAGGTCTCATAGGGCCGAATGGCACATGGTTCGGCAGATCGGGCGCAGGTCAGCGCTCGTGGGGTACGACCATCACCGGGCCACGGGCCGACCGCAGGACCGAAAGGCTCGTCGAGCCCAGTCGCATGTCCGCGAAACCGCCGCGACCACGCGCGCCCACGACGAGCAGCTGTGCGGCCTGGGCGTGGTCGAGCAAGGCGCGGGCGGGTCGGTCTCTGGTCACGGCGTGGCGGACCGTGACGCGCGGGTACCGGTGGCGCACCTCGGCGAGTTCGGCGTCGAGCCAGGCGTCGGCGCGGCTGCGATGGCTCGGCCACTCCGACATCGTGCACGGCACGGACATGTCGGCGACATCGGTGTCGCACCAGGCGTGGACGACCGTGACCGGGACGCCGCGTAGGTCGGCTGCGGCGAACGCGGCGTCGACGGCGGCTCGTCCGCCCAGGGAGCCGTCGGTGCCGACCACGACCCCCGCCTGGGACCAATGGGACGTGGAGTCGCGGACGACCGTCAGCGGACATCTGCAGTGCTCGGCGAGTGCGGTGGTGACCGTGCCGAGAGCGACGCGATGACCGGCCATGTGCCCCCGGTTGCCGACGACGAGGAGGCGGGCTCGACCGGATGCCTCGACCAGGGTGGTGACCGGCGGTGAGTCGACGACCTGGGTCGTGATCTTCAGCGGTTCGGGCGAGTCGCCGGAGTCCTCGGCGACGCGGCGGGCCTCGGCCAGGGCGCGTTCGCATCGGGCGCGCAGGGGTTCGAGGACGCGTGGATCGTCCGCCGCGAGATTCGCCGAGGCGATCAGCTCGAGCTCCGACCGGTGGAGAGCGGCGTCGCGCGCGGCCCAGCGGGCGGCGGCGCGGGCGGTGGCAGACCCGTCGACGCCGACGACGACGGGTCCGTCGAGGAATCCGGATACGGTCACACGGCAGTCCCCCTGGGGTCCACACACCGCGTGCCGGGGTGCCCGGCATCGGTTGGTGTACCCAGTACATGCCCCTGGTGAGGGTCGAGTCACCGGGTAAAGAGTCCCGAGGATGAGGACCTTCGACACGTTTTGTCCTCAAGACCGCAGGGTATGGTGCGCAGATCACTCGCGCGCCCCGACTCAGTGCGCGTGACCCCGTTGCGCTGCCTTCGCGGCGTAGACCGCGGCCTGCGTACGGCGTTCCATGCCGAGCTTCCCGAGCAGTCGGGACACGTAGTTCTTCACGGTCTTCTCGGCGAGGTGCATCCGGGCGGCGATCTGACGATTGGTGAGGCCCTCGCCGAGGAGCGCCAGCAGCGTGCTCTCCTGCTCGCTCAACCCGTCGCCGGGCTTCTGCTCCTTTTCACGCTGGGTGCGTAAGCGGTCCATCAGGGCCGCGGCCGCCCGGTTGTCGAGCAACGAACGTCCGGCGCCGACATCGGTGATGGCCCGGGCGAGTTCCATGCCGGTGATGTCCTTGATGACGTACCCGCTGGCGCCGGCGAGGATGGCGTCCATCATGGCCTCGTCGTCGGTCATCGAGGTCAGGATCAGGCAGCGCAGTCCGTCGACGCGGCTGAGCAGCTCGCGACACAATTCGATCCCGTTCCCGTCGGGTAGGCGGACGTCGAGCACCGCCACGTCGGGCTTCACCGTGGGGATGCGGGCGAGGGCCTGCGCACAGGTCGCGGCCTCGCCGACGATCCGGACGTCGTCGTCGTGATCCAGGAGTTCGACGAGACCTCGTCGGACGATCTCGTGGTCGTCGACGAGGAAAACCGAGAACATCGGCCAGTCCTCCCTCCCGGCACAGTAACGCTGCCACGAATTATAGGTCGGCTTTCAACCGGTCATACCCTGATTGCCCGGGACCGGCGATCTCCATGCATATCCGAAATGTCCGGTCCGGAATCCGGTCGGAAGTAGCCGTGAAACCGATTTGCTCATGCAGAACCCTCCGGTCAAGCGCCGGGGATTCATTCGTCCAGAATCGTTCAACCGAATACCCGCTGGGTCGAAGGGTCTATCATTCGGGATATGGTCCGCGAAACCCCGGAGCGCGGCGCGAGGTCTGTCGAACTGCAGAATGCGTTGTCGCAGATGCGATTACGCGAGCTCCTCGATGAGGTCCGCGACCGGATCACGCAGATCGCCGATGTCCGAGACCGCATCGACGGTCTGCTCGAGGCCATGCTCTCGGTGAGTTCCGAACTCGATCTGGAGACCACGCTGGAGTCGATCGTCGCCGCCGGGATCCGTCTGGTCGATGCCGAGTACGGCGCACTCGGCGTGCTCGGCAGCGGACACGACCTCTCGGCGTTCCTCGCCCAGGGCATCGGTGAGGACATCCGCACGGAGATCGGACACCTGCCGACGGGGCGCGGCGTGCTGGGCCAGCTCATCGACGACCCGCGGGTGCTGCGGCTCACCGACCTTTCCGAACATCCCGCGTCGGTGGGATTCCCGGCGAACCACCCGCCGATGACGAGTTTCCTGGGAGCCCCGATCCGGGTACGCGACGAGGTCTTCGGCAATCTCTATCTGACCGAGAAGAAGAACGGGGCGCTGTTCACCGAGGATGACGAGCTCGTCATCCAGGCGCTCGCGTCCGCGGCGGGTATCGCGATCGAGAACGCGCGGCTCTACGAGCAGGCGCAGACCCAGCTCGCCTGGATCGAGGCGAATCGTGACGTGATCGCGGAGCTGTTGTCCGGGGCCGATCAGCAAGACGTCCTCGAGGCGATCGCTCGCAAGGTCCTCACCCTGGCCGACGCCGACCTGGTCTGCATCGCTGAACCCCACGACCACGAGGTGCCGCCGGAATCGGTCGACGAACTCGTCGTCACGGTCGCCGAAGGGGTCGACGCCGAGTTCTTCCGCGGACGATCCGTACCCATCAAGGGGTCGACCTCGGGCGATGCCTTCGTCCGGCGTAGGCCGGTGCTCCGCGAGCAGCTCGAGTACGACATCTCCGGGGATTCGTCGACGCGCCACGGCCCGGTGATGGTGGCGCCACTGCGGACGGCGGAATCGACCCGCGGCGTGTTGATCGCCGTGCGGTCCAAGGGCCGCGACGGGTTCGCGGAGGATCTACTGAACCTGAGTTCGAACTTCGCCGACCAGGGGGCCCTGGCGCTGCAGTTGGCCGGCGCGACCATCCAGACTCACGAGTTGCGGGTCCTCGAGGATCGAGAACGGATCGCACGCGATCTGCACGACCATGTGATCCAGCGGATCTTCGCCGAGGGTCTCACCCTGCAGGCGACGCTGCAGCGCACCCAGTCGCCCGAGATCCGGGCGCGGTTGACCCGGTCCATCAACAATCTGCAGGACATCGTGCAGGACGTGCGGACGACGATCTTCGACCTGCAGGCCGACGAGACCGAGACGACACGACTCCGCCAGAGGGTGCAGGAGACGATCGACCAGCAGGTCGACGACCTGCCTCTACAGACCCATGTGCGGATGGCGGGCCCGCTGTCGATCGTCTCGCCGCGCCTCGCCGACCAGGTGGTGGCGGTGGTGCGCGAGGCCCTGAGCAACGCAGTCCGTTATGCGAACGCGACGACGGTGACCGTGGCGATCTCGGTCGGCGACGAGCTGGCGGTGGAGGTCACCGACGACGGCGTCGGACTCCCCGAGGACGTGACGCCCAGCGGGCTGAAGAATCTACGAGACCGCGCGGAACGTCTGGGCGGGACCTTCGCGCTGAGCACACCAGGCTCGGGCCGGGGACTGTCCGTGCGGTGGTCGGTGCCGCTCTAGCGCGACGTCGGGGCCAGGTGGGACGGCTTCACCGACCGGTGTCGGGTTCGGCCGGCAGTCGCCAGGCCGAGGTCTGCTCGGTCACCCATGCCACGGCCTGCACTCCCGACAGGAGGCCGAAGAGCACGATGAGCCAGATGGACAGCCCGACGAGGGCGCAGACCGCGAAGGCTGCGAGGAATACGACGAGTACACCGGTGAGCGTGATGACCGGTCACCTCCCGACTATCTCGGAGGGACTCTCCCGGGTGGTTCGAGAGACTGACCCCCACACCTTCCCGTGTCGCGAGCATGTCCGGGAGGGGCCGAAGGTCACAAATCGACGGGGCCACCGTCGGGACCTGCCGGTGTCCGGGCCGGTCAGCGGGTCCGTTTGAGCTCGAAGCCGGCGATCCGCACGCCGTCGGAGCCGTCTCCTGGCGCGGTCGCCCGGTCGATCTGGGCGCGGGCCTGATCGAGGACGGGGGTGTCCGGGTCGAGGACCGACAGGTATCGGTCGTGCGCGGCGAGGGACCGCACGGCCACCTCGAACTGCGCATCGACGTCGACCGCGTGGGTGGCCGCCGGCCCGTTCTCGAACAGCCACGCCGGTATCTCGTCGGAACCCGACTCGGACAAGGCGTCATAGGCCTCGAGTACCGCGGCGGCGAACTTCATGTGGTCCCGTTGGTTCGGTTGCCCCGGCGCCCACTCGGGGCCGCCGTAGAGCGACAAGATGACTTGTGGCGCAATGCGTTCGACGGTTTCGGCGATCTTCGCACGCAGTTCGGGGGTGTTGTGGATGTCGCTGTCGGGGAAGCCCCAGAACTCCACCTCGTCGACACCGACGATCTTCGCCGACGCACGCTGTTCGGCCTCCCGGAGAGGGCCGCACTCCGCCGGGGTCATGCCCTCGATCCCGCGTTCGCCGCTGGAGGCGAGCGCGTAGACGACACGCCTGCCCTCGCCGGTCCACCGCGCGACCGCGGCGGCCATGCCGTACTCCGGGTCGTCAGGATGGGCGACGAGGACGAGCGCTGTCTGCCAGTCCGTGGGGAAGGGCTCCAGTGAGGTCATGACCAGACGGTACTCAGCGTTCGCGGTCCAGGTTGGCCATCTTGAGCACATCGAGACGTGCATCGAGTTCTTCTTCGCTGAGCTTGTCGCCGACGAGGCCGCGGTCGATCACGGTCTGCCGGATCGTCTTGCCCTCCTTGAGGGCCTGCTTGGCGACCGCGGCGGCCTCTTCGTAACCGATCGCGCTGTTGAGCGGCGTGACGATCGACGGGGAACTCTCGGCGAGGGTCCGCAGGCGGTCGACGTTGGCCTGCAGACCGGAGATGCAGCGGTCGGCGAACAGCCGGGACACGTTGGCCAGCAACTTGAGTGACTCGAGGACGTTTCGGGCCATCATCGGGATGTAGACATTGAGCTCGAAAGCGCCGTTGCCGCCGCCCCAGGTGACCGCCGCGTCGTTGCCGACCACCTGCGCGGCGACCTGCGTGACCGCTTCGGGCAGAACGGGATTGACCTTGCCCGGCATGATCGAGCTGCCCGGCTGGAGGTCGGGGAGCAGGATCTCGCCCAGACCGGTCAGCGGTCCCGAGCCCATCCACCGGACGTCGTTGGCGATCTTGGTGAGCGACACCGCGATCGTCTTCAGCTGCCCGGACAGTTCGACGAGGCCGTCGCGTGCGGCCTGCGCCTCGAAGTTGTCCTTGGCGAGGGAGAGTTCCTCGACGCCGGTGCGGCGCACCAGTTCGGCGACCACCTTGGTGCCGAACCCGTCCGGGGCGTTGAGTCCGGTGCCCACCGCGGTGCCGCCGATGGGCAGCTCGCCGACCCGCGGGAGGGTGGCGGTGACCCGCTCGATGCCCGCCTCGACCTGCCGTGCATACCCCGCGAATTCCTGGCCGAGAGTCACCGGCACCGCGTCCATCAGGTGCGTACGGCCGCTCTTGACGACCTCACGCCACTCGGACGCCTTGTCCGCCAAAGCTTCCCGGAGGTGGTCGAGGGCCGGGACCAGATCGGTGACGACCGCCTCCGTCGCCGCGACGTGAGTGGCGGTGGGGAAGGTGTCGTTCGACGACTGCGACATGTTGACGTGATCGTTGGGATGCACGTCGACACCGTTGGCCTTCGCGATCGAGGCGATGACCTCGTTGGTGTTCATGTTCGAGCTGGTGCCCGATCCGGTCTGGAAGACGTCGATCGGGAACTGGTCGTCGTGCTTGCCGTCGGCGATCTCGGTGGCCGCCGCGATGATCGCGTCGGCCCGCTCGGCGTCGAGGAGCCCCAGATCCTTGTTGACCGTGGCACAGGCCGCCTTCAGCAGGCCCATCGCGCGGATCTGAGTCCGTTCCAGCGGGCGGTGGCTGATGGGGAAGTTCTCCACCGCTCGCTGGGTCTGGGCGCGCCACAGAGCATCGATGGGGACCTGCACCTCGCCCATCGTGTCGTGCTCGGTGCGGTATTCCTGCTTGCCCTGTGCCTGGGTCATAGGTGTTCTACTCCTTCGATCGAATCCTTATGCCGCTCAGCGGGACGTTGACGGTCCCGCTCGGGTCGGTGAAAAAGTCGTTGCCCTTGTCGTCAACAACGATGAAGGCCGGGAAATTCTCGACCTCGATCTTCCACACCGCTTCCATACCCAGTTCGGGGTACTCGATAATCTCCTGGCTCTTGATGCAGTCGAGCGCGAGGCGGGCTGCCGGGCCGCCGATCGAGCCCAGGTAGAAGCCGCCGTGCGAGTTGCACGCCTCGGTGACCTGCTTGGACCGGTTGCCCTTCGCGAGCATGACCATCGAGCCGCCCGCGGCCTGGAACTGCTCGACGTAGGAGTCCATGCGGCCGGCGGTCGTCGGACCGAACGATCCGGACGCCATGCCCTCGGGGGTCTTGGCCGGGCCGGCGTAATAGACCGGGTGATCGCGCAGGTAATCGGGCATCGGCTCACCGGCGTCGAGGCGTTCCTTGATCTTGGCGTGCGCGATGTCGCGGGCCACCACCAGCGGGCCGGTCAGCGACAGGCGCGTCTTCACCGGGTACTGCGACAGCTGGGCCAGGATCTCCGACATCGGGCGGTTGAGATCGACCTCGACCACCTCGCCGCCCGAGATGTCCTCGGCCACGCCGGCAGCCGGCATGTACTTGGCCGGGTCGGTCTCGAGCTGCTCGAGGAACACGCCGTCGGCGGTGATCTTGCCGAGGGCCTGGCGGTCGGCCGAGCACGACACCGCGATGGCCACCGGGCACGACGCGCCGTGGCGCGGCAGACGGACGACGCGGACGTCGTGGCAGAAGTACTTGCCGCCGAACTGGGCGCCGATGCCGAAGGACTGGGTCAGCTTGAAGACCTCGTCCTCGAGTTCGAGGTCGCGGAAACCGTGGGCCGACATCGAACCCTGCGTCGGCAGGTTGTCGAGGTAGTGCGCCGAGGCATACTTGGCGGTCTTCAGGGCGAATTCGGCCGAGGTGCCACCGATCACGACGGCGAGGTGGTACGGCGGGCACGCCGCGGTACCCAGCGAGCGGATCTTCTCGTCGAGGAACTTGAGGATCGACTTCGGGTTCAGGATGGCCTTGGTCTCCTGGAACAGGAAGGACTTGTTGGCCGAACCGCCGCCCTTGGCCATGAACAGGAACTTGTACTCCGGCCCCTTGGGCCCCTGCTCGGTGGCGTAGATCTCCACCTGGGCAGGCAGGTTGGAGCCGGTGTTCTTCTCCTCGTACGTCGTCAGCGGCGCCAGTTGCGAGTAGCGCAGGTTGAGCTGGGTGTAGGCGTCGTAGACACCCTTCGAGATCGCCTCGGCGTCGTCGGTGCCGGTCAGCACGCCCTCGCTCTTCTTGCCCATCACGATCGCGGTGCCGGTGTCCTGGCACATCGGCAGCACGCCGCCGGCGGAGATGTTGACGTTCTTGAGCAGGTCGAGTGCCACGAAGCGGTCGTTGCCCGACGCCTCGGGGTCGTCGATGATCTTGCGGAGCTGCGCGAGGTGGGCGGGGCGCAGGTAGTGGCTGATGTCGTGCATCGCCTCCGCGGTGAGCTTGCGGATCGCCTCCGGCTCCACCTTGAGGAAGGTCTGTCCGCCGGCTTCGAACGTCGAGACGCCCTCGGTGGTGATCAGTCGGTACGGGGTCTCGTCGGCGCCGATGGGGAGCAGATCAGAGTAGAGAAACTCGGGGGCTGAGGCAGGTTTACTCACGCACCGGATCGTATCGCCCCAGTAGAACGGCCCCACGCCAGAGGTGACCGGACTCGTGATGTGCATCACGGTCACGGTCCCGGCGTGGGGCCGCGCTGCTCGGTGGATCAGAGGTCGATGTTCGCGTACTCGCGGAGCTTGGCCGGCTTGTGGACGGCCTCGATGCGGCGGACGGTGCCGGACTTCGAGCGCATCACCAGCGAACGGGTCGTCGCGCCGTTGGGGCGGTAGGTGACGCCGCGCAGCATGTCGCCGTTGGTGACGCCGGTCGCGCAGAAGAAGGCGTTCTCGCCGCTGACCAGGATGTCGTTGGTCAGTACCCGATCGAGGTCGTGGCCGGCGTCGAGCGCCTTCTGACGCTCCTCTTCGTTGCGGGGCCACAGCTTGCCCTGGATCTCGCCGCCCATGCACTTCATCGCGACGGCGGTGATGATGCCCTCGGGGGTGCCACCGACACCCATCAGCATGTCGACGGTCGAGTAGTCGTCGGCGGCCGCCACGGCGCCGGCGACGTCGCCGTCGGAGATGAGGCGGATCTTGGCGCCGGCCTGTCGGATCTCACCGATGAGCTCGGCGTGACGGGGACGGTCGAGGACGATGACGGTCAGGTCGGCGACGTCGATGCCCTTGGCCTTGGCGACCGAGTTGATGTTCCACTCGACCGACTCGTTGATGTTGATCGCGCCCTTGGCGTCGGGGCCGACGGCGATCTTGTCCATGTAGAACACGGCCGACGGGTCGTACATGGTGCCGCGCTCGCTGACTGCGATCACCGAGATCGAGTTGGGGCGGCCCTCGGCCATCAGGGTGGTGCCGTCGATGGGATCGACCGCGACGTCGCAGTCGGGTCCCTCGCCGTTGCCGACCTCTTCGCCGTTGTACAGCATCGGGGCCTCGTCCTTCTCGCCCTCGCCGATGACGACGACGCCGCGCATCGACACCGTGGAGAGGAGCTGACGCATCGCGTCGACCGCCGCGCCGTCGCCGCCGTTCTTGTCGCCGCGACCCACCCAGCGTCCGGCAGCGAGCGCAGCCGACTCGGTCACGCGGACCAGTTCCATCGCGAGGTTGCGATCGGGTGCTTGGTGGCTGCTGGCTGTCATCGTCTTCGGCTCCTCAGGTGTGGCCCGGATCCCGGTGGGTCGCAGCCCGTGGGATCCGTGGGTGTGGCGGTGATCTCAGGGACCATCCTTGCATGTCACACCGGCCGTTCGGTGACTGACCCTGGTGGTGGGATACTCGCCCTCATGGCAGACAAACCGCGCATTCTCATCAACGGCAAGGACATGTTCTGGTCGTTGGTGCCGCTGCTCGCGCTGATCGCGTTGGTGGCGATCGCGTCGGGGAATTGCTCGGTCGGACTGAACCAGGACCCGGCGGACAACAAGGTGCCCGCGTTCGACGTGGTCACCGCATTGGACGCCGACGCCCGGCAGATGCCGTTCCCGATCCGCCGCCCGGCGACGCCGGAGGGGTGGAAGCCGAACTCCGGCTCGTCGGACGCGATCGAGGGACATCGGGTCAGCACCGTCGGCTGGCTCAGCGCGAGCGGCGCGTACGTGCAGCTGAGTCAGACCGACGCCTCGGAGGACCTACTGGTGCCGTACCTCGGCGGCGGCGACACCAAGTACGGTGACATCGGCGCGACCGGTACCCGCGAGGCGGGCGGCCGGCAGTGGGTGACCTACGAGACCTCCGAGGGCAAGAAGTTCTGGATCACCGACTTCGGCAACGTGCGCGTGGGTGTGCTGTCGCGCGGACCCGACGCCGACATCGAGACGATCGCGGCGTCGGTGGCGACGCAGCAGCCGCTCGACGCCTGAGTTCTGAAAAGCGCCCCGGGAAGCGCTAGTCGTCGTCCTCGTCAGCCGAATTCTTCTGCGCGATCACGGTCTCGATGCGTTCGCGCGCCCCGCGGAGGTGTTCCTCGCAGCGCGTCGCGAGTGCCTCGCCCCGCTCCCACAGGGCCAGCGAGGTATCGAGATCGAGGCCGCCGTGCTCGAGCGTGCTGACGATGTCGGCGAGCTCGTCGCGCGCCTCCTCGTAGCCGAGTTCGGCAACCGGCGTGTACTCCTCGCCGGTGTCGTCGCTGTCGGTGCTCACGAATCTCCTTCGTCGTCAGGGGAAGTGGTGGGTGCCTCGGCCGCGGTGACGGTGGCCCGCGCCGCGCCGTCGGCGACCCGGATACGGAGTTCGGCCCCCACGGGCAGGTCGTCGAGTGTGCTGACGACGTGGGTCACGTCGGTGTCGGTGCGCTGCACCACGGCGTAGCCACGGGCGAGGGTCTGGGCCGGGCCGAGCGTCGACAACCGCGCCGCGAGATGCTCGTGTCGGCGGTCCTCGGTGTCGACGTGGCGCCGGACGTCGCGCCGCAGCGCGCGCACCAGTTCGGCCACGTTCGCCGACTCCTGATCGACGATCACACCGGGCAGGGCGAGAACCGGGCGTCGGCGCAGCCCCTCGATGACCCCGGTCTCGCGACGCACCCAGTTGCGCAACGCCTGTGCGCTGCGCCGGCGGAGGTCGTCGATCCCGGCGAGTTCGGCCTCGACGTCGGGCACCACCCGTTTGGCGGCGTCGGTCGGGGTCGCCGCGCGCAGATCGGCGACGAGGTCGAGCAGCGGGTTGTCGGGCTCGTGACCGATGGCGCTGACCACCGGTGTGCGGCAACGGGACACCGCGCGCAGCAACGCCTCGTCGGAGAACGGCAGCAGATCCTCGACGCTGCCGCCGCCGCGGGCGATGATGATCACCTCGACGTCAGGATGCGCGTCGAGGTCGGCGAGGTGGGTGAGGATGCGTGCCACCGCCGTGGGTCCCTGGACGGGTGCCTCACGGACGTCGAAGCGGACCGCCGACCACCGATCGGTCGCGACGCTGACGACGTCGCGCTGCGCAGCGCTGGCCCGCCCGCTGATCAGACCGATCGAGCGCGGCAGGAACGGCAGCGGACGTTTGAGGCGGGGGTCGAACAGTCCCTCGGCGGCGAGCAACTGCCGGAGGCGTTCGATCCGCAGCAGCAGTTCGCCGACACCGACGGGCCGGATGTCGCTGACCCGCAGCGACACCGTGCCCCGGCCGGTGAAGTAGCTCGGCCTGCCCAGGACGACGACCTGACTGCCGTCGGTCAGCGGAACCTCGGTGCGCGCCAACAGATCCGGACTGCACGTCACCGAGATCGAGATGTCGGCGGCCGGATCCCGCAGGGTGAGGAACGCCGTGCGAGTGCCGGGGCGCCGGCTGATCTGGGTGACCTGCCCCTCCACCCAGATCTGGCCCAACCGGTGAATCCAGTCGGCGATCTTGGTGTTGACCGTACGTACCGGCCACGGATTCTCGGCCGAGTTCGGCGAGGTCCCGCTCACGCCTCGGTGGAGCGCTTGTTCTGCGAGGCGATCCGGTTCTCGAGCATCGTCACGAACGGCGCACGGCCACGGTTGGCCTTCTCGTAGTCGACGAGGGTCTCGAGGTCGTCGGTGCCGACCGTCCGCAGACGCGCGCGCAGCTGTGCCAGCGTCAGCGTGTCGTAGTCGATGAGGACGACGATCTCGGGCGTGGCCCCGTTCTTCGGCTTGGCCTTGGGTGCCGTCGGCTTCTTCTCCGCGGCGTCCACGACCTCCTCGGGTGCGGAGCTGTACAGCGCGAAGCGGCCGGCGTCGGCACGCGGCGGCGCGGCCAGGTCGGCGTCGGAGGCCTCCGCGTCGACCTCGGTGGCCCCGCTTGTCTTCGTGGCCTTGGCGGCCCCACTCGTCTTCGTGGCGTTGGTCACCTTCGACGCCGTGGTGGACTTCACGGCCTCACCGGGCTGGTCGCCCGGATCGTTGCCGTCGGCGGCGGCCTCGACCTCGTCGACGATGCTGGTGGGCTTCTCGATCGGTACGTCACCGGCGTGGGCGTCGTAGCCGGGTTCCGGGGTCTCGTCGTCCTCGTCGAAGCGGGCCCATTCGGGCTGTTCGCTGGGCTTGTCGAAGAGCATCCCCAGGGCGGCGTCGCCCTTGATGGCGAGTTCGGCGATGTTCTGCTGCGCCCGCATGCCTGCCTGCAGGGTCTGGCTGACCGCGGTCATCGGGAGGGTGACGAGCAGCGCGGGAAGCTTACGCGTCTCCTCCAGGGCGGTGACGATCAGACCTGCGGCGATACGGGCCGGGTAGGGTGCGCGATCCATGCCAACACTCTGCCATCAATGGGCACCCGTCTGTAACCCGTACCCTGGGAGACATGTCTGAGACGAAGCGTGTCCTGCTCGCCGAACCCCGCGGTTACTGCGCGGGTGTCGACCGCGCGGTGGAGACGGTCGAGCGCGCCCTCGACAAGCACGGCGCTCCCGTCTACGTCCGCAAGGAGATCGTGCACAACCGGCACGTGGTCGAGACCCTGGCCGATCGCGGGGCGATCTTCGTGGGGGAGACCGACGAGGTGCCCGAGGGCGCGATCGTCGTGTTCTCCGCCCACGGTGTGTCGCCGCAGGTCCACGCGTCCGCCGCGGAACGGAAGCTGCGGACCATCGACGCGACTTGCCCGCTGGTCACGAAGGTGCACCAGGAGGCCAAGCGGTTCGCACGGGATGACTACGACATCCTGCTGATCGGTCACGAGGGCCACGAAGAGGTCGAGGGGACGGCCGGTGAGGCGCCTCGGCACATCCAACTCGTCGACGGCCCGGACAGCGTCGACTCGGTGACCGTGCGTGACGAGTCCAAGTTGGTCTGGCTGTCGCAGACCACGCTGTCGGTCGACGAGACCATGGAGACGGTGCGTCGCCTGCGGGAGAAGTTCCCGCTGCTCAACGATCCGCCCAGCGACGACATCTGCTACGCCACCCAGAACCGTCAGGTCGCCGTGAAGGCGATGGCGCCCGAATGCGACCTGGTCATCGTGGTCGGCTCGCAGAACTCGTCGAACTCGGTCCGTCTGGTCGAGGTCGCCCTGCAGGCCGGCGCCCGGGCGGGTCACCTGGTCGACTACGCCCGTGAGATCGACGAGACCTGGCTCGAGGGTGTGAACACCGTCGGCGTCACCTCCGGTGCATCGGTGCCCGAGGTCCTCGTCCGCGGTGTGCTCGACTACCTCGCCGAGCGCGGCTACGGCACGGTGGAGACGGTCAACACCGCCAACGAGACCCTGACCTTCGCGCTGCCGCGCGAGCTGCGTCCCGCACGCTCCAGCAGCTGACCTGATCGTCGCCGGTCAGAACTCGTCGGGATCGAGTTTGCGGACCCGGCGGTGGGGAAGTGCGATGGCCAGGACCGCGGCGATGACCGCGGCACTGATCCCTGCTCCGGCGATCGCGACTTTGCGTGCGGTGTGATCCGGCGGCGTCGGCGGCGCGGGGGCGGCGATCGGGGCCGATTGCGGCCGCGCCTTCTCCGCTGCGGGTAGCTCCGCGGTGAGTGCCGCGACCGGGTCGACGACGCCGTGGCCGATCCGCTGGTCGTGACCGGTCCCCGGGGCGTGGGCGGTCGCGACGATCCGATCCATCACCTCCCGGGCGCTCAGTTCGGGGAACCGTGCCCGGACGAGCGCTGCGGTGCCGGCGACGTAGGGCGCGGCGAAACTCGTCCCGATCAGCGGCAGTGGACCTTCCTCGCTGCGCTGTGCCGACACCAGTCGGCCCGATCCCTTGGCGCTGTCGAGACTCACGATGTCGGTTCCTGGCGCGGCGACCCCGACCCACGGCCCGTGCAGGCTGAAATCGCTCGGCGCGCCGCTCGCGGCGTCGACCGAGCCGACGGTGAGGACATAGGGCGAGTACCACGCGGGACTTGCGATGGTGGTGACCGAACCCCAGTCCGCGGGATCGCCCGCTGCCGGCGCCGGGTTCTGTGATCGGCAGGCGCCGTCCCGGGTGACGTTGCCGGCCGCCGCCACCACGACGACGTCGCGCTCGTAGGCGTACCGGATCGCGGCCCCGAGAGCGCGGTCGTCGACCTTGGCGGCCGACGACGCGCACGCGACCTCGGAGATGTTGATGACCGTGGCGCGCAGGTCGACCGCGCGGACGATCGCGTGTGCCAGTGTGCGAACGGATCCGAATCCGGAGCCCACGGACGGCGCGGAATCGTCATCGCGACGGTTGTTCTTCGCCTTGAATGCACTGCTGGACTGGCGGATTCCGATGATCGACGCCGCGGGTGCGACTCCGGCGAAGGCGTCGGTGCTGCTCGGGCGTGCGGCGATGATCCCGGCGACGAGCGTGCCGTGGGCGTCGCAGTCCTCGAGCCCGGTGCCGCCGGAGACATAGTCGCCGCCCGCGGTGACGCGGCCCAGTCGTGGGTGCGGCGTGACGCCGGTGTCGATGACGGCCACCCGCTGCCCGGCGCCGCGGCTGAAGCGCCAAGCCTCTTCGAGGTTCATCATCGATTGTGCGGCAGTGGGTTTCGCGGTGGTACGGGTCAGGATTGCGGTATTGCAGAGATGGCTCTGCTCGGTCGGTTCAGGCGGTGCGACCGGCGCCGAACGGATCAGTGCCGAGGAGTCGACGCGCGGCGGGGTCACCGCGGCGGCGGGGGAGGAGGTCAGCCCGAGCAGGGTCGCGGTCAGCGTCAGCGCGACAGGCATCGCGACCCGGGGTGTGGCCCGGGACATCAGATGTCCCGGACGATCCGGTACAGATCGAGCAACCACAGCAGCAGCGGGACGATGAGCGCGACGAGGATGTACTCGCCGATCTCCGCCCAGCGGCGCATCACCGGGGAGAAGTCCTGATGTGGCGCAACGACTCCGAAGACGAGTGCGGCGACGAGGACGACGCCACCGAGCGCGAAGGAGATGATCGGCCACTGACCGTCCCCGAACGCCAGGCCCACCAGCAGCGTGAGCACCACGAGCGAACCGCCGATGATGAGGATCGCCGCCTGGAAGAGGTCGCTGTGGGAGCGGCCGCGCAGGCAGAGGACCACGCCGATGATCGCGGCGTAGGCGGCGTTCTTCCACTCGAAGCCGGCGAGGGGAGCGGCGGTGAGCACCGCCGCGATCGCCACGACGGCGGTGAGGCCGCCGACGATGCCCGTCAGGTACGCGTTGGCGATGTACGAGCGTCGTTCCAGCGCATCGGCCTTCGGCAGTGCCGTGGCCCCGATCGCGCCGATGCCCTCGATGGACGGCTGCGGCTCGATGTCCTTGACGTCGATGGCCGCTCCGGCGGTGGGCACCGGCGGCAGCGGGAGTTTGGCGAGCAGGATCGTCAGTCGCGGGGAGAGGCCGATCAGCAGCAGTCCCACCGCCGCCACCACGGCCGCGACATCGGAGATGTCGGCGTCGAGGAGCAGACGCGCACCGCAGCCGAGCGCGCCGACGAGGGCGGCGCTGGTCACCGCGCTGTGGGCGGTCGCGCCGACCGCGGTCATCCGGTAGGTGATGACGGCGGTGACCAGGGTGAGGGCGAATCCGAGTGTCAGATGCGCGGCACCGTAGGAACCGGGGGTGAGGATCATGCCGGTCACGAACGCCATCGGCGCCGCGCAGACGGACAGGATCGTCGAGGTGAGTTGGTCGCGGTAGTAGCGTGCGACGATCGTCGCCGCGGTGACGAGTCCGATCACCGCGAGCCCGGACCCTCCGGCGAGCCACAGTGCGCCGCTGTCGATCCGGCTCGCGGCCAGCCCCGCCCCGGCAGCGACCGCCGCGAGGAGGGCCAGCGCGTATCCCACGTATCGTGCCGAGGTCGCGGTCCAGCCCACGAACTGCGATTCGTTCAGCCGCGCAACGGCATCGACCACGTCGTCGAAGAGGACGGGCGACTCGCCGGTGCGGGTGGAGGTCAGCAGGAGGAGATCGCCGTCGCGGATGCCCGACTCCGACAGCGAACGGTGCAGGGGGAGCGGTTCCTGGCCGACCAGGGCCAGGGTCCAGCGGTTCTGCCGGTCGTGCGGACGGCCGCGGCCGCGGGTATCGGCGTCGGGGTCGTCCGGGTCGTGTCGGTTGGGGTTGCGCGACTCGATCTGCGCGACGAGGTCGCCGATGAGCCCGGCGATCGGGATGCCGGCGGGCAGGCCGACGTCGAGCTGGGTGTTGCCGCCCAGCACCGACACGCGTACGAGTTGCGGCTCGACCGACATGTCCGAGCGCTGCCGGTCACCGCCGGTGCCGTCCGCGGCGGTCGTCGGGTGTCCCGGTGCGAATCCGTCCACAGGTGACATACAGGTCAATCCTCGGTTCAGCAGCTAACATAGCCAACTTCAGCGGGTTCGCCCGCCAGGGGATGCACAGCTCGAGGTGTCAGGGGGGATCGAGTGGTCACGACCACTGAGGGGTTCGTGCGTCGGCCACGCATCACGCCGCCGCGCATGCCCGGGGGTGAGGTCAACATCCAGGCGCCGCCCGACGTCCCTCGCGTGGTGCCCGGCAATCTGCTCGTCAAGCTGCTGCCCGTGGTCATGATCGTCGCCGTCGTCGGCATGATCGCGCTGATGATGGTCACCGGCGGCCGCAACATCCTGACCAACCCGCTGTTCATGATGTTCCCGCTGATGATGCTCATGTCGATGTTCGGCATGTTCGCCGCCGGCGGACGCAGCGGTGGCAAGCGCGCCGCAGAACTCAACGAGGAGCGCAAGGACTACTTCCGTTACCTCGGTCAGCTGCGCGGCCAGGTCTTCGACACCGTCGAGAACCAGCGCGCCGCCCGCACCTGGAGTCATCCCGACCCGCACGCACTGCTCGACGTCGTCGGCAGCCGTCGCATGTGGGAGCGGCGCCCCGCCGACAACGATTTCGCCCACGTGCGTGTGGGCGTCGGCGTACAGCGCCTGGCCACTCGTCTGATGCCGCCGGAGACCGGACCCCTCGAGGACATCGAACCGGTGTCGATGGTCGCG
The DNA here is from genome assembly GCF_023218005.1 of Gordonia sp. C13. NCBI lineage: Bacteria > Bacillati > Actinomycetota > Actinomycetes > Mycobacteriales > Gordoniaceae > Gordonia > Gordonia sp. C13. The sequence continues at coordinate 21,233 of NZ_JALPSY010000028.1, forward strand.
CTGCGACGCTTCGTGCGCACCCATTCCGCGGTCTACAGTCTGCCTCGATCCATCTCGCTGCGTGGCTTCCCGGCGATCAACATCGAGGGCGCGCGGCAGGAGACCCGCGAACTCGTCCGTTCGATGATCCTCGAGCTGTGCGCCTTCCACGGTCCCGACCACCTCCACATCGGCATCGTCACCGGCGACCCGGCGGGTGAGGCCTGGGACTGGGCGAAATGGCTTCCGCACGTTGGACATCCGACGCTGCACGACGGGATCGGTCCGATGCGGATGATCTATCCGACGCTGGCCGATCTCGAGAACGCTTTGGCCGCAGACCTTCTCGAGCGTGGCCGGTTCAGTCGGTCCGCCCCGCCCAGCGGGAACCGTGCCCACCTGGTCGTCATCATCGACGACGGCTACGTCGCCGGCGACGAACGCGTCCTCAGTTCGGCAGGCATGGAGGGGGTCACGGTGCTCGACCTGACCGCACCGCCGGACGGCCTCGCGGCCCGGCGCGGCCTGCAACTCGTGGTGCGCGGCGGCAAGGTGTCGGCGCGGAGTGCCGCGGGCGTCGAGGAATTCGCCGACATGGACTCGCTGACCGTCGCCGAGGCCGAGGCGATCGCCCGCCGCATGGCCCGGTACCGCCTGGCGACCGCGGCAACCCTGGCGAATCTGGAGTCCGAGGCGACGTCGACCGACCCGGGTCTGCCCGCACTCCTCGGCGTCGACGACGCCGCTCGGTTCGACCCGGCCACCGCCTGGCGCGGACGCACGGGACGCGAACGGCTGCGGGTGCCGATCGGCTACACCCCGAGCGGCGCGCCCGTCGAACTCGACATCAAGGAGAGTGCGCACGGCGGCATGGGACCGCACGGTCTGTGCATCGGTGCGACCGGTTCGGGCAAGTCGGAGTTCCTGCGAACCCTCGTCCTCGCCATGCTGGCGACGCATTCGCCGACCGAGCTGAACCTGGTTCTGGTCGACTTCAAGGGTGGCGCAACGTTTCTCGGACTCGAGTCCGCGCCGCACGTCGCGGCCATCATCACCAACCTCGAGCAGGAACTGTCGATGGTCGACCGCATGAAAGATGCGTTGTCGGGTGAGATGAACCGCCGCCAGGAGGTCCTGCGGGCGGCGGGCAACTACGCCAACGTCGCCGACTACGAGCGTGCCCGCGCCTCGGGCGTGCGTCTCGAGCCGCTGCCCGCCCTGTTCATCGTGGTCGACGAGTTCTCCGAACTCCTCTCGCAGAAGCCGGATTTCGCCGAGCTGTTCGTGGCGATCGGCCGTCTGGGCCGTTCGTTGCACATCCACCTGCTGCTTGCCTCGCAGCGCCTCGAAGAGGGCAAGCTACGCGGCCTCGACTCCCACCTGTCGTATCGGATCGGTCTGAAGACCTTCTCCGCCAACGAGTCCCGGTCGGTGCTCGGTGTCCCCGACGCCTACCACCTGCCCAGCGTGCCCGGCTCGGCGTACCTGAAGTGCGACTCAGACGATCCAGTACGCTTCAACACCTCCTACGGCTCCGGTCCGTACTACTCGCCGACCGCGGCCGAGGACTCCGCGGATTCCGTCGCGCCGGGCTCCCCGCGGCTGGGGAACCTCAAGGTCTTCACCGCACTTCCGGTGCCGCTCGACGAGGGTTCGCCGCGGTCGCTGCTGGACCAGGCGGCGAGCCTGCTCGACGAGGAGCCCCCGGCACTCGACGCGGCGGCTCCCGACGACCCGGTCGACTTCGAACCGACCTCGGTGTCGGTGCCGACGCTGATGCAGACCATCGTCGGCCGCATGGAGGGTGCCGGCCCGCCGGCGCACCGGGTGTGGCTGGACCCGCTCGACGAGTCGCCGACCGTGGAACACCTGGTCGGTGCGCGTGACTGGACCAAGCCGGCGGTACCCGGGAATCTCGCGCTGCCGATCGGTCTGGTCGACCGCCCCTACGACCAGCGACGCGACCCGCTGGTCGTCGACCTCTCCGGCGCGGCCGGCAGCGTGGCGGTGGTCGGCGGACCACAGTCGGGTAAGTCGACGACGCTGCGGACGATCATCATGACCGCGGCCGCCACCCACACCCCGGAACAGGTGCAGTTCTACTGCCTGGACTTCGGCGGCGGCAGTCTCGCCGGTCTCGCCGCGCTCCCGCACGTCGGTTCGGTGGCATCCCGCGGCGACATGGACGCCGTCCGTCGCACCGTGGCCGAGGTCGGGGCGATCATCCGGGCGCGCGAGCTGTTGTTCGCCCGTCTGGGCGTCGAGTCCATGCGCGACTACCGGGCCCGCCGCGCGGCCTGGTTCGCCACCGGGACCGTCGCACCCGACGACCCGCTGGCCGGCGACCGCTTCGGCGACGTCTTCTTCGTGCTCGACGGAATCGGTGTGCTGCGTTCCGAACTGGAGTCGCTGGAGGAACAGATCACCACGATCGTCTCCCAGGGTCTGTCCTTCGGCGTCCACGTCATCGTCAGTGCGTCGCGATGGGCCGAGATCCGTCCGGCGGTGCGCGACCTGCTGGGCACACGCATCGAACTGCGCCTCGGCGATCCGACGGATTCGGAGATGGGCCGTCGCGCCGCCGCGGGTGTCCCGCAGAACCGTCCCGGCCGCGGTCTCACCGCGGAGGAACTGCACATGCTGATCGCGCTGCCGCGGCTCGACGCGGTCAGCAGCGCCGAGTCGCTGCCCGCCGGCGTCGCGGCGTCGGCGGAGAAACTGGCCGCCGCGTACCCGGGCCGGTCGGCGATGCCGGTGCGCAAGCTGAGCACCGAGATCGAGATGGCGGCGGTGCAGAACGGGCTCGCCGCGGCCGGGGTCTCGTTGTCGCTCAACCAGGTCGCAATCGGTGTCGGCGAACTCGAGCTGGCCCCGGTGGTCCTCGACTTCAACGCCCAGCCGCACTTCATGGTCTTCGCCGACGTCGAGCACGGGAAGACCAACGTGCTGCGTGCGATCGTCCGCGGACTCGTCGCCGGCGGGACCCCGGAGCAGGTGAAGATCGCCTTCATCGACTACCGCCGCACGATGCTCGGCATCGTCGACGGCGATCACCTCGCGGGCTATGCGAGTTCACATGACAACGCGATGACGCTGATGAACCAGTTGGCGGTCTACCTGAAGGGCTGCATGCCCCCTGACGACGTGACCGTCGCGCAGCTGCGGGAGCGTTCGTGGCTGGAGGGCAAGCCGGAGGTCTACCTCGTCGTCGACGACTACGACATGGTGTCCACCTCGGCGGGCAACCCGCTGCTGCCGGTCATCGAGTTCGCGTCGCACGCGCGGGACATCGGGTTCCACATCATCCTGGCCCGCCGTTCCGGTGGCCTCGGCCGGGCGATGTTCGATCCGGTGATCGCACGGCTGAAGGACCTGTCGTCGGACATGCTGCTCATGAGCGGCGACCGGGACGAGGGTTTCATCACCGGGCGCAGCCGCATGCAGCGGTTGGTCCCCGGACGCGGTGAGCTGGTCTCCCGCGTGCGTCCGCAGGAGATGATCCAGGTCGCGCTCGTGCCGGCCGAGGACTGACGACGATCTGCGATGGCTGAGGCAGGTGCGGGCGTGAGCGGGATACGGCGGCGTCCCGCAATCGTCGACCTCGCGTACGGCCGACCCAGGATCTTCGAACCCGGTAGCGGCGCAAGGGATTCCGGGCTCGACCTGCGTCCGCTCCTCGATGCCGTGGACGAGATGACGGTGGTCGCCGACGGCCGGCGGCACCACCTGCGGCAGGCGTGGCGGATGGCCTTCGCCGACCTGGGGATCGCGGCCGAGGCCGAACACCCGCTCATCGTCGGGCATCCGAGCACCTGGGGACCGCGACGCGCGTCGTCGCTGGCCGATGTGGGTGGCGGCGCCCCGCTCACGCTTCTCCCGCGCGCGGTCCTCGTCGCGCGCAGCCACGCCGACATCACGGTGCAGCGTTGCGCCGTCGTCGAGACCACGCACATCCCGACTCCGCCCGCCGATCCCGCCCGTCCGCGACCGGCGGCGTGGGACGTGCAGATCGTGCGGCGGCACCCCGAGGGCTGGGTTCTCGAACGGTCCGGGCTGATCGAGCCGGGGGAGCAGCGGGCCGAGGGCCTCACGATCATCGACGACGCGGTCGAGGCCGTCTTCGTCGACGGCGACGACCCCGCGGAGGTGGCGGCGGCGGTCGGCCTGGTCGCCGAGCACGCGATCGCGGGCCGTGTCGTTCCGGTGGACCGCGACCTCGTCGTCCGTCTCGGCCGGCGGACCGGAGGTGTCGCCGACGACGCCGTGCCGGTGGTCGCCGACCCCGCGGAGCCGGCGACGGACGTGTCGATCCGGCGCAGCCGCCGGGTGCTGGCCGGTGCGGCGGCCGCGGCGGCGATCGTCGTCGCCGGCGCGTTCGCGGTCGGCTGGTGGCAGCGGGACGACCCGGCACCGGCGACCTCCGAGGCCACCGTCGGACGTGCCACGCTGTCGGTTCCCGGGGACTGGAGGCGCAGCGGACAGGACACTCCCGGCGACACCACCGACGACCCGACCACGCAGCGCGCGGTGTTCGTCTCCGAGGCCGACGGCCGCCGGATCATCGCGGTGCTGACCGAACTGCGCGACGGCTCGACCCCGCAGTCGGTCGCCACCAGCCTCCGCAACCGGATCGAGCAACGGGGCGACGACGTCGTCACCGAGTTCTCCGCCGACACCCGATACGCCGGGCGACACGTCATCAGCTACCGGGAGGCGCCGGCCTCGGGCAGCTCCATCCGCTGGTATGTCATCGTCGACAACGGGCTGCAGGTGTCCATCGGCTGTCAGGCGGGGTCGGCGGCCGAGTCGCTCGACGACGAGTGCGCCCGCGCCGTCCGCTCGGTCCGGGTGGACTGAGCCGATGGGCGTTTTGACCCTGACCTGCGCGGTCGCGTAACCTGGATCGCTGGTGCTCGGCGCCTGTCGCACACGCGTGTGTACAGGCAGAAGAGGCCCGGGTCCCCACTGGTCGCCGGGAACAACCTCCGCCGTGCACCCGACCAGCACCCTAAAGACAAGAGTTGAGGACCAACTGTGCCTACCTACACCCCGAAGGCCGGTGACATCACGCGTACGTGGCACGTCATCGACGCCACCGACGTGGTGCTCGGCCGGCTGGCCGTGCAGACCGCGAACCTGCTCCGCGGCAAGCACAAGCCGACCTACGCCCCGCACATGGACGGTGGTGACTTCGTCATCATCATCAACGCGGAGAAGGTTGCGCTGACCAGCAACAAGGCCGAGCGCAAGCTGAACTACACCCACTCGGGGCATCCCGGTGGCCTGAAGTCCCGCACCACCGCCGAGCTGCTCGAGACCTTCCCCGAGCGCGTCATCGAGAAGGCCGTCAAGGGCATGCTGCCCTCGAACAAGCTCGGTCGCGCCATGGCCTCGAAGCTGAAGGTCTACGCAGGCCCGAATCATCCGCACGCGGCCCAGCGCCCCGTCCCCTTCGAGATCAAGCAGGTGGCCCAGTGACCAACGAGAACATCAACGAGGCCGTCGAGGCCGTCGAAGAAGCTGTCGAGGTCGTCGAGGCCGTGGAAGCCGTCGAGGCTGCTGCTGACGACTACGACGCCGCTCCGGCCGTCGAAGACGTCCGCGAGCCGATCGTGATCGACCGCCCGATCCAGACCGTCGGCCGCCGCAAGGAAGCCGTCGTCCGCGTTCGCCTGATGCCGGGCACCGGTGAGTTCAAGCTCAACGGCCGCTCCTTGGAGGAGTACTTCCCCAACAAGGTGCACCAGCAGCTGATCAAGGCTCCGCTGGTTCTCGTCGAGCGCACCGAGTCGTTCGACATCTTCGCCAAGCTCGTCGGTGGCGGCCCCTCGGGCCAGGCCGGCGCGCTGCGTCTCGCCATCGCCCGTGCCCTCATCGAGGTCACCCCGGAGGATCGTCCCGCCCTCAAGAAGGCCGGCTACCTCACCCGTGACCCGCGTGCGGTCGAGCGCAAGAAGTACGGCCTGAAGAAGGCCCGCAAGGCGTCGCAGTACTCCAAGCGCTGATCTTGGCACGCCTTTTCGGTACCGACGGCGTCCGAGGCCTGGCCAACGCCGAGCTCACTCCCGAGCTCGCGTTGCGCCTGGCCTCGGCCGCCGCGGTCGTTTTCGAAGACATATCGGACGATTCCACGCGCCGTCCGCGCGCGGTGGTCGGTCGTGATCCGCGTGCTTCCGGCGAGATGCTGGAAGCCGCCGTGTGCGCGGGACTCGCCGCGACCGGCGTCGACGCCATCCGGGTCGGCACCGTGCCCACCCCGGCGGTCGCGTTCCTGACCGCGGACTACCGCGCCGACTTCGGCGTGATGATCTCCGCGTCGCACAATCCCATGCCCGACAACGGCATCAAGTTCTTCTCCGCCGGCGGGCACAAGCTCGACGACGAGATCGAGGACCGCATCGAAGCGGCGATGGGCGAGGAGTTCATCCGGCCCATCGGTGCCGCGGTCGGTCGCGTCCTCGACGCACCGGACGCCGGGGACCGCTACCGCCGGCATCTGGCGCAGGCCATCGACGAGCGTCTCGACGGTCTGACGGTCGTCGTCGACTGCGCCCACGGCGCCGCGTCGCAGCTCGCGCCGCTGGCCTACGCCGACGCCGGTGCCAACGTCATCACGATCCACGCCGATCCCGACGGCCTGAACATCAACGCCGACTGCGGGTCGACCCACATGGACAAGCTGCAGGCGGCCGTCCTCGAGCACGGCGCCGATCTCGGACTCGCCCACGACGGCGACGCCGATCGTTGTCTGGCAGTGGATTCCACCGGTGAGATCGTCGACGGCGACGCCATCATGGCGATCCTGGCGACGTCGCTCGCCGACAAGGGCCGTCTGCACGAGAACGTCCTCGTCGCCACCGTCATGAGCAACCTCGGTCTGCACATCGCGATGCGCGAGGCGGGGATCACGGTGCGCACCACCGCCGTCGGTGACCGCTACGTGGTCGAGGAGCTGCGTCGCGGTGGGTACTCGCTCGGCGGCGAACAATCCGGTCACATCGTGGTCCCGGGTTCGGGAACCACCGGTGACGGCATCCTCACCGGCCTGATGATCATGGCCCGCATGGCGGCCACCTCGGCGCGGCTGGCCGACCTGGCCGGCATCGTGACGGTGCTGCCGCAGGAACTCATCAACGTCCGCGTCGCCGACAAGCATGCGGTCGCGGAGTCGCCGGCGGTCAAACAGGCCGTGGCCGACGCCGAGGCCGAACTGGGTGACTCCGGTCGAGTTCTGTTGCGTCCCTCCGGAACCGAGCAACTCGTCCGGGTCATGGTGGAGGCCGGCACGGCGGAACAGGCGGGCTCGGTCGCCCGCGGTCTCGCCGACGTCGTCGCGGCCGCCGGCGCATGACCGCGGGTCAGACGAACACGGCGAACGCAGTGCGGGCGGTCCTCTTCGACTTCTCCGGCACGCTGTTCCGCTTCGAGGCGCGCGATGACTGGTTCGTCGATCTCCTCGACGACGCGGGCGAGTCGTTCACCCCGGCACGTCAGGCGGACATCATCCGCCGCATGGTCGCGCCGGTCGGCCTGCCCGACGGGATCGAGGGTGACGACCGGACTGCTTGGGAGCGACGGGATCTCGACCCGGAACTGCACCGTGTCGGGTATCTCGCGCTGCTGCGTACGGTCGGCTTGAGCCATCCGGGTCACGCCAACGCTCTCTACGACCGGGTCCTCGACCCGGAGTCGTGGGTGCCGTTCGCCGATACCGTCGAGGTGCTGACGCGTCTGGCTGACGCCGGGGTGCCGGTCGGCATCGTCAGCAACATCGCCTTCGATCTGCGCAAAGTCCTTGCCCTGCACGGCATCGACCACGTCGTCGACGCGTATGCGCTCTCCTATGAGGTCGGCGCCATCAAACCCGACCCGCGCATCTTCCGCGCCGCACTCGACGCGATCGGCGTGCCGGCCGGCGATGTGCTCATGGTCGGGGACAGCGAGAAGGCCGACGGCGACGCACGAGCGCTCGGATGTTCCTTTGCGCTGGTGCACGATGTGCCGCCGGCCGATCGCCCGACCGCGCTGCTCGATGCCGTGACGGCTCACGGCATCGAACTGCGCGCCTGAGCTCCTCTCAGAAGTTGCCCTTGGCGGCCCAGCCGCCGTCGACCGGGTAGATCTCGCCGGTCAGGAAGTCACCCTCACGCATCAGGTAGGCGACCATCGAGGCGATCTCCGACGGGCGGCCCAGTCGACGCACGATGTGCGCGTTGGCGTTCGCCTGCCGCATCTCCTCGGTGATGTCGGCCAGGATCGGGGTGTCGATGGTGCCCGGTGCGATGGCATTGATGAGGATGTTCTGCGGTCCGTACTCGTAGGCCGCCTGCTTGGTCAGACCCACGACCCCGCCCTTGGCCGCCGAGTACGACGCCAGATTCGGCAGACCCCGCAGCGCCGCCATCGACGAGATGTTCACGATGCGGCCGCCGCCGTTGTCGATCATGCCCGGGATGACCGCCCGCATGCCGAGCCACACACCCTTGAGGTCGGTGCCGACGACGAGGTCCCACGCCTCCTCGGTGAGACCGACGACGGTGTCCTCGCTGATCATGTTGACCACACCGGCCACATTGGCCAGGCAGTCGACCGAGCCGCGGGAGGCGGTGATCTGCTCCACCGCCGCCGACCAGTCGTCGGCGACGCGGACGTCGAGACGGACCGCCTCCGCGGAGCCGCCCGCCTCGGCGATCTCCTTGAGAGTGACCTCGCAATCCTGGATGTCGGCGGCGACCACATGAGCGCCGTCGGCGGCGAGACGGATCGCCGTGGCCTGACCGATGCCTTGTGCCGCGCCGGTGACGATCGCTGTTTTTCCGTTGAGAGACATACGTGTTCGCTTTCTGGTCGGGTCAGTGCGGGGGTGGATCAGGGTTGTTCGGCGAGAAGCTCGGCGAAGCGGCGCCGGGCGGCCTCGCGGCGGGTGGGGATGTGCTCGGTCGGACGGTCGTTGGCCGGTCGGGTGTAACCCTTCAGGTACTGGCGGGCGACGCTGTCGCGGTGCACCTCGTCGGGGCCGTCGTAGAGGCGGGCGGCGCGCGCGGCCCGGTACATGGACTCCAGCGGCAGGTCCGCGCTGTAACCGAGCGAGCCGTGCACCTGGAGTGCGCGGTCGATGACGTCGTGCAGGATCTTCGCGCCGAAGAACTTGATGAGCGCGATGTCCTTGCGGGCGGCGGCCGTGCCCTCCTCGTCGATACGCCACGCCGCGTGCAGCGTCATGAGACGCAGGGCCTGGATCTCGGCGGCGGAGTCGGCGATGAAGTTGCGGACCGTCTGCTTGTCGGCGAGGACCGAGCCGTGGGCGTAACGGTAGGTGGCGCGTTCACACATCATGTCGAAGGCGCGGCTCGCCTGGCCGATCCAGCGCATGCAGTGATGGATTCGGCCGGGGCCCAGGCGCTTCTGGGCGATGAGGAAGCCGTCGCCGCGGTTGCCGAGCAGAGCGGAGTCGTCGACGCGGACGTCGCGCAGCACGACCTCGCAGTGCGAGCCGTAGGTGTACGGCCGCGGGCGAGGGTTCTCCACCGAGCCGATGTCGCGGACCACGTCGAGACCCGGGGCGTCGATGGGGATGATGAACTGCGAGGTGCGACGGTGGCGTTCGGCGTCGGGATCGGTAACGGCGACGACGATCATGAAGTCCGCGGTCGCGGCGTTGCTGATGAACCACTTGTGGCCGTTGAGAACCCACTGGTCCCCGTCCCGGACCGCGGTGGTCGTGAGGTTCGTCGGATCGGCGCCGGCGTTGTCGGGTTCGGTCAGCGCGAACGACGAGTAGTACTCGCCGGCGAGCAGCGGCTCGAGCCACCGCTTCTTCTGCTCCTCGGTGCCGACCGCGGCGAGGATCTCGCAGTTCCCGGAATCCGGTGCCTGGCAGCCGAACACGAGCGGACCGAACGGGGTGGAACCCAGGATCTCCTGCATCAGGCCGAGCTTGACCTGGCCGTATCCCTGTCCGCCGAGTTCGGGGTCGAGGTGCGCGGCCCACAGGTCGTTGGCCTTGACCTCTTCCTGCAGCGGGGCGATCGCTTTGCGCAACTGATCCCAGTCGAGGTCGAGGGTCTCGAGCGGGAAGACCTCGGTGCGGACGAAATCCCGCATCCAGTCGAGCTTCTTCTGGAAGTCGGGTTCCGTGGAGAAATCCCAGGCCATGGTGGTGTGCTCCGTTTCTGTGGGGTCGGACGAGGTGGGGATCGCGGTTCGATCCGGGGGAGAGGCTGTGTCAGGCGCCGGCGATGATCTCGCGGGCGCGGACGAAGAGGCCGTCGGCGTAGCGGTGCAGTCGCTCGCCGACCTTGCGGGGCGCCTTGCCGTCGCAGGAGCGGGCGTAGGTGCCCTCGAGGATGATGCCGAGCTTGAAGCTCGCGAGAACGGTGTACCAGTCCAGGGCGTCGAGGTTCCTCTCGGACCGCTCGGCGTAGCGGGCGATGATCGCGGATCGGTTCGGCAGGTCGCCGGCCTGGCCCAGCGCACTCTCGTAGAGGTCCGGTTGCCGCGGGTCGTCGGGCCAGATGGCCAGCAGCACACCGAGATCGAGCAGCGGGTCGCCGACCGTCGCCATCTCCCAGTCGACGATGGCCGCGACCTCGGGGGTGCGGTGATCGTAGAGGACGTTGGCCACGTGGTAGTCGCCGTGCAGGAGCCCGGGCCGGAACTCGGCGGGGCGATTGTCGTCGAGCCAGCCGGCGATCCGGTCGAGATCGGGGAACGTCCCGCCCGGGTATCCCGGTGTGCGCGCGTAACGTTCGTGTTCGGCGAGCCACCGCGGAACCTGTCGTTCGAGGAAGCCGTCCGGTTTGCCGAAGTCGTCGAGACCGATCGCGGAGTGGTCGACGGCCGCCAGACCCGCGAGCGCGTCGACGAGTGCGTAACCCATCGCCTCCCGTCCCTCGGGGGTCGCGGCGTACGCGGCCGGCAGGCTGTCGGCCGCGTTGAACCCCTCGACGGGCTCCATCAGGAAGAAAGTGGCCCCGAGGACGTCGGTGTCGGTGGTGCCGGCGACGAACCGGGGATGGGCGACATCGGTGGAGCTCAGGGCCGACAGCAGCGTCATCTCGCGGGCGATCGCCGCGTTCGACTGCGGGCGCAGGTGTCGGGGACCGCGGCGGAGCACGTAGTCCCGTCCGCCGCGGCTGACGATCACCATGATGTTCTGGGTTCCGCCGTGCAGCGGCCGGAGGTCGATGTCCCCGCCGGGCAGGCCCGTCTCGTCCATCCACGCCGCGAGGGCGGCGGTGTCCACCGGGATCTCGTCGGCGTCGACCCGGATCTGATCGGGGGCGGGACGGTCGGGGATCGTGCTGCGGGCCATGGAATGAACCTATGGCGTGTCCGGCCCGGGGAGAACCATCGTCGTGCGGGCCGGTTGGAGGAATCTCCAATGGGCGTCCTCGCAGGTCACTGACCTGCGAGGTCGAGGACCTGAAAGGCCATCTTCGCCGACAGCAGGCAGTCCAGCGACGTCGGATCGCGTCGTGCGATCTCCTTGATCCGGCCGAGGCGGTACCGGATGGTGTTCTCGTGGACGTCCAGTGTCGTCGCGGTGGCCTGGACCTTACCGTCGGCGGCCACGAAGGCCCGCCAGGTGGCGAGGAGCGTGCCGTCGTCGTGCTGGCGGACGGGTGCGACGAAGGAATGCGCGAAGTGCAGGGCCTCCTTGACGTGACCGCTGGACACGATCACCCGGAACAGGCCGAGTTCGTCGAGGGTCATCACCCGCTCATCCCACCCGAACGACTTTGCCACCGAACCCATCTCGCGTAGGTCGCGATGGGCGTGCGGAAAGTCGACGGGGGTGCGGCAGATGCCGGAGATGAGGGTCGCGCCGAGTGAGAGATCGCCGGAGAGTCGATCGCGGATCGTCGACACGTGGTCGCGGACCCTCCCGACCTCGTCGAGGTCGTCGGACTCCAGGCGGACCATGACGATGACCGCGCCCGGCAGTCGGACAGCCGGCGGCGGGGAGATGGCCATGACCGAGGCGAAGGTGCGGGTGACCAGCGACTGGATCGCCGACGCCGTCAGCCGGTCGGTCGCGTCGTCGACGGTGAACCGAACCAGCACATGGGGATTGGTGAGGTCGATGCCGAACTGCGGGCCGCGTCGGACCAGGTGTTCCTTGTCGCGGCTGTTGCGCAGCAGGTCCGACAGGTAGTCGTCGCGCGCCTGCCCCTCGGTCTCGATCTGTCGGCGCTCGGAGAGCATCTGCAGGGCCAGGACGGTGGCGCCGCGTTCGGCGATGTTCGCGTCGAGGGCCTCGAGGCTGCGGCCCACCTCGACGATGCCGAGGAAACCGGTCTGTCTCCCCTCGATCACCAAGCGGCACATCAGGTGTCGGCGGCCGAGGCCGACCGCCAGCTGCGCCGGGACGATGGCCGACGGCGTGCTTACAGACAGTTCGGCGAGAGCCTGCCGCACCGAGGCGGTGGCCCGCACCTTCTCGCTCATCACCGGGGGAGCGGTCAGCTTCAGCGCCTCCGGCGCGGCCCAGGCGAGTACATCGAAGGAGTTGTTGTAGAGAACCACAGGCTTGGCCGACAACTCCGACAGGAGTTCGACGACGCGGTGGATGTTGGCGCCCTCGAGCACCGCGCTGGTCAGGCGGTGGTGGACGTCGGCGAGGTAGGCCAGGGTGGCGTTGTTCCGCGCGATCTCGGCGGCCTGACCGCGCAGGCGGGTGTTGAGCATCGCCTGGCTGATGAACAGGGCGGACAGGCGCGCGAACAGTTCGGCGACCTCGATGTCCTCGGGGGTGAACTCGTGTTCGCGGCCGCGGCTGTCGACGAAGATCAGGCCGATCACCGCGTCGTCGAAGGTGAGCGGGACGCCGAGCATCGCGCGGACGTCCCAGTGGGTCATCGTCCGGCGGTGGGGGCGCGGGTCGTTGAGGGCGTCGGCGATGACGACGGGCGCGCGGGTGTTGATGACCTCCTGGCTGAACAGGTCGCCGTCGAAGCCGGAGACCTGCCGCTTCACGGCCTCGGTGATGTCGCCGGCGTCCTCGCAGAAGCCCGCGGCACCGCGATAGCTGCCGTTGGCGTGCCGCAGGTAGACCGAGCAACGGGTGACGCCGAGGAGTGCGCAGAGCTTCTGGCCGACCAGGCTGAGGAGGTCCTCGAGCTTGGTGTCGGTGATGGCCTCGGTGGTGATCTCGGCGAAGGCCGCGATGACGTCGCGTTCGCGGCCGGTGGCACGTGCCGACCCGCCCTCGGAATCGATACCGGGATCGACTCCGCGCTCCGCGATGGACGTCATCCGCACGGCCTCCTCACCGACACCTCATGATGAACCTCACAGTAGCAACGTCGTGTGAGTCGGTTCATGCACCCGTGGTCCCGGTCATGGCCTCCCCGAGACGGACCTCGGCGACGCCGGCCTCCCCGATCGCGGGGTCACCGGACAGCACATGGCCCATCCGCTCCTTCTTGGTGCGGAGGTATCGGACGTTGTGCGGGGTGGAGACGGTCGGCAGGCCGACGCGCCCGACGATGTCGAGGTCGTGGCCGCCGAGTCCGCCGTACTTCGCGGGGTTGTTGGTGATCAGGCGGACGCGGCGGATGCCCAGGTCTTTCAGGATCGCGGCGCCGGTGCCGTAGGTGCGCGAATCCACCGGCAGTCCGAGTGCGGTGTTGGCGTCGACGGTGTCGAGGCCCTGCTCCTGCAGTGCATACGCACGGATCTTGTGGCCGAGTCCGATACCGCGGCCCTCGTGTCCGCGCAGGTAGATGACCGCTCCGCAGCCCTCCGCAGCGATGGCCGACAGCGCCTGCTCGAGCTGCGCACCGCAGTCGCAACGCAGTGAGCCGACGATGTCGCCGGTCAGGCATTCGCTGTGCACGCGGACCAGCGCGCCCTCGGCGGTGGCGCCGGCGGCGGCCACGTCGCCCATGACGAGGGCGAGGTGTTCGGTGTCGTCGATGTCCGAACGATAGGCGACCGCGCGGAAGTCGCCGAACAGGGTCGGCATCGCCGCGGTGGCCATCTGGTGGACGAATGAACCGGCGGCGGTCCGGTGGGCCACCAGGTCGGCGATGCGCAGCACCGGCAGTCCGTGGTGTTCGGCGAACTCGAGGAGGTCGTCGCCGCGCCGCATCGTCCCGTCGTCGGCGATGATCTCGCCGATGACCCCGACCTCGCCGGCCCCGGCCATGGTGACCAGGTCGACGGCGGCCTCGGTGTGCCCGGCGCGGGTGAGGACCCCGCCGTCGCGGGCCTGCAGGGGGAACACGTGTCCGGGGCGGCGCAGTTCGCCGGCCGTGGTGCCGTCGGAGGCGAGCGCCCGGACGGTCAGGGCGCGGTCGTGCGCCGAGACCCCGGTGCCGGCGTCCTTGTGGTCAACGGTGACGGTGAAGGCGGTACCGTGCGCGTCCCGGTTGTCCTCGACCATCTGCGGCAGTTCGAGCCGGCGGGCACGGTCGGCGCTCATCGGGGCACAGATGATGCCGGTGGTGTGGCGGATCAGGAACGCCATCTGCTCGTCGGTGATCGACGACGCCGAGCAGATGAGGTCGCCCTCGTTCTCCCGGTCGTCGTCGTCGACCACGACGACGAAACCGCCTGCCGCCACGGCCGCGACCGCGCGGGCGACGGCCTGGGTCGACGCCTCGGTCGCGATGGGGGTCGGGGCGTCGGGGTCCTGCGGATGGGTGGTCGTGTTCATCGGGCGACCTCGAATGCTCGGTGGGTGCCGAACACCCGGTCGTGGTAGGTGAGGGGGGCGGTGGAGGTGACGCCGGTCTCGACGATATTGCCCAGTGCGACAACATGATCGCCGCCGTCGACCAGAGATTCGGTGGTGCAGCCCAGCCAGCCGGCGGCGCCGTCGAGGCGGGGGAGGTCCGCGGAATCCGACCAGTCGACCCCGTCGAACTTGTCGGCGCCCTTGCGGGCGAACCGCATCGCGATGTCGGCCTGGTCGTGGGCGAGCACGTTGACGCCGAATCGTCCGGTGCGGCGGATGATCGCGAGGAGGTCGGAGCCGCGGTCGAGGGAGACGAGGATCATCGGCGGTCCCATCGACAGCGACGTGAACGCGCTGACCGTGGTGCCGTGCGGCCGCCGGTCGTCGAAGGCCGTGATGACCGCGACGGGCGTGCAGACCTTGGCCATGACCTCGCGGAACCCGAGGGCCACCTGGTCGAGAACGGTTTCGTTCACCGATCCTCCTGCGTGATGTGGGGGTTGGAGTCGCTGCGGCGCCGGGGAAGGGGCCGGCGCCGCAGCGATGTTCGGTCGGCGGATCAGACCGCCGCGGGCGTCTTGGCCTTCATCTTGTGCACCTCGGGGACGACCTTCTCGCCGAAGAGCTTCAGGCTCTTCTCGGCCTCGTCGAAGGGCAGACCGCCGAAGGCGAAGGCCGCGTTGGGGAGGAAGTCGCCGATGAGCTCGTGACGGTAGGCGTACTTCTCGACACACTGTTCGGGCGTGCCGTAGATGTTCGCCTCGACGTAGGCGTCGGCCGCGGCCTCCATGCCGGCCTCGCGGATCATGTCCGCACCCGCCTGGTAGGTCTCGTAGCCCTTGGTCTCACGCCAGTGCTTGCCGGCGAAGTCGTAGTGCTTGATGACCGACAGGAAGTAGCGGTTGATGTGCTCGTAGGCCAGTCGGCGGGCTTCCTCTTCGTCCTCGTGACAGATGACGAAGTCCTGGATGACCGGCGGGCCGGGCTCGACGCCCTGGGCGTCGCGGAACATCTGCTTCCAGCCGTTGATCGCCTCGGCATGCTGTTCGAACGGGAACTGCATGAAGGTCATCATCTGGACGCCGAGGTCGGCGACCACCGGGACCGAGTCGGGCGACATCGCCGCGGCGAAAAGCCGTCCGTCCCACGAGGTGTTCGGGTTCGGGGCCGGTCGCAGCGCGATCTCCTTCTGCGGGTACATCGGACCGTCGCCGGAGACGACGCCCGTGCGGAGTCCGCGCAGCACCATCTCGGCGGCCTCGTTGAAGCGGGGGCGGGCCTCGTCCATCGGGATGCCGAAGGCCTCGTACTCCATCTTCGCCAGGCCGCGACCCATGCCGAGAAGCACGCGGCCACCGGACATCTGGTCCAGCATGATGGCCTTCTCCACGACGCGCAGCGGATCGTTCCACGGCAGGATGGTCGCACCGATGCCGAGCTTGACCTTCGAGGTGCGGCCGGCGAGGTAGGACAGGATCGCGAAGTTGTCCGGGCACATCGAGTAGTCGTCGAAATGGTGCTCCGCCGACCAGACCGAGTCGAAACCGGCCTTCTCGGCCAGTACGCCGAGCTCGAGGTCGCGCAGGAAGACCTCTTCGTCACTCACGTTCTCGTGGTAGTTCTGGAAGACGAGAAGTACGCCGACATCCATTGCATTGACTCCTTGGTTCAAAAGGGTTGGAGGATCGAGGGGTTGGGGTGTTGCGATTTCGCGAGGGGAGTTCTCAGCCGAGGAAGACCGCGCGGGTGTGCTCGGTGTCCAGGAACTCCTTGACCTCGTGGATCTTTCCGTCGCGGACCACGAAGACGAAGTGGTAGAGGTTGTTGTAGACCTTGCCGTTGTTCATCTCCGAGTACGACTCGGTCTCGACCGCCACGCGTTCTCCCTCGGCGGTGAAGGCGAGCGGGGTGAGGGCGATGGCGCCGGTCTTGGTGGTGGCGGAGAGGCCGGCCAGCATTGCACCGAATTCCTCTTTGTTCTTGGTTCCGGAGATCCCGTCGATCTCTCCGCCCACCCACCAGGTGGCCGTCGGCGCCAGATAGGACAGGATGGCGTCCACGTCGCCGCGGGAGAACACCTCCATGAATTCCGCGACCAGAGCCTTGTTCTGCTGCTCCGTGCTGACGCTTGCTGTACTGGTTGACACCGATTGGCCTCCTTTTGACCGCCACCCTCCGGGGAAGGCGAGAAAACGTGTGCAACAACGACGTTATGAGTCGATGTGGCCTGAGTCACCCTGTCGTTTCGCGCCTCTTGTGGGTTGTCACAACCGCGCCGAAGCGACTCGACCCCACGTCATCGGCCACCGCCGCTGAAGGTGTTCATCAATCCGCCGTCGACGGGCACGATGGCGCCGTACATGTAGGTGGACAGCGCGACATCGACGATGGCCTGGGCGATCTCCTCCGGTCGGCCGGTACGACCGGCGGGGATGGACGAGACGATGCGTGCCCGTGCCCGATCGCTGAGTCCGGAGGTCATGTCGGTATCCACAAAACCGGGGATGACCAGGTTGACGCGGATGTCGCGCGGGGCGAGTTCCGCGGCGAGGACCTGGGTCAGGCCGCTGAGGCCGGCCTTCGCCGATCCGTAGGCGACGTCGCCCGGGAATCCCCGAAATCCCACCACCGCACCGACATTCACGATCGACGATCCGGGTTCGAGGATCGGGACCGTGGCCTTGCACATCTCGAAGGCGCCGGTGAGGTTGGTGGTCAACACAAGATCCCAGTCCTCCCGACTCAGGTCGTCGACCCGTCCACCGCGGTGCACGCCGGCGACGTTGATCAGGCCGTGGGCGCCGCCGTGCTCCTCCTTGACGGTGGCCAGTGCGCGGGCCACCGACGAGGAGTCGGTGATGTCGGTCTTCAACTCCAGGACCTGCGCCGGCCTGGTGAACGGCGTGGTCGCCACACCGCGCGCCAGAGAAACAACGGAATCGCCTCGGGCCGTGAGGTTCTCGACGACTGCCCGGCCGATGCCGCGCGATCCGCCGGTGACGATCCAGACCCGGGATCCGACGCTCATGACTTCAGGAAACCGGACAGTTCGGCGAGGTAGCGGTCCCGGTCCTCGAGGAACGGGGCATGGCCGCAGGCGTCGAACGGGACGAGACGAGCACGGGAATTGAGTTCGAGGACGGCCTCGGCCCCGGCGAAGGGGACGAAGGCGTCGTCCCGGCCGTGCAGGAGCAGGATCGGGATGTCGAGCCCACCGAGCTCCTTGCGCAGGTCGGTGCGGGCGAGGTCGCGTAACGAATCGTCCCCGGCCGGGCCCATCTCCAGGAACATCCCCCAGATCCAGTCCAGGACATCCGAACTCGGGGGAGTCGCGCACACCGCGCCGGCCACGCCGCGGAAGGTGTCGGCACGGTTGGCGGCGGCACCGGCGAGGACTCCCTCGACGTCCTCGGTGGAGCCGCCGTAGGGCCAGTCGTCGGTCGAGGTGTAGCGCGGCGACGCACCGCCGGTGAGGACCAGACCGCCGGCGCGTGAGCCGAGAGCGGCCGCGGCGGCGGTCGCGACGGCTCCGCCCAGAGACCAGCCGTTGATGACGGGAGAATCCAGGCCGAGATGGTCGACCACCTTGACCACGTCGTCGGCCAGGGCCGCGATCGAGACGTCCTCGAAGTCCTTGTCGGAGCGGCCACATGCCCGCAGATCGACGAGCACGACCTCATGACCCTCGGCCTTCAGCGCGGGGGCGGTGGTGTCCCAGCAGCGGGTGTTGGCGCCCCAGCCGTGGATCAGCACGATGGGACGCGCGTCCGCACGGTGGTGCTCGAAGTAGATCCGGCGATCGTTCTCAACCGCGAGATAGCTCATGGACTTCTCCTTCATCGTCGAACTCGATTTCGAAAAACTTGTCGGACTGGGTGGGTTCCTCGTGCCGGAGGGCACGGGGGACGAGTGGTGGGGAATCGGCGAAATGCGGGATGACGTGCTCGGCGAGGAGTTCCATCGACCGCACGACGTCGTCGTGGGGCATGCCGCCGAACCGCATCCAGCAGATGAGATGGTCGAGACCTGTCTCCTCGCGCAGGATCTCGATCTCGCGGATGAGTCCGTCGGGATCGCCGACGTAGCAGATGCCGCCCTCGCGCAGGCCGGTCAACGACATCGCGCCCTCGGCCGCGGCCTCCGCCAGGGCCGCGTAGCGTTCGTAACCTGCCGGCGTCGCGGCACCCTGCGGCACCGCGGACATGACGTTGTCGAAGTACCACTCGAGACTCGGCCGGGCCCGGCGGACGGCCTCCTCGTCGTTCTCGGCAAGGTGGATCTGCCAGTTCATCGGGAAGTCGAGGGACAGCGGGTCGCGGCCGCGGTGCATCAGCGTGCGTTTGGCGTTGACGACGAACCCGTTCAACTCGGGCAGGGTCATCAGGGTCGGCGTCACGAGCATGTTGTGGCCGTGGTCGGCAACCAGGTCGAAGGTCTCGGGACTGATCGAGGCCACATAGATCGGGGGCGTCGGTTGCTGGAGGGGTGCGGGCCGGCAATCCACGGCGTCGATGTGGAAGTGCTTGCCGTGGAACGTGTACGGCTCGCCGACCGCCTTGGCCCACAGTCCGGTGACGATCTGGAACGCCTCGTCGAAGACCTCCCGGCTGACGTCCTGTTTGTCGGCGACGCCCATCGCACGGAACTCGTGGGGCTGGTAGCCGCGTCCGACGCCGAAGTCGAGTCGGCCGCCGGAGATGACGTCGACCATCGCGAAGTCCTCGGCGATGCGGACCGGCCAGGCGAGTGTCAGGTTGCTGACCGCGATGCCGATGCGCATCCGGGAGGTGCGGGCCGCGATGGCCGCCGCCGCGACCTGCGGCGACGGCATCGACCCGTAGGCGCTGCCGTGGTGCTCGGCGAGCCATACCCCGTCGAACCCGAGGCGCTCGGCGATCTCGACCTGCGAGAGCATCTCCTCGTAGGCCCGGCGAAAGTCCCGGTCCGGACTCTCCAACACGTAGAACAGGCTGAACTTCACACTGTTGACGTTAGGAATCGGCGTGCGTCACGGGAACGGGAGAATCCGCGGCGGTTGTGGGTTCCCACAAGTCGGGCGTCCCGGCCGCCTGCTCGCGGAGTCGTCGTTTGTCGAGTTTTCCGACGCTGGTCCGCGGGAGGGCGTCGACGGCGACGATCAATTCGGGCACCCACCAGCGCGGGACACGCTCGGCCAGCTCGGCCTTCACCACGTCCACGTCGAGGCGGTCGTCGCCGACCACGTAGGCGACGGGACGTTCCTGCCAGCGCGGATGCGGAACGGAGACCACCGCAGCTTCGTGGACGGCCGGGTGCTCGATCAGGGCCTCCTCCAGCGCGACGGAGCTGATCCACTCGCCGCCGCTCTTGATGAGGTCCTTGGTGCGATCGACGATCGTGAGGTAGCCGTGTTCGTCGATGACGCCGATGTCGCCCGTGCGCAACCAGCCGTCGTCGAACTTGTCCGGATGATCGGCACCGTAGTAACCGGTGGCGACCCAGGGGCCGCGGATCAGGATCTCCCCGCGGCTGATCCCGTCGTGAGGCATGATCCGGCCGTCGTCGTCGACGAGTTTCCACTGCAGCCCCGGGAGGAGCCGCCCCTGTTTCCGGATGTACGCCCAGCGGCGTTCCGGATCGTCGTCGGTGGATGCCGGGGGACGGGAGAACGTCGCCATCGGCGAGATCTCGGTCATGCCCCAGCCCTGGAACACCGGGATGCCGAGTGCCTCGAGGTCGCGGATGAGGCCCAGGGCCGGCGTCGAACCGCCCAGGACCAGCGCGCGGAGGCTGCTCAGGTCGGTCCCCGCGGCCTGCGCATGGGCGAGCAGGTCGACCGCCACCGTCGGCACCATCCCGGTGTAGGTCACCCGCTCGGCGGCGATGATGCCGGCGATCTGCGCGGGTGTGGGATGCGGCCCGGGCAGGATCTGCGACGCCCCGGACATCAGCGCCGCGAACGGGACTCCCCACGCGTTGGCGTGGAACATCGGGACCACCAGCAGGGCGCGGTCGCGTTCGGAGATCGCATGTCCGTCGGCCAGGCAGGCGGCCATCGTGTGCAGATACAGGGACTTGTGGGAATATCCAACGCCCTTCGGCGCCCCCGTCGTACCCGACGTGTAGCAGAGCACGGCCAGATCGTCATCCGCGCGGGCGACCGGTGCCGCAATCGGTTCCGCCGAGGCGACCATCGAGTCCAGAGTCGTTCCCGCCGAGACGCTCTCGTCGTCGCCGTCGATCGGGATCACCGGCATGTCCGGACGCCGTTCGCGCGCGACGGAGAGCAGGTGGTCCAGCGAGGGGTCGGCGAAGATCATCGCATCGTCGGCGTGGTCGACGATGTAGGCGATCTCGTCGGGGGAGAGCCGGAGGTTGATCGTGTGCAGCACGGCTCCGGCGAGGGGGACCGCGAGGTACAACTCCAGGTGCCGTCGGTGGTTCCAGGCCAGCGTCCCGACGCGGTCGCCCGGCCGTACACCGCTCGCGACGAGGGCCGAGGCGAGCCGCAGGACCCGGTCGGCATAGTCCCGATACGTGTACCGGAAAGCCTCGGCACCGTCGACGTGATCGACGATCTCCTTCTCGCCGAACATGTCCCGTGCCCGGTACAGGAAGTCGGTGATCAGCAGCGTGTGCGCCGACGGAGGGTGGTTCATGCAGGGACCTCCACCGACGATCGCGCGGCCAGCCGCGCACGGACCTCGGGAACGACCTTGCCGGCGAGCAGTTCGATGCGAGTGCTGCCGCTGTCGATCGACTCACCGGGCAGCTGCGCCCAGAAGTGCACGTCCTCGATCTGCGGGGTGGCGGTCAGCAGCGCGGTGAGCTCGTCGACCGCGGTGGCCGGATCCCACAGGGTGAACGAGCCGGCGTCGACGAGCTGGCCGGGATCGGTGAACTGCGGGATGGGGCCGAACGCACCCATCTCGATGTACTTGTTGATCTGGTAGAGCGCATGGGTGCCGATGCGCGACCACTCGCGGTCGGGATCGTCGGCGATGATCGTCCACTGCCCGGCGAAGATCCGGCCCTCGTCACGGGACCGGCCGAGTCGTTCGAGCGCATCCAGGTACGCCGCGTGGTGGGCGTTCTGGGTGCTGAGGAAGCCGTCGCCGATGCGGGCGGCCCGCTCGATCGCCGGGTCGGCCATCGCACCGACCAGGAGATCGGGAGTCGTCTCGGGGGTGGGCGTGACGGGCAGGGCGGGCTTGCGCAGTCGTTTGCCGTCGAACGGTTCGGCCGACCCGGACCAGCAGCGGCGCACGATCTCCACACCTTCCTCGAGCAGGCTCGGGCGGTTGATCAGACGCCGGTCGAAGGCCTCGAATTCCGGTTCCCAATATCCCTGTCCGACGCCGAGTGAGAAGCGCCCGCCGGTCAGCAGGGACAGCGTGGCCGAGTCCTCGGCGAGTCGGATCGGGTTGTGCAGCGGCGAGACGACGAGGTTGGTGCCGATCTTCATCGTCGTCGTCCGGTCGCCGATCGCGGAGGCGAGCAGGAACGGCGAGGGGGTGTAGCCGTCCTCCATGAAGTGGTGCTCGGTCAGCCAGACCGAGTCGATCCCGATCGACTCCGCCCAGGTGATCTGGTCGAGCGTCGCGCGGTAGAAGTCGCCGAAACCGCGCGACTTCCCGGGCGGATTGCGGAAGTCGTACCAGAGTCCGAAGTTGACGTCCGACGTGCTCATTGCATGGTCCTTTCACCGACGGTGTGGTCGGTGTCACTCTCGATCAAGAATGTGACGACGGGAAGGTACCGAGAAGCCGGTCGTTGTCGGAAATCCCAAGGACCCTCGTTGCACGTCTGAGACGGATGGAACCGGGGGCGGCCCGTGCGCGTCCAAGTAGGCAGGTCGCCGGGCCGGACGGCGGCACCCGGGATGGGTACGATCACCGCATCGTCCGCGACCGGGAGGATCGGGGGCAGGGGATGGACGGGGGTGAGCATTGGGCGGCATCGAGCCGAACCGCATCGCGATGGATGTCGAACAGGTGTCCGCGGTCGCGGCCTACTACCGGCGTTCGTCGCTGGTCCTCGACGCCGTCGCCGACGACCTCGCCGCGCACGACTTCGGCCGGTGGGCGCGCGCCGGTGCCGGCCCCGACGCGGCGGCGTCGCTTGGACCATCCGCCGCAACCTACGCCGAGCTGAGTGCCTCACTGTCCGCTCGTCTCCGGTCGCAGTCCCGGGCCGCGGCCGTGCTCGCACGCAACCTGCGCGACTCCGCGATCGGCATGGCCGACGGCGATGCGCACGCTGCTGGCGAGATCTCGCATGCGACACCGGCAGCCGAGGCGGCTCCGAGATGAGGCGGGACGAGAGCTCCCTGACTGCGCTGCGGGCAGGTGCGCAGGACGGCGCCGCCGCACTCACCGGGCTGCTGGCGGCCGGGCGGCTGATGGGCGTACCCGTCCCCGACGACGCCTCGGTCCGGGCCGGCCTCCGGGCGGTGGACGACTTCGACATCACCGCGCTGTCGGCGGACAGCCGCGTTCTGGTCTCGGCTCACCGGGCCGTCGCCGAACAGCTGCACCACCTGCCCGAACAGCGGGTGCGGCTCGACGGCTGGCACGGCAGGTCCGCGTCACTCGCGATCGACGCGGCCGTCGACCATCAGCGGCGTGCGGAATCCGACCTCTACCTGTTGCACACGATCACCGACGCCACCTCGGCGGCCGCATCGGGGATCGACCGGTTGCTCCGTACCTTCTACCTGGCGGTCGCCCGGCTGTCGGCACCGAGCGCTGCGGGAACACCACCCGCCGAGCTACCTCAGGCGGTGGTGACCGGACGTGTCCCGCTCGACGTCGCGGTCGAGGACATCCGGTCACGGGTCGAGCTGTTCACCACCTCGGTCGACGCCACGTTGCGCGGGATCACCGCAATCCTCGACATCCTCAACCGGTCCCTCGACGGGATCGACGACGACCCCTACCCCGTCGAGATCGAGACCGGGGAGCCCGGGGCCGGCGTCGTCACCCCGCCTGGGGCGCAGCCGGTCGAATCGGTCCGTCCCCAACCGGTTCCGGCCGAGCCGCCGATCGCGCCGACCGAGACGGTGCGCGCGGCGCGGGAGTCCGGGGAGCAGCATGAGGAGCAGGACATCCCGTTCCGGCTGAGTGGTGCACCGGCCGTGGAACCCGAAGTCGCACAGAGTGTTCCGGGGATGGAAGCGGCCGGTGCCGTCGAGGGGAGGCCGGCGGCCGGTCCCGGCGGGGGAGCCCCGACGCCGACCCACGTCGTCGCCGACACCCGCGAGGGCAGCACACCATCGACCGATCCCGACACCGATACGACGCCCGAGCGGTCCGCGGGTGACCTGGCCCTGGCCGGTGACCAGTGAGCCTCGCCGACCAGATCGAGGCCCTCGCGCGTTCGGCCACCGCCGAGGTCGCCGACGCCTCGCACCGTTTCTCCGCTGCTCAGCGCGATCTCGACCGGTCGATGGCCGAACACCGGCGCACCGCCGAGCAATCGGAGACCGAACGGTTGCGCGCCGAGCTCGAGCACGAGGCCGACGCCGCCGACGCACTGCCCGGGATCATGCTGCCCGCCGACAAGGCCGACGCCAGTCCGCATCTGCCGCCACCGAACGCATAGGCTGTCTGTTGTGCCAGGCAAGAAGCGTTCGAAACCATCGCAGCCGCCCGCGAAGCTGATGGCCGCGCTCGGCCGTCGTGGACCGCACCGAGTCCTGCGCGGCGACCTCGGGATCGTCGGTACACGCGGTGAGGTGTTCACCCCCGCCGACGGGGAAAGGCTGCCCGCCATCGCCTTCGGGCACGGCTGGCTGTCGTCGCCGAGTCGCTACCGCGACCTGTGCAAGCATCTGGCCTCCTGGGGCATCGTGGTCGCGGTGCCGGCCGACCAGCGGGGCGTACTCGTCTCCGACGACGCGATGGCCGCGCAGCTGCGCTCGGCGCTGTCGATCGTGACCCGGGTCCGGCTGGGATTCGGCGAGATCACCGTCGACCCGGCCAAGGTGGGTTTCGCCGGCCACGGGTTCGGGGCGTCCGCCGCTGTCATCGCCGCGTCGGAGGGCGTCCTGCACGGTCAGCCGCAGCCGGAGGTCCGGGGAGTGGCCGCGCTGTTCCCGGCGCCGACCACCGTCGGACTCCTGCCCGCTGCGCGCAGTGTCCGTGCGCCCGGTCTCATCGTCTCCTCGATCGGCGAACTCGACACGATCGACGGCAACGCACTCCCGCTCGCGCAGGCGTATGGCGCCGACCACGCCCCCGACGACGAGCACCGCGCAGTTCTGCGCACCCCGCCCGGCGCGACGTCGCGCGGCCTCCTCGAACACCGGACGATCGGTGCGCTGTGGGGGAGCAACGGCGCGGACAAGAAGACGCACACCGCCGTGCGCGCCCTGACCACCGGTTTCCTGCTGTACACGCTCACGCAGGACACCGAGTACCAGGCGTTCTCCGACGCCGACACCGTCCTCGGCAAGGTCCCGGCCGTCGACCTCGACGACCCGCCGGAAGTCCAGGACCGCATCGCCAAACTGCTCGGCGCCAAGGAGCGCAAGCGTCGTCGAGCGGCGTCTCCGGTACCCGCCGCAGCACCGAACGTCGTGGTCCCCAAGACCCTGGAGTGACGCCCCGCACGGTGGCGCGTCGTTCCCACCGCGCGGGCGCGTCGTTCTCACCGCACGCAGGTACGCTGACTAGCTATGTGTGGAATCGTCGGATACGTGGGGCGGCGCGATGCCCTGGACATCGTCGTCGAGGCTTTGCGACGGATGGAGTACCGCGGGTACGACTCGGCGGGCGTCGCCATCCTCGACGGCGCCGGTAACACCGCGATCCAGAAGAAGGCTCTCCGGATGGAGAACCTGGAGAAGCAGATCGCGACCGTCGGCCGCGAGTCGTTGTCGGGGACCACGGGCATCGGCCACACGCGGTGGGCCACGCACGGCAAGCCGACCGACCGCAACGCGCATCCGCATGCCAGCGACGACGGCAAGATCGCGGTCGTCCACAACGGCATCATCGAGAACTACGCGGAGCTGCGGGCCGAGCTGGAAGAGGACGGCGTCGAGTTCGGGTCGGAGACCGACACCGAGACCGCCGTCCACCTGGTCTCCAAGTACTACGCCTTCGGTCCCACCGCCGGTGACTTCGTCTCCAGTGCGTATGCGGCACTGCAGCGACTCGAGGGTGCGTTCACCCTCGTGTTCACCCACGCCGACCACCCCGACACCATCGTCGCCGCCCGCCGGTCCACGCCGCTCGTGGTGGGTGTCGGCCAGGGCGAGATGTTCGTCGGTTCCGACGTGACCGCGTTCATCGAGCACACCCGCGAAGCCGTCGAGCTGGGTCAGGACGAGGTCGTCGTCATCACCGCCGACACCTACACGATCACCGACTTCGACCGGAACGAGCGCGCGGGCAAGCCCTTCCACATCGACTGGGACCTCGCCGCGGCCGAGAAGGGCGGCTACGACTTCTTCATGCTGAAGGAGATCGCCGAGCAGCCGCGCGCGATCGCCGACACCCTGCTCGGTCATCTGCAGAACGGGCGCATCGTGCTCGACGAGCAGCGGTTGACCGACGACGATCTGCGCGACGTCGACAAGGTCTTCGTCGTCGCCTGTGGCACGGCCTACCACGCCGGCCTGCTGGCGAAGTACGCGATCGAGCACTGGACGCGCCTTCCCGTCGAGATCGAGCTGGCCAGCGAGTTCCGCTACCGCGACCCCGTCCTCGACCGGTCGACACTGGTCGTGGCGATCTCCCAGTCGGGCGAGACCGCCGACACGCTCGAAGCCGTCCGGCACGCCAAGGACCAGAAGGCCCGCGTGCTGGCGATCTGCAACACCAACGGTGCGCAGATCCCGCGCGAATCCGACGCCGTGCTCTACACCCACGCCGGTCCGGAGATCGGCGTCGCGTCGACCAAGTGCTTCCTCGCGCAGATCGTCGCGGCCTACCTGGTCGGGCTGGCGCTCGCGCAGGCCCGCGGCACGAAGTACGCCGACGAGGTGGCCCGCGAGTTCGCCGCCATCGAGGCCATGGCCGATTCGGTCGCCGAGGTCCTCGGGACCATGGAGCCGGTCCGCGACCTCGCCCGGTCGCTGTCCCACCACAACACCGTGCTGTTCATCGGCCGCCATGTCGGCTATCCGGTGGCGCTCGAAGGTGCGCTGAAGCTCAAGGAGCTCGCGTACATGCACGCCGAGGGCTTCGCGGCCGGTGAGCTCAAGCACGGCCCCATCGCCCTCATCGAGGACGGCCTGCCGGTCATCACCGTGATGCCGTCCCCGGACGGTCGCGCGGTGCTGCATTCGAAGATGGTCAGCAACATCCGCGAGATCCAGGCCCGCGGTGCGCGCACCATCGTCATCGCCGAAGCCGACGACGCCGCCGCGCGCGCGGTCGCCGACGAGTTCATCCCGATCCCGAAGACGCCGACGCTCCTGCAGCCGCTGGTCTCCACGGTGCCGCTGCAGGTGTTCGCCGCCAGCGTCGCCCAGGCCCGCGGCTACGACGTCGACAAGCCGCGCAACCTGGCCAAGTCAGTGACCGTCGAGTAGATCCGGCCACACATGCCGACCCGGTACCTGACCGCCGACGAGGTCCGCGACGCCGAGCGGGCGTCGGGAGATCTGCTCGCCAGCGGGACGCTGATGCGCCGCGCCGCGCACGGCGTCGCGCAGGCCGTCGCAGCGGAACTGAACCGGGCCGGCGGCTGCTACGGCCGGTCGGTGGGTGTCGTCGTCGGCGCCGGCGACAACGGTGGCGACGCGCTCTTCGCCGCCGCCGAACTGGCCCGTCGCGGAGTCGCCGCGCATGCAGTGCTGCTCGCCCCCGAGAAGGCACACCCCGCCGGACTGCGGGCGTTCCGGGCGGCCGGCGGTCGGGTCGACGACGCTTTGCCCGGCGGGCTCGACGCGGTCATCGACGGGGTCGTGGGCATCGGCGGCAGGGGGCCGCTGCGCCCCGCGGCCGCGACGGTCTTCGCCGGCCTCGATCCCGAGACCACCATCGTCGCAGTCGATCTGCCGTCCGGGGTGGACGCCGACACGGGCGAGGTCCACACCCCGGCGGTCCGCGCCGACGTCACCGTCACCTTCGGCTTCCCCCGGCGTGCGCATCTTCTCGCGGCGCCGCAGTGCGGCCGCGTGACCGTCGTCGACATCGGCATCGGTGATCCCACCGAACCGGATGCGCGACAACTCATCTCGTATTCCGACGACGAGATCGACTGGCCCGCACCGGGTCCCTACGACGACAAGTACACCCAGGGCGTGGTCGGGGTCATCGCCGGCTCGCACCGTTACCCGGGGGCCGCGATCCTGTCCGCCGGTGCCGCGGCGACCGCGACCTCCGGCATGACGCGATACGTCGGGTCGGCCCACGCCGAGGTGGTGTCCCACTTCCCCGAGGTGGTCGCCGCTCCCGACCTCGCCGATGCCGGCCGCGTCCAGGCCTGGGCGGTCGGCCCGGGCATGGGGACCGACGCCGCAGCGACGGCGACTCTGCGGACCGTCCTCGACTCCGACCTCCCGGTCCTCGTCGACGCGGATGCGCTGACCATCGTGTCGAACGATCCCGACCTCGTCGCCGGTCGGACGGCGCCGACGCTCCTGACCCCGCACGCGGGCGAGTTCGCGCGGCTGACCGGGCGTGAGGTCGGGGCGGATCGGCTGACCGCGGTCGCCGACCTCGCTTCCCGATGGGGTGTCACGGTTCTCCTGAAGGGCCGGATCACGCTGGTCGCAGACCCGGTGGGACGAGTCGTCGGCAATGATGCCGGGTCGTCGTGGGCCGCGACCGCCGGCGCCGGTGACGTGCTGGCCGGCATCGCCGGTTCGCTGCTCGCGGCCGGCAGATCCCCTCAGGAGGCGGGCGCCTGGGCAGCTCGCGTCCACGCGCACGCCGCGCTGCTCGCGAGCCGGGGGGCTCCGATCGGAGCTTCCGCGCTGCTCGCTGCGCTGCGCCCGGCGATCCGGGTGCTCCGGAACCGCTGACGGTTCGCCGTCCGGGTGTGCCCGCTCACCGGTTGAGCACGTGCACCAGCGGCTTCCCGGTGGCTACGGCAACGATGTTGTCCCGGACTGTTCCGACCTGCGCCGCAACCGAATTGCCGGTGACCCCCGCGACATGCGGACTGAACAGGACGTTCTGCTCGGCGATCACCTGCGGATCGAGCTGCGGAGGTTCCGTGCCGAAGACGTCGAGGGCCGCACCGGCCATCGTGCGGTCGCGGACCCGTCCCAGAACGGCCTCCTGGTCGACGATGCCGCCTCGGCTGACATCGATCAGGATGGCATCGACCGGGAGCGCGGCCACCGCGGCGCGGTCGACGAGTCCCAGGGTGTCCGGTGTCCGGGCGATCGCGATGATCACCAGGTCACTCGTGGAGAGCAACTCCGGCAGAGACCTCCACGCAGCTTCGGCGATCCGCGAGCGTGGAGACCAGTACGACACATCGCATCCGAGGGCCGAGTACATCCCGCAGAGTCGCGAACCGACCTGGCCGGCGCCGACAACGCCCACCCGACTGCCGCGGAGCTCGCGCGGGCGCGCGTGTTCGAGGATGTCCAACTGCGGCCACCTGCCGTTGCGGACCTCGGCGTCGGCCCACCGGTAGGACCGCAGCAGATTCATCGTGGCACCCAGGCACCACTCGGTGACCGACCACGAATTGGCCGGGCCGATGTTGGCGACCGGGACACCACGTCGTGCCCATGCGTCGAGGTCGATGGTCTCCACACCGGCAGTCGGTTGCTGAACGAGAGCGGCGTCCCGGGCGAGCGCCGCCTCGGTGTCGCCGAGCCGCAACTGCCCTGACCAGTCGCCGACGATGATGTCGCAGTTCGGCAGTGCGGCTCGCAGGGCGTCGGGGGTGTGCTCGAACAGACGAGTCACCTCGACGTCGATTCCCTTCGGTGCGACCGCCTCGAGGAGCGCCGCGGACGGGTTGGGTGGCAACAGCAGAACCCGGAGACTCATCAGACCCCCGTTCCCCACATCTCGGCGAAGTCGGACTGTTCCCGGCAGATTCGCGGAATGATCGACTGATACTGGAACCATCCGACCGCCTCACCACCGACAGTGGCGCCGGTGGCGACTGCGGTGTCGTGGTCGAGCATGGTCGGCGTTCCCGCGGCCAGCGCGATCAACTCGGCTTGCATAGACCGTTCCATCGTGATGAACCACCACACCGCCGACTCGACGGTTGTGCCGACCGTGAGGTGCCCGTGGTTGGCGAGGATCGCCGCCTTGCGCCGGCCGAGCGCTGCCGCGATGCGGCGACCCTCCTCGGCCGCGAACACCACGCCGTCATAGTTCGGATAGAGGATGTGGTCCCGGTAGAACGCGCACGAGTCCTGGGTCATCGGGCCCAGCTCGCGGCCCGTCGCGGAGAACGCCTTGCCGTACAGGCCGTGTGCGTGCACCGCGCCGACCACCTCGGGGCGACTATCGTGGATCGCGGCGTGGATCGCGAAGGCGGCCCCGTTGAGTGGACCGGAACCCTCGACGATGTTTCCGTCGCTGTCGACCAGGACGAGGTCGTCCGGGCGGACCGAACCGAAGTAGGCGCCCCAGCGCGCGGTCCAGAAGTGGTCCGTCAGTTCGGGATCCCGGGCCGTGATGTGGCCGGCGACTCCTTCGTCCATCCCGAATCGCGACAGCAGCCGGTAACCGCCGACCAACGCGATCTTGCGACGACGGCGTTCCTCGATTAACGACGTGGAGGGCTGCCGCAGCGGGATTCCGCTGGGCTGAGCGTCGGGGACGGTGCCGGTGCCGGTGGCGGTGGTGTCTGTGTCGAGGGACATGATCACTCCTTGGGTGTGGTCAGGGTGGGTGGTGTGGCCAGCATGGTCTGGGTGGCGGCCGGTGTGGTCTTGGGGGGTGCGGTCTCGAAGTGTCTTGTGCGCGCGGCGAGTTCGAGCAGGCGCGTGTTGGCCTCGGTCTCGCCGATCGAGACCCGCACCCCGGTGCCTGCCAGGGGACGGACGGACAGGCCGATCTCGCCGGCCTCTGCGACAAAGCTCGCGGCGTCCTCGGCATCGGGGAAGGTGAGCCAGACGAAGTTGCCCTGTGGATCACCCACGTCCCACCCGATTTCGGTGAGACCGCGCACGACCCGACGCCTCTCGACGACGAGATCCTCCACGCGCGCGAGCAGTTCGGTGCGCAGCTGCAGCGAGGCCACGGCTGCCGCCTGGGCCGGCAGACTGACCCCGAACGGGATGGCGACCGCACGCAGGGCCGCAGCGATCTCGGCCGGTGCACAGGCGTAACCCACCCGCAGACCGGCGAGACCGTAGGCCTTCGAGAAAGTCCTCGCCACAGCGACATTGGTGCGGCACTTGGCGATTGCCATCCCGTCGAGCGGGTCGTCCATCCGCACGAACTCGGCGTAGGCCTCGTCCAGGATCACCAGGACGTGCTCGGGAACCGAGTCGAGGAAATCGAGCACCTCGGTGTGGGTCAACGACGCCCCGGTCGGATTGTTCGGCGTGCAGAGGATCACGGCGCGGGTGCGGTCGTCGATGCGGGACGCCATGGCCGCGAGGTCGTGGTGTCCGCCGGAAGTCAGTGGTACCTGTTCGGACCGTGCGTTGCCGGCGAGCACGGCGATGGGATATGCCTCGAAACTCGGCCACGGGTAGACGACGTTGTCTCCGGGTTCGCAGACACTCGAGATCAGGTCGTAGATGATTGCGGTGGAACCGGTTGCCACGGCGAGATTCGCGGCTGCGACTCCCAGGCTGTCGGCCAAGGCCGCGTACAGCTCCGCGTTGCCCATGTCCGGGTATCGGTTGGAGTCGCGGGTCGCGCGGTCGACGGCCTCGACCACGCCGGGTAGGGGAGGGTACGGGTTCTCGTTGGACGACAGCTTGTATCGTGCGACACCGGGTATGGCAGCCGGTGCCTTGCCGGCCACGTAGGGCGGCATGGCGCTGATGCTCGACCGGACGTGAAGGGTGGTCATGGTTTCACCGTATTTCGTTGCGTACTAGGTATTTCGGACAGTGGGTCGGGTTCAGGCGTCGGCGAGGCGGCGCAGGGCGGGAAGCACCTGGGTACCGATGAGCTTCAGGGCCTGATAAGGGTCGGCTCCGATCGGTGGGCCGAAGGAGATGTGCCGCGCGCCGGCGTCGATCAGCTGCGCGCACTGGTCGACCACGTCGTGCACGCCTCCGACGATGCCGAGTCCGAGCATCGCGTCGGTCACCGATGCGGTTGCCGCGCCGATGCCGTCGGTGTCGAGCAATCGCTGGGTGGTGGCGAACTCGTCGGGATCGAAACCGTGCCGGGCGAGGACCGATGCCGGTAGGGAACCGGAATAGAGCGCGATCTGGTGGGCCATCGCGTGTCGGGCCTCGGCAGGATCATCAGCGATCGCCGCCCACACGCAGGCGGCGATGTCGAGGTGGGCGAGGTCACGGCCGTTGTCGGCGGCCCCGGTTGCGATCTCGGCCATCGCCGAGAACACGTGGCGCGGCGGCAGGCAGAGCGGGAGCGCGCCGTCGGCATGGCGACCGGCGACGCGCAGCATCTGCGGGCCCATCGCGCCGACATAGACCTCGACCTCCCTGGCGTACCGCGGAACCGCGAGACCGGTCCAACCGGATGCGGCGCCGGTGACCCCGGCCGGGCTGCGTCCGGCTGAGAGCTCCTTGATGGCGACGACCGCATCGCGGGTCCGGGCCACCGGCCCGGTCGGCGGGGTGATGCCCGCCTTGGCGTAGAACACGTCCGAACCGGCTCCCACTCCCACGATGAACCGGCCACCCGACAGTTCCTGGAGTCCGGAGGCGTACAACGCGATCTGTCCGGGATGGACGGTGACAGGGTCGACCACCGCGCATCCGAAACGAATCCGACTGGTGCGGAGTGCGATAGCCGCCAGACTCACCAGGCCCGGTTCGCCGAGGAAGTCGTTGCCGGTCCACACCTGGTCGAACCCGGCCTCCTCGGCGAGCTCGGCCTTGGTCACCACATCGGCCACGCCGGTGTGGGATCCGATGCGGGCGCTGAAAACGAGACCGGTCATCCGGCAGTCCTTTCGATTGTCGGGGTGGCGGATTCGTCGAGAACACGCACGCGCATCCGTACGGCTTCGGGTGCATCCGGGCAGGCGAGCAACGGAGACGAGCTCAGGTAGTCGTCGGCTCCGGCCCCATCGAGGCGCCCGAGCACCACGGGCAGGACAT
Organism: Gordonia sp. C13; assembly: GCF_023218005.1. NCBI lineage: Bacteria > Bacillati > Actinomycetota > Actinomycetes > Mycobacteriales > Gordoniaceae > Gordonia > Gordonia sp. C13. The sequence goes on from NZ_JALPSY010000028.1 coordinate 54,055, forward strand.
TGGCGATCGCGAAGTAACAGAACTTCTTCCCCTCGGGAACGACCACGCCGGTGGCGGACAGGTCGAAGTGATCACCCACCTCCAGTCCGCAGGCCGAGTAGTTCATCGACTCGACGGTGCAGCGCACGGTGACACTCATGACGCGGCGCCGGTCGTGCCGGACCCCTCCATCTCGGGCATCAGGGTGATCACCACGTTCTCCTCGACGTGCGGGCACAAGAAGTAGGGCTTGCGCAAGAGCCAGTCGTCGGCGGGAAGCGGCATCTGACGGGTACCGAGACATGGCAGGACTGCCGCCAGAGCGTTGGGGCAGAACGGCTTCCCGTTCGTGGACATCCCGGTCTCGTCGATGACGACGTAGTCGCCGACCCGGGCGCCGCACCGCGGCGCATCGGCCCGGTCGATCTGCACGCGCACCCGAGGTGTCGGGCCGACCATGGCCGGCGAGCCGGAGTCGGTGCTCATGCGCGTTCGGCGAAGAGCTCGCGGGCCCGTTCGACCGGCGCCGCCCCGGAGGTGTCCACACCTCCGCTGGACAATCCGGCGCGGGCCAGCGCACCCAGGTGGTCGCGGCGGGTACCCGCGTGTGACAGAGCGCCGTAGGCGTCCCGGAGCACGCGTTGCATCGGATCGACGTCGCGGATGAAGCCTGCTCGCGCCAGATCCGTGGTGATGTCGACGACACGGCGCAGGGCCAGCCCGGCGAACGCGTTGACGGCGGTCATCCTGGCCTGCGCAGCGGGTGTGAGGACGTTGTCGGAGAAGATGATGTCGTCGGTGATGTCGGCGACGGTGCGGCTGCCGGCGTAGGCGAAGTCGACCTCGGTGACGGCCTCCCCGAAACGCTGGAGCATGGCGGCGTCGAGATGCGCGACACCGCGTGCCGAGATGATGTCGGCGGTGATCTCGACCAGGTGGCGCGCCACGCCGAGGGCCACGCCGGTGAGGGCGAAGTGGCTCAGGTGAACGCTGCGGTTGAGCGGGTCCTTGGTCTGGTCGTACCGGGCGTCGCGGTCGAAGGAGTGCGAAGCGGGGACGAAGGCCGGTTCGGTGATCACATATGAGGTGCTCCCCGAGCCGCGGACCCCGAGTACCTGCCAGTTGTCCGACGCCGTGACCGCCTCGCGCGGGAGCCAGATTCCGAGGTGGAGTTGGGTGCCGCTGGGGCCGATCACAGGTTGGTCGCCGTCGAAGACGTTCGCGCTGCCGATCACGTGTTCGGCGGTGTAGCTGCCGCTACCCCAGTCCCAGCGGCCGCTCACCAGGTATCCACCGGGCACCAGTTGTGCCCGACCACGCGGATGGAAGGAACCGCTGGTCGGCATGTCGCGGGTGGGATACAGCTCGGCATAAGCCTCGTCGTCGAGGCGGGCGGCGTAGAAGCCGGTCGCGTTGAGGACGGCGACGTTCCAGGCAGCCGACGCGTCCACGGTGGCCACGTCGGCGACCACATCGAGTTGGCGGCGCAGACTCATCTCGAGGCCACCGCGAAAGGCAGGGAAGGCCATCTGGAACAGCCCGGCGCGGCGGAACGCGGTGGCGAGGCGGGGGGTCAGGCGAGCGATCTGCTCCATCTCGTCGGCTTCGTCGGCAACCAGGCCGAGCAGCCGCCGGGCGTTGGTGGCCACGGCGTCGGCCGAATCGAGGGGAAGCAACTCCGGGATGAGGGTGTCCGTTCCCGCCAGGGTGGAGTCCTGACCGGCGGCGGTGTCGGTGATTGTCATGGTCTACCTCGAATCATGTTGGGGTGGTGGATCAGTCAGGCGATCGGCTCGCCGCCGGTGACCCATATCGTCTGAGCGGTGACGGCGGCATTGGTCACCAGGGACAGGACCGTGGTCGCGACGTCGTGGGGTGTGGGAAAGTCGGACAACGACATTCGAGTGACCAGGTCGTCGGCCGCGGCAACCCATCCAGGGTCGGTGTCGATCGGGTCGGCGGGGTCGACGACCCGCCCCGGGGCGACGATGTTCGCGGTGATACCCGCTCGCCCCTCCTCGGCCGCGAGGAAGCGGGTGAGGGTTGCCGCGGCCGCCTTCGCCGCTCCGTAGGCGCCGTGCCCGGGTATCGGCCGGGCCATCAGTGCCCCGGCCAGATAGACGATTCGTCCCCGGCCGGCGGATCGCATCCCAGGTATGACCCGCGCACACAGCGCGATGTGTCCGGTCACCGCACCGAACTGGGTGGCGAGTTCGTCGGCAGCGAGCTCGGCGATCCGGGTCTCCCCATGCGCGGGCGGGTGGGCCGCGTTGATGAGCACCTCCACCGGCCCGAGACCGGCCTCGAGGTCGGTGATCGCGACGTCGACGGCTGCTGCGTCGGTGATGTCGCAGGCCGCCGCCCACTCGGCACCACTCGGGAGGTCGCCAGAGCGACTGAGAGCACCCACATGCATGCCGTTGTCGGACAGGACCTTGACGACCGCCCGACCGAGTGGTCCGGTTGCCCCGGCGACGAGCGCGACAGGTGTGGTCATCGGAGCACCGCGGACAGGAAGGTGCGGGTGCGGTCATGGGTGGGGGAGTCGAAAACCTGTGCCGGCGGGCCGACCTCCACGATGTTGCCGGCGTCCATGAAGACCACTCGGTCGCTGACCTCGCGGGCGAAGCCCATCTCGTGGGTCACCACCACCATGGTGATCCCACCGCCACGGGCCAGGTGCTTGATCACCGACAGCACCTCGCCGACGAGCTCGGGGTCGAGTGCGCTGGTGGGCTCGTCGAACAGCATCACCTTGGGCCGCATGGCGAGTGCGCGGGCGATCGCGACGCGCTGCTGCTGGCCACCGGACAGTTGCGACGGGTAGGAGTCCTCCTTGTCGGCCAGTCCGACTCGGGCCAGCAGTCGGGTTGCGTATTCCCGCGCGGCGTCCGGCGATTCACGTTTCACCCTGATCGGTGCGAAGGCGACGTTCTCCAGGGCGGTCATGTGCGGGAAGAGGTTGAAGTGCTGGAACACCATCCCGATCTCCAGGCGACGACGGCAGGCCTCGGATTCGCGGAGCTCGTAGAGCTTTCCCCGCTTGAGTCGGTAACCCACCAGGTCGCCGCCGACGGTGATCGAGCCGGCTGAGATGTCCTCGAGGTGGTTCATCGTCCGTAGTAGCGTGCTCTTCCCGGAGCCCGACGGTCCGATGATGCAGACCGTCTCACCGGTGCCGATGTCGAGGTCGATTCCCCGGAGGACCTCGATGGCGCCATACGACTTGCGTAATCCGGAGATATGGATCATCGGGTCGTCGGTCCTGAGACCGATCGCGCTGGAGTGGGTATCGGATGCCGTGGTCATCTGGTGGTTGCCCTTCGCTCGAGAAAGTGCTGGCCGATCGAGAGAAGGACGATCACCAGCAGGTACCAGATGGTTGCGACGATCAGCATCTCGATGGTGCGAAAGTTGACACCGGAGATGCCGAGGACTGCGGTCATGAGGTCACCGCCGGCGATCACCGACACGATCGCGGAGGCCTTGAGGCCCCCGATCAGTTCGTTTCCCAGCGGCGGGATGATGATCCGCAGGGCTTGGGGGAGGACGATGTATCGCAACGTCAGTGTGCCGTCCACGCCGAGGGCTTTTGCCGCCTCATGCTGACCCACTCCGACGGACAGCAGTCCTGCGCGGACGATCTCGGCCATGTAGCCCGAGCCGGTCAGCGCCAGCGCGATCACCGAGGCCACGAACGGAGTGATCACCTGCTGTACCTGAAAGGAGACCAACGGTTCGGAACCGAAGGGGTTGGCGATGCTGATCGTCTCGATGAACAATCCCAGGTTGCCGACGAAGATCAGCAGCACCACCAACGGGATGCCTCGGAAGAAGAAGATCCAGATCGAGGCGAATCCGGAGAGGATCTTGCTGTCGGAGATCCGCATGACGCCGATCACCACGGCCAGGATCACGGCGATGCCGACACCGAGGACTGTCATCTCGAGGGTCATCAACAGTCCTCGGAGAACACCTCCGTCCAGCAGGAAGTCGCCGACCACCGACCACTCGATGTTCGGGTTGACCGCGAAGCCGTAGGCGCAGTACGCCACGATCGCGATCAGGACGGCCGCGCTGATCATGCGGCCCCAGTGCCTGACCGGGACCACCTGCAGGCTGTTGACGTCGACATGGCCCGCGGTCCGGGTCACGTCTGGGGGATTCAGTGCAACTGAGTTCGACATCGGCTACTCGATTTCCGGGATCACTTGGTGCCGGCGGGGGTGCCGGTCAGGGGATTGACCGTGATCTCGTCAGTGGTCACCGCAGATTCGGTGGCGCCGTTGTCGGCGAGAATCTCTGCGTAGGTGCCGTTTTCGCTGAGGCGACGGAGCGACTCGGCGAGTGCGGTGGCCAGCGATCCATTCTTCTTGGATACCGCTATCGCCGTGTAGATCGGTTCGATCTCCTCGTCGGGGACCACGACGGAGGTCAGATCGGGATCGGCGGCGACAGCGCTCATCTGGCTGGGAGTGGTGTCCAGCCACGCGGAGATGGCACCGGAACGCACGGCGTTGACAGCCGCGGCGCCACCTTGGAATTCGGAGATCTTGATGGGGTCGGAACCGCATCGTTCGTCGCTGACCGCCCGAACGCTGGTCACCTGCACCCCGCCGACTGGAGCGCCGACGGTCTTGCCGCACATGTCGGCCAGTGAGGTGATGCCGGCGGCGGTGTCGCTCGACATCAGCAGCGACTCGGTCGTTTTGATGAATGGCACCAGGTCGAACTCGCCGGCCTCGCGCTCGCGGGTGTCGGAGATCTGGCCGAACAGCGCGTCGACGGCGCCCGATTGCAGGCCGGGGAGCTGCGCGGGCCACTGCATGTTGCGCCACCTCGGTGTCACTCCGAGATCGGTGCCGATCGCCGCAGCCAGGTCGGGAGCGATTCCGACGGGTTGAGAGGTGTTCGACGGATCGACACCGATGATCGGCGGCGTCGACCATTCGGCGCCGAGCTCGAGGGCGCCGCTGGCTGCGATCTGTTCGGGCAGCCCGCTGGCCGGGGTGCCCGTTCCGGTTGGTTCCGACGTGGTTCCGGTCGAGCAGGCGCCGAGGGAGACGGCAAGCGTGACGGCGACGCAGGCTCCGGTGACAGAGGTCGTGAGCTTCGCAAACGGTCGGGAGGGCATGAGGCTGTTCCGTTTCTGTGGGTGTGATTTCCCAGACGGGAGAGTCGATTTCAGAGAAGTCTGCCGTTCGGTAATGACCGGGGGATTGGCTTGCCGTTACAAGTACATTTCATGTTTGTACTTGCCGTCACGAACGTGACATGCCGTCAGTCGGTGGTGGCCGGGACCCGGATCAGGTGGCAGCCTACGGCGGTCAGCGGATCGTGCAGGGGTGCGGCGTCGGGGACCTCGGCATCGGTGCAGATGATCGTGGTGTACTCGTGGCCGTAACGGTCGAGGAAGTATTTGATCTCGTTGGCGTCCACTGATTCTCGGGTCGGAGGCAACGGAATCAATGCGAGCCTGCGGGCCGGTGTGACCCCGGCGTCGGTCAGTGTTGCGGCGACCTGCTCGACCAGACTTGCGGACACCGCCGGCGTGACGGCGATCCCGAGACGCCGCCCGTGTGGTCGATGTCGCCGGACGAGTGCGTCCGCGAGGTCCGGTGGATCCGCAGCGTTGGTGATGGGTGTTCGCATCGGTGCGGGGGCGTCATCCGGCGGGTCGGGCCACTGGCCGGTGAGAACCCAGTGATGGGCCGGTGCCCACGCGCCCAGTCGGGATGCCTCGTTGAGGTGTCCTCCGGTGGGAAGGGTGATCACGCGAACCCCGGAATCCTCCGGGAGGTCGAGTGGATGTTGGTTGCGCCACGGGTCATCCTGTGCGACGACGATGACGGGTGGTTCGACCGACAGTGATCGCAGGAGCGCCGGGTCGAGGTCCCGTGTGAGGTCGGGCCGTCTGCCGGGGCCGGGCGGGGCGACCAGGAGGACGCGGAGCGAGGCCGGGATGGGACCGCCATCGGCGGCGAGTCGCGTCCACCAGGCTGCCGAGAGGCCATGCGCGACCACGATGGCGTCGGGGCTGAGGTGTCGGCGAAAGGTCCGGCACCACTCGTCCGCGTCCGGAGCGTCGAGGTCGGGTAGCAGGGGATAGGACACGTCGAACCCGTCATCGCAGAGGAGCTGGGCGAGCACGATCTGCCAATGGCCTGGCGAACGCCGGAACTGTGCACCGTCGAACATCACGATCGGCCCGATCATCGGGGCAGTCCCTCGCGGTAGGCGGACAGCGCCGAACGCCGGCCGGTGACCTCCTCGATGAACCGGCCCGCGGGCCGTTCGAGTGTGTCGCCGAGTTCCGAGAACCTGGGGATGCTGACCGTGCCCGGCCAGTCGGCCGACATCAACGACGACGGCAGCGCCGGATCGACGTAGGTGATGGGTCGCCAGAGGTCGAGTGCCCTGGTCCAGCCGCGGAAGGCGGTCCGGGGGTCTGGTGATGTCGCGTAGGCCGCCATGGCTTCGGCGTGCGCACGCAGGAAGTGATCGTGGAGTACCCGGGCGAGTTCGAAGTCCCACCACCTGCTCACGGCCACTTTCGGTTCGGTCTCGCCGTGGATCTCACTGACGATGAAGGTGGTCACCTGCCCGGTCAGGCCGAGCTCGGCGACCATCTCGTGTACCTCGTCGTCCATATATGCCGGACAGATCCACAGTCCGTTGGCGACACTCCCGCATCCCATCCAGGTGAGGCGGCGGCGTAGCTGATGACGCAGACCCCGGTCCTGCTCGGGAACCGAGAAGGAGATCAGGCACCAGGGGTCGGAGTCGGTCATCAGGCGCGGGCGGACATAACGCAGGATGTCGCGGGCGAACACCCGGCCGGCGCGTTCGGATGCCACGTACCCGGGAGTGGGATCGATCTGTGCGACCAGGTGGCCCTTGGCCTTGAGTCGTGCGAGTGCGGTGCGCGCAGGCTTGTCCGCAACGCCGACCGCATCCATGAGAGTGACGATGTTCGACGTCGACAGCCAGGCGGGGCCACGGCCGACGGTGACTCCCAATATGGTCCTGAGCAGCGATGTCGCGCTCCCGGGCCGGGAATCGAACTCATCGACTATTTTTTCCATCGTGTCTCCCCTTCGAGCTGAAGACGAGAACATATCACCCGTGTGACGGTCGTCTTGTTTACGAAATGTAACGGCTGCGTTTCGCGATCTGTTGACGTCGAGGCCGACGCGTCGTGACGGGTCGACCAGGGCCATGCGGGTTGCGATCAGGTCCGTAGAACGACGCGCACCTCATGCCGCGGGCCGCCGTGACGAGCCGGACCCGGCGATCTGGGACAATGAACGACGATGACTTCCCCTGCTCTGACCGCGACCGTCGACCTCGGCGCCATCGCGCACAACCTCGACGTCTTGCGTACCGCCTCGAATGCTGCCGTGATGGCGGTCGTGAAGGCCGACGCGTACGGCCACGGCGCCGTACCGGTCGCCAAGGCCGTGCTGGCCGCGGGGGCCGCCGAGCTGGGCGTCGCGCACATCGCCGAGGCCCGCGCACTGCGCGCCGCCGGTGTCGACGCCCCGATCACCGCATGGCTGCACGCCCCGGGTGCGGACTTCGAGGGCGCGGTCGCCGACCACATCGACATCGCCCTGTCCTCGGCCAGGCAGCTCGACGCGGTGGTCGCCGCCGCCCGGGCCGCCGGAGTCACCGCGCGCGTCACGGCCAAGGTCGACACCGGCCTCAACCGCAGCGGGGTCGCCACCGACGAATGGGACGACTTCGCCGAGAAGATCGCGAAGGCGCACGCCGAGGGCGCGGTCACCGTCCGTGCGGTGATGTGCCACCTCGCCCGCGGCGACGAACCCGACCATCCGCTCAACAGCGAACAGGCCGCCCGACTCGACGCCGCGGCCGCCGACCTGGCCCGCCTCGGCGCCGCACCCGAGATCATGCACATGGCGAACTCGCCTGCGGCACTGACCCGTCCGGACCTGGCGCGCGACATGGTTCGGCCCGGGATCGCACTCTACGGCCGTACGCCGGTCCCCGAACTCGGCGACTTCGGACTCATCCCGGCCATGACGCTGACGGCACGGGTCGCCCTGGTCAAGAAGGTCGCCGCCGGCACCGGCGTCTCCTACAGCCACACCTGGATCGCACCGCACGACACCGTCGTCGCGGTAGTCCCCGCCGGCTACGCCGACGGAGTGCCGCGACTGCTGTCGGGTCGTATCCGGGTGCGCATCGGCGACCGCCTGTTCGACGGTATCGGCCGAATCTGCATGGACCAGTTCGTCATCGACCTCGGACCCGACGGGGCCGGGGTGCGGGAAGGCGAGGAGGTCGAACTCTTCGGCACCGGTGCCCGCGGCGGCATCACGGCCAAGGATTGGGCCGACGCCATCGGCACAATCGACTACGAGATCGTCTCCCAGGTCGGCAACCGTGTGGTTCGGCGCTACCTGCACGCGGGCGCGGCCCGCGATGAGGCGGTGGTCGACGAGTGAGCGGGGTGAGTGTGGTGGACGATTCCGAACGCGTCGGGCTGCTGGCCGGGGTGGCCGGTGTCGCCGCACTGGGCGGCATGGCGGCGATCGGTGCGGCGCGCAACCTCGCGCGCAAGAGCGTGGTCGGCAAGACCGATCCGCACGCCGACATCGATCTCACCACGATGTACGACGAGAACGCGCGAACCGTGACCACCGACGACGGCCTCGATCTCGCGGTCCGGACCATCGACCTCGGTGACGTCCCGAACGGCACTCCGCCCGAGCTCACCATCGTCTTCGTGCACGGGTTCAGCCTGCGGCTCGCGAGCTGGCACTTCCAGTGCGAGCAGCTTGGCGAGGAGTGGGCAGACCGCAACTACCGCTTCGTCTTCTACGACCACCGCGGCCATGGCGAGAGCGATCCCGCGCCGGTGGAGACCTGTACCATCGCGCAGCTCGCCGACGACGCCGCGGCGGTCATCCGCTCGACGGTGACCAGCGGGCCCGTTGTGGTCGTGGGTCATTCGATGGGCGGCATGACGGTGATGGGTCTGGCGCGCCGGCACCCGGCGCTGTTCTCGTCCACCGGGCCGGTTGCCGGGGTCGGTCTCGTCGCGACCGCCTCTCGGGGGCTGACCGAAGCGGGACTCGGTGAGGGCCTTGGCAATCCGGTGGTCGACGCCTTCCGGCTGAGTGTTCGCCGAGCACCGCGCCTGGTCCAGGCGGGCCGCGGTTTGACCCGTCAGGCCCTCGAACCGGTGCTCGTCGCGGCCAGCTTCGGTCCGGCGTTCTTCAGCCCGGCGCTCGGTAGCGCCGTGGAGAAGATGATCCAGTCCACGCCGATCGAGACCATCGTGAACTTCCTGCACGCCTTGGAGATCCACGACGAGTCGACGGCTCTGCCGGTGCTGGCGCAGGTGCCCACGACCGTGGTCTGCGGCGACAAGGACCGGCTGACACCCCTGCCGAACTCGGTGCGCATGTTCGCCCAGCTCGGACCGGACTCCCGTCTCGTGGTGGTCAAGGGAGCCGGACACATGGTCCAGATGGAGGAACCACGATTGGTCAGCGACGCGATCGTCGATCTGGTGGACCGCGCCCGGGTCGCCCTGCCGGCCCCTCGTCGACGCTGGTGGAAGAGGCGGGCGAAGGCATGAGCCCCGAGGGATCTCACCCAGACGAAACGCAGACCGACGCCATGCACACAGACCGTACGCACCCGACGCCGGTCACCGACCGCACCGGGACCCGCGAGTTGCCGGAGGTCGCCGACACCGAGGCTTTCGGCGCCGAACTCGCGACCGTGCTCTCCCCGGGTGACCTGGTGATCCTCGACGGCCCGCTCGGCGCGGGCAAGACCGCTCTGGCGCGCGGGATCGGCGCAGGTCTGGGGATCGAGGGCCGCGTCACGTCGCCGACCTTCATCATCGCGCGTGAGCACCGGCCGGGCCGTCCCGGCGGCCCGGCGATGGTCCACGTCGACGCCTACCGGCTCGGGCTGGCCGGTGACGACGGGGAAGGCGGCCTGGCGCGCGGCGGTCTCGACGAACTCGACGCCCTGGATCTCGACACCGAGCTGACCGACGCGGTCGTCGTGGTCGAATGGGGTGAGGGTGTTGCCGAGCGGCTGGCCCAGCGCTATCTCGTGGTGCGCTTGCGCCGCGACGTGGACACCGATGTGCGACATGTGGAATGGGAGTGGGTGACCGAGGAATGAGTTCCGGCGGAGGAGATCTCGACGCGGCGCGGACGGTGCTCGCGATCGACACCGCGACCGACTCGGTGGTCACCGGGATCGTCCAACTGACCGGGGAGACGGTCGCCGACGTGCGGGTGCTCGCCGAGCGCGTCGTCACCGACCATCGCCGACATGCGGAACTGCTCACCACCCTGATCGCGGAATGCCTTGCCGAGTCCGGGATCTCCCGCGATGCGCTGGCCGCGGTGGTCGTCGGATGCGGTCCCGGGCCGTTCACCGGCCTGCGCGTGGGTATGGCCACCGGCGCGGCCTTCGCCGACGCGCTCGGCCTCCCTGCGCACGGCGTGTGTTCGCTGGATGCGCTCGCCCTCGACACGACCCCGCCCGCCGGCCGTCCCGACGTCCTCGTCGTCACCGACGCCCGGCGCCGAGAGGTGTACTGGGCGCTGTACCGCGACGGTGCGCGGGTGCGCGGCCCCGAGGTCACCGCCCCGGCGGCGGTCGCCGACGAGTTGTCCCCGGTCTTCACCGCCGGCGAGGTCGGCGCGGCGTCGGGTTCGGCGTCACATCTGGAACTGGTCGGCTGGACGGGAGCGCCGCCCCAGGCCACCGTGCCATCGGCGCGCGGACTCGTCGCGGCGGCCGCCCCCGCGATCATCGCCGGCGAGATTCCCGAACCCCTTGTGCCGCTGTACCTCCGACGCCCCGACGCTGTCGAGCAGAAGGCCCGGAAACTGGGAGCCGCGCGGTGACGGCACCGGAACTGATCATCGACGCACTGATCTACGGCGACATCCCGCGGTGCGCGGCGCTGGAGAAGCAGATGTTCGCCGAGGACTCGCCGTGGCCGGCCTCGGCGTTCCGGGCCGAACTGAACGCGCCCTACAACACCTACTTCGCGGCGCGGGAACGCGCGGGTGGGGAGGTCATCGGTTACGCCGGGATCTCCACGCTCGGTCAGCCCGACGCCTACGAGTGCGAGATCCACACGATCGCCGTCGATCCCGCCCATCGCGGTCGGGGGATCGGAAAGGCCCTTCTCGACGCGATGCTGACGGTGGCCGACGCCGTCGACGCACCGGTCTTCCTCGAGGTCCGCACCGACAACGACGTCGCGATCACCCTGTACTCCCGGCACGGCTTCAGCACCGCCGGGATCCGCCGGAACTACTATCAGCCGTCCGGCGCGGATGCCTACACGATGTTGCGGGTCCCGAGTTCGGGGCGGCCGCTCGATCCCGAGGAGGGCCCGGCGTGATCGTCATGGGCATCGAGAGTTCCTGCGACGAGACCGGAGTCGGGATCGTGCGCTGGACGCCGGCCGACGGTGACACCCCCGGCTACGCGACCTTGCTCGCCGACGAGGTCGCCTCGAGCGTCGACGAGCACGCGCGCTTCGGCGGTGTCGTCCCCGAGATCGCCTCGCGCGCACACCTCGAGGCCATCGTGCCGACGATGCGCCGCGCCCGTGAGGCCGCCGGCATCGACCTGCCTGATGCCATCGCCGTCACCATCGGACCCGGGCTCGCCGGTGCGCTGCTCGTCGGCGTCGCCGCGGCCAAGGCCTATGCACTCGCCTGGGACGTGCCGCTGTACGCGATGAACCATCTCGGTGGCCACGTCGCGGTGGACACCCTCGAGCACGGTCCGATGCCCGAGTGCGTCGCGCTGCTCGTGTCAGGCGGACACACCCATCTGCTGCACGTGACCGATCTCGCCGAGCCGATCGTCGAACTCGGCACCACCGTCGACGATGCGGCGGGGGAGGCCTTCGACAAGGTCGCCCGGCTCCTCCACCTCGGCTTCCCCGGTGGGCCGGCCCTCGACCGTGCCGCGCGCGACGGTGACCCGAAGGCCATCGCGTTCCCGCGCGGGATGACCGGGCCGCGCGACGCCCGCAACGACTTCTCCTTCAGCGGTCTCAAGACGGCGGTCGCGCGGTACGTGGAGAAGTGTGAGCGCGACGGGGCGGCGGTCCCGGTGGCCGATGTCGCGGCGTCGTTCCAGGAGGCCGTCGCCGACGTGCTCACCATGAAGGCGGTCCGTGCGTGCGGCGATCTGGGGGTCGACACCCTCGTCCTCGGCGGCGGGGCCACCGCCAACTCGCGGATCCGGTCGCTCGCGGAGGAACGCTGCGCGGCCGCCGGTATCACGCTGCGTGTGCCCAAGCCGCGACTCTGCACCGACAACGGGGTCATGATCGCCACCCTGGGTGCCCACGTGATCGCCGGAGGGGCGGCGCCGTCGCCGCTCACGGTGGCCTCCGACCCGGCGATGTCGGTGCGGGTCAGTCAGCTCTGAGCCGTCTCCGGTGGTCCCGACGCCCCTGAGCTGTGATCGCGGCGAGCGAAACTCCGGCATTTTGCACCCTCCACCCTTGAGTGCTGGCACTCGCACGTATAGAGTGCTAGTCGGCGCTGAGTGAAGCCTCGGACACCCGCGACGACGAGGTTTTGTCCCAGGGCCATGAACGTGCAGATTCTTTCTCAGTACGAAAGTTGAGGACTCACATCGTGGCGAGCGTGAACATCAAGCCGCTTGAGGACAAGATCCTGGTGCAGGCCGTCGAGGCCGAGACGACCACCGCCTCGGGCCTGGTCATCCCGGACTCCGCCAAGGAGAAGCCGCAGGAAGGCACCGTCATCGCCGTCGGCGAGGGTCGGGTCACCGAGCAGGGCAACCGCGTCCCCGTGGACGTCAAGGAAGGTGACACCGTCATCTACAGCAAGTACGGCGGCACCGAGATCAAGTACGCCGGTGAGGAGTACCTGATCCTGTCGGCGCGCGACGTCCTCGCCGTCATCGGCAAGTAGGACTCGGGCCACACAGACCCCGCGAGTCGTCTCGTGACTCGACGCACCGCCCCGGCTCCCCGTGCAGGGGTACCGGGGCGGTGTGCGTTGTGCCGGACGACTCCCGCGAAGAAAGAGATTCATGGCCAAGCAGATTGAATTCAACGAAGTAGCGCGCAAGGCGCTCGAGCGAGGCATCGATCAGCTCGCCGACACCGTGAAGGTCACCCTCGGCCCGCGCGGCCGGCACGTGGTGCTCGCCAAGGCCTTCGGCGGACCGAGCGTCACCAACGACGGCGTCACCATCGCCCGGGACATCGACCTCGAGGATCCCTTCGAGAACCTCGGTGCCCAGCTGGTGAAGTCGGTCGCGACCAAGACCAACGACGTCGCAGGCGACGGCACCACCACCGCAACCGTTCTCGCGCAGGCGATGGTCAAGGCCGGTCTGCGCAACGTCGCCGCCGGTGCCAACCCGATCGCACTCGGTCAGGGCATCAGCAAGGCCGCCGACGCACTGAGCGAGGCCCTGCTGGCCGCCGCGACCCCGGTCGACGGCGAGCAGTCCATCGCCCAGATCGCCACCGTCTCCTCGCGGGACGAGGAGATCGGCGAGATGGTCGGCAAGGCGATGAGCGTGGTCGGCGCCGACGGCGTCGTCACCGTCGAAGAGGGCTCGGGCCTGCAGACCGAACTCGACATCACCGAGGGCGTGCAGTTCGACAAGGGCTTCCTCTCGCCGTACTTCGTCACCGACGTCGACAGCCAGGAAGCGGTCCTCGAGGACGCGCTCGTGCTGCTGTACCGCGACAAGATCAGCTCGCTGCCGGAGTTCCTGCCGCTGCTGGAGAAGGTCGTCGAGGCGGGCAAGTCGCTGCTGATCGTCGCCGAGGACGTCGAGGGCGAGCCGCTGTCGACCCTCGTGGTCAACTCCATCCGCAAGACCATCCGCGCAGTCGCGGTGAAGTCGCCGTTCTTCGGTGACCGTCGCAAGGCGTTCATGGAGGACCTCGCGGTCGTCACCGGCGGCACCGTGGTCACCTCGGACGTGGGCCTCACCCTGTCGACCGTGGGCCTGGAGGTCCTCGGTTCGGCGCGTCGTGTCGTCGTCACCAAGGACGCCACCACGATCGTCGAGGGTGCGGGCACCAAGGAGGCCATCGCCGGTCGCGCCGCGCAGCTGCGTCGCGAGATCGAGGCGTCGGATTCCGACTGGGACAAGGAGAAGCTCGCCGAGCGTCTGGCCAAGCTGGCCGGCGGCGTCGCCGTCATCCGCGTCGGTGCGGCCACCGAGACCTCGCTCAAGGAGCGCAAGCACCGCGTCGAGGACGCCGTCGCCGCAGCCAAGGCCGCGGTCGAGGAAGGCATCATCCCCGGCGGCGGTTCGGCCATCGTCCAGGCGTCGAAGGTGCTCGATGAGCTCGCCGACTCGCTGACCGACGACGAGGCGCTGGGCGTCCGCGTGGTCCGGGACGCCGCCAAGGCCCCGCTGTACTGGATCGCCTCCAACGCGGGTCTCGACGGTGCCGTGGTGGTGTCCAAGGTCGCCGACCTCGGCAAGAACGAGGGCTTCAACGCCGCGAGCCTCACCTTCGGTGACCTCGTCGGCGAGGGCATCATCGACCCGGTGAAGGTGACCCGTTCCGCGGTTGTCAACGCCGCCTCGGTCGCCCGCATGGTGCTCACCACCGAGACCGCGATCACCGATCAGCCCGCGGAGGAGCCGGCCGGCCACGCCGGACACGGTCACGCCCACTGATCCGAGCGCGTCGCTCCGGTAGTACACAACACAGGAGCCGGGCATCCACTGCGGATGCCCGGCTCCTGTGTTGTTCGCGGTGGTGCCGCGGTGGCCCTGACGCCGGCGGGTCCCTTTCCGCCGGCGGCTACGGACTGTTCAGCTCGCCAGGCGGCGGCCGACACCGCGCTTCATCAGCATGCTGCGCTCGGACTCCGAGAGCCCGCCCCAGATCCCGTAGGGCTCGGCCACGGCGAGAGCATGCTCGCGGCACTGGGCGATGACGGGACACTGGTGGCACATCTCCTTGGCGCGACGCTCGCGCTGGGCGCGCGCACGGCCGCGTTCACCGTCAGGATGGAAGAACATCGCAGAGTCGACGCCGCGGCAGAGGCCGGACATCTGCCAGTCCCAGATGTCTGCGTTGGGGCCGGGGAGATGGTTGGGCTGAGGCATGGCAGCTGCTCCTTGTCTAGGGCCGCACCGTGGTGCGCGGTGGAGAAACGTCGATTTCCTGCAACGCTGTGGCTCACATTAAGCGGGCCTGAGAAATGGCGTCAATACCGTCGAAATCGGCCATCCGCAGGGTGAAAGTCTCGGAAATGTTAACGGCGCGTTAGATGGACGGAAGGTGCTAGCACAGTGCTCCGCGGGGGTTTGCATGCCGTCTGGATGGACGAAAGGAATGGTCGATGACCTGCAGCTATTCGATAGTTTGTCATTCGCCGGGTGGGCGCGTGTGCGTTGATCGGCAAACGACGACCATGTCAACGGTTAACACCAAGGAAATCTTCTTCTCATCCGCCGGTGATCTGGTCTCAGGATTAACGTTGGGAATCGTTCGTTAAATTCATGCAAACCAAAAGAGATGTAGTGATCAAGACCACTTCACAGGGCCTCGACAGGGCCTCTGAACTGCGTTGGAAGGCTGCCGTCGAGGCGGGGGGCCGCGGTGAGTACGCCTCGGCGCTCACCGATCTGGCGCGATTGGGTGTGGACGTGAGGTCCGCGCACGGGTCGATGCCGCGCGACCCGGATGCGGCGGCACTGCTGTCACTGTGCCGCAGCACGACGGCCTCTCTACTCAGGCAGGGCGGACGCCACGACCTCGCGCAGGGGGTCGACGGCCACGCGTTCGCAGCCGTCGCGATGGTCGATCCGGCCCCGGGCACCGTGGCAGCCGCCGACCCGGTGCGGGCGGCACGGGCCGACGCCCTCATCGGACTGGCAGCGGACAACCTCGGTCTCCTCCGTTTCGGAGCATCGGGGAGATTGCTGGACCGGGCCCGGAAGCTGTTGTCCCCAGAGGGCTGGGCCTCGGCGGAGCGTGTGGACTGGCTCACACTCGGGCGGTGCCGGCTGCGCTGGGAGTGGGTCAGTGCCGAACTCGGCCTCTATTCCGGAAACACTGCGGCGGGGCTGTCCCACGCGGAGGCCGGCACTGCGCTCGTCCGGCATCTGTCCGCCACCTCGGGCGTGCCCGCGCGGCACCGCGTCAAGACCTCTCTCATCCATGCGGCGGCACTCGCCGGTGTGGGGGAGATCGGGGTGTCGGCCACCCGGGCCCGCGATGTCGTCGTCGACGCAGGTGAACGTGGTCTGCTGCCCCTGGAGTGGGCGGGACTGAGCCTGCTGACCGGTATCGGCGCGGCGTCGGCCTCGGAGGAGGAGAGGTATCGGGAGCTTCGCGCCACGCTGGTCGGTAAGGGCATGGCACTGAGGCCCGAGGGTTGATGGCTAAGGTGTTTGAGGGTCTGCCTCGGCGTTGACGTGACGTTCAGGGGTGTCGGGGCCCGTAACAGGACCGGCTCACAAACGGTCAACCGATCTGTAACACGGGGATTCCTACGCGCGATGAAACTGACAGGTGGTGAGTTGGACGACGCCGTCCGGGCCGCAGGCCAGGGCGATCGTTCAGCTCTCACGTCAGTCCTCGAAAGCGTGCAGGAACCGATCCTGCGCTATTGCCGAGGGCGAATCGGAACCGGAGAACGCCATCTGTTCTCCGCAGATGACATCGCGCAGGAGGCTTTGATGGCGGTGATGACCGCGCTGCCCCGTTATCGGGACCAGGGCAAGCCGTTCATGGCCTTCGTCTATGGCATCACCTCGCACAAGGTCGCCGACGCCATGCGGGTCGCCGCCCGGGTCAAGTCCGATCCGGTGGAGGACGTGCCCGAGGTCGGTCACGTCACCGGCGGACCGGAGCAGTTCGCCCTCGACGCCGACGGCAGCAGGCGGATGCGCGCCCTACTCGACATACTTCCGGAGAAACAGCGCGAGGTGCTGGTGCTCCGGCTGGTCGTCGGCATGTCAGCCGAGGAGACGGCCCAGATGATCGGAAGCACCGCAGGTGCGGTTCGCGTCGCCCAGCACCGGGCGTTGGCGAAGTTGAAGGACGAGTTGAAACGGACAGGAGGTCACGATGAGCGGAGGATCTGACTGGCGCCATCGTCGCTCCGTCCACGGGCGTGAGCAGCTCAGCCGTCCCGGTCAGCCGCCGGCCCACGGTCGGGGACCGGGTCCGAGCGGCCCGTCCGCCGGTGGTCCCGCGTCCGCCGACGGCGACCTCGAGCGCGAAATGGGCGTGGCCGGCGGGGAGTCGCTGGACCTTTCCGAGGTCGGCTTCGACGAGAACTTCCTCGAGGCGCTCGCCCACGACGTCCCCGTCCCCACGCGCGACGACACCGAATACGAACTCGCAGAACTTCTCTCGGGCTGGCGCAACGACGTCGTGTCGACCCCGGTGCCGGAGCTGGTCTCCGTCGACGACGTCGAGCGGGCCATCGAGAGCACCGAACGCGCGAGTCGTGGCCGTCGAATGGTGCGCCACCTCCGCGTCGTGTCCGGCGCGGCCGCGATCGTCATCGTCGCGGCAGCCGGCCTGACCGTCATGTCCGAGGGCTCGCAGCCGGGCGACCCGCTGTGGGGCGTCAAGCAGGTCGTGTTCGCCGAGGCCGCTTCCGAGACCAAGGCCGCCTACGATGTGCGCGGCAACCTCGAGCGCGCCGAGGCCGCCATCGCCGCCGGCGACACCGCCGCGGCCGCAAGCTTCATCGCCAAGGCCCAGAACAGCATGGGGCCGATGCGTGACAAGGACACCCGCCAGGAGATGTCGGACTGGATGAACCGACTCCGTGCCGGTGCCGGTCTGCCGTCCACCAGGGAGGCGACGTCGTCGGCCGACCGGTCGGAGCCCGCGGTGACCGAGTCGGGTGAGCCGACCACCAAGCCGGACGTGCGTAAGCGATCCGAGCGGCCGTCGCCCTCGGACATCTCCGTGACCACCGCGCCCACGACCGAGGTGCCCGCCCCGGTCGAGGAGCCCGGTCAGAGCGAGCCGACCGTGCCGTCGAGCCCGCCCAGCGAGCCGACCGAGGAGGTGCCGTCGACGAGCTCGTCGATGACGCGGACCCCGGCCGACTTCCCGGCCTTCCCGTGGACACCGCCGCCCGGCGTCGATGCGTCGGAGGGGCACCCTCGATAGCCCGCCTCAACTCCACAGTCGACTGCGCCCGTACCGAGATCGGTACGGGCGCAGTCGTATGAGAGGGAGTGGTGGTTCGAGATCGTCCCGGGTCAGCGGCCTTCGTCGTAGTGGTTGCGAGCGTCGGCGTAGCCGCGGCAGTAGTCCCAGGTGACGTAGGCGTCGGGACGCGGGTCGACGGCCGGCTCGTGCGGCCGGACGGTGCCGTCGATGAGGAGCTGGATCAGGTTCGCGCGGAGCATGTCCCAGTCGTGGTAGTGGTCCTCGTGGCAGTCGTCGCAGACGACGACGAGGCCCCGGACGCCGCGATGGGCGAGCAGTGCCTCGTAAACGGCGAGGTCGGCCAGGTCCTCTTCGACCGCCAGCCGCTCGTTCTCGTCCAACGGGATACCGGGCTCGACGCTGTCCAATGCGGAAGCGGGGTCGCTCGGGTCGTCGGCGAACGGATCCGGCGGGAGGCCGGGTGGGAGGTGGTCACGCACACCACCACCGTAGCGGATTCCCGGGCTGTCACGCCGCAGGCGTTCGAAGGTATTCAGGCGATATACGGCGGGCGTGGCGGAGGTGGCTACACGGGCCCCGGATACGGTCATCGGTACCGGAGTGCACGTGTGACGATCGCCGCATCGGGCGAGTCGATACGATGGACCGATGACGCATGTTCGCACCGGTGGAGACGATCCCGGCAAGGTCGCAATGCTCGGCCTGACCTTCGACGACGTCCTGTTGCTGCCCTCGGCCTCGGATGTGATCCCGAGTGAGGTCGACACCTCCTCGCGGGTGACCAAGAACGTCACCCTTCGCGTGCCGCTGGTGAGCTCGGCGATGGACACCGTCACCGAGTCTCGCATGGCCATCGCGATGGCGCGCGCCGGCGGTATGGGCGTGCTGCACCGCAACCTCTCCATCGAGGCGCAGGCGGCCCAGGTGGAGACCGTCAAGCGGTCCGAGGCCGGCATGGTGACCGATCCGGTCACCTGCTCGCCGACCCACACCCTCGCCGAGGTCGACGCGATGTGCGCGCGGTACCGCATCTCCGGCCTGCCCGTCGTCGACGACAAGGGCGAGCTGATCGGCATCATCACCAACCGCGACATGCGCTTCGAGGTCGACCAGAACCGACCGGTCGCCGAGGTCATGACCAAGGCGCCGCTCATCACCGCGCAGGAGGGTGTCTCCGCCGAGGCCGCCCTCGGGCTGCTGCGTCGCAACAAGATCGAGAAGTTGCCGATCGTCGACGGAAACGGCCGCCTCACCGGTCTGATCACCGTCAAGGACTTCGTCAAGACCGAACAGCACCCGAACGCCACCAAGGACTCCGACGGTCGCCTGCTCGTCGGCGCGGCCGTGGGAACCGGCGGACCCCAGTGGGACCGCGCGATGGCGCTGACCGATGCCGGCGTCGACGTGATCATCGTCGACACCGCCCACGCCCACAACCGTCTCGTGCTCGACATGGTCGCGAAGCTCAAGGCCGAGGTCGGCGACCGCGTCGACGTGGTCGGCGGCAATGTCGCCACCCGTGAGGCCGCACAGGCCCTCATCGACGCCGGTGCCGATGCGGTGAAGGTCGGCGTCGGACCGGGCTCCATCTGCACCACCCGCGTCGTGGCAGGTGTCGGCGCACCGCAGATCACCGCGATCCTCGAGGCCGTCGCCGTCTGTCAGAAGGCCGACGTCCCGGTCATCGCCGACGGCGGTCTGCAGTACTCGGGCGACATCGCCAAGGCCCTCGCGGCCGGTGCTTCGACCGCGATGCTCGGTTCGCTGCTCGCCGGCACCGCCGAGGCGCCCGGCGAGCTCGTGCTCGTCAACGGCAAGCAGTTCAAGAGCTACCGCGGCATGGGTTCGCTCGGTGCGATGCAGGGACGCGGCCAGGCCAAGTCGTACTCCAAGGACCGCTACTTCCAGGACGACGTCCTCAAGGAGGAGAAGCTGGTCCCCGAGGGCATCGAGGGTCGGGTGCCGTTCCGCGGGCCGCTGTCCCAGGTGATCCACCAGCTGGTCGGTGGCCTGCGCGCCGCGATGGGTTACACGGGGTCGTCGTCGATCACCGATCTGCAGACGGCGCGGTTCGTCCAGATCACTGCGGCCGGACTCAAGGAGTCACATCCGCACGACATCACCTTGACGACCGAGGCACCCAACTACTATTCCCGCTGACATCCGCCCTGGTGTCCCCGGTCCGTTCGGGCCGGGGACACCGTAGGGTCGATGTGCAGCTGAACTCCCCAGAAAGGCGCACTGGTGCGTGACCTCGTCGAAATCGGCATGGGCCGGACGGCCCGACGGACCTACGAACTGGACGACATCAGCATCGTCCCGTCCCGTCGGACCCGTTCCTCCAAGGACGTCTCCACCGCGTGGCAGATCGATGCCTACCGGTTCGAGTCGCCGATCCTGAGCCACCCGACCGACGCGCTGGTGTCGCCGTCGGTGGCCATCGAGCTCGGCAAGCTCGGTGCGCTCGGCGTCATCAACGGCGAGGGGCTGTGGGCCCGGCATCGCGACGTCGACGCCAAACTCGAGGAGCTGGCTGCCATCGCCGCCGGTGATCCCGATCCCTATGCCGCGGTGCGTCATCTGCAGAAGCTGCACGCCGCACCCCTCGACAGCGGTCTGCTCGCCGAAGCCGTGGCGCAGGTGCGCGACGCCGGTGTCACCACCGCGGTCCGCGTCAGCCCGCAGCATGCACCCGAGCTGACCCCGGCACTGCTCAAGGCCGGTGTCGAGCTGCTCGTCGTGCACGGCACGATCATCTCCGCCGAACACGTCGCCCAGGTCGACGGCGAGGGTGCTCGCGAGCCGCTGAACCTCAAGACCTTCATCGCCGAACTCGACATCCCGGTGATCGCCGGCGGCGTGCACGACCACCGCACCGCGCTGCACCTGATGCGTACCGGTGCGGCCGGCGTGATCGTCGGGTACGGCTCGGCCGCGGGTGCGACCACCACCGGTGAGGTGCTGGGCATCGGCGTGCCGATGGCCACCGCCATCGCCGACGCGGCCGCTGCCCGCCGCGACTACCTCGACGAGACCGGCGGACGCTACGTCCACGTGATCGCCGACGGCGACATCCACAACTCGGGCGACCTGGTCAAGGCCATCGCCTGCGGTGCCGACGCCGCCGTGCTCGGCACGCCGCTCGCCGCCTCGGCATCGGCTCCCGGCGGTGGTTGGTACTGGCCGTCGGCCGCTGCCCACCCCGACACCCCGCGCGGTGCGCTCCTGCAGGTCGCCGGCAACGCCGACCGTCCGAGCCTCGAGCGTGTCCTCAACGGTCCCTCCGACGACCCGTTCGGCGAGCTCAACCTCGTCGGCGCCCTGCGTCGCGCGATGGCCAAGGCCGGGTACTGCGACCTCAAGGAGTTCCAGCGGGTGGGGCTGTCCGTCCACGCTTGACGCTCCCTGAGTAGCGTCCGGAGCTTGCGGAGGATCGGCACACTCGCTCCCTGAGTAGCGTCCGGAGCTTGCGGAGGACGCGTATCGAAGGGTTAGGGTGACCTGGGTCATCCCATGTGACAACGACCATTAGCATGGTCTGCATGGGTGTGAAGAAGCGATCCGACAGCTCTCCGGATTTCGACGTCCTCATCGTCGGCTCCGGTTTCGGCGGCAGCGTGAGCGCGCTGCGCCTGGTGGAGAAGGGTTACCGCGTCGGCGTCATCGAGGCGGGTCGCCGCTTCTCCGACGACGAGTTCGCGAAGACCAGCTGGCGTCTCAACCGCTGGCTGTGGGCGCCGAAGCTGGGTCTGTACGGAATCCAGCGCATCCACGCGCTGAAGGACGTGATGATCCTGGCCGGTGCGGGTGTGGGCGGCGGTTCACTGAACTACGCGAACACGCTGTACAAGCCGCCGATGCCGTTCTTCACCGACCCCCAGTGGAACCACATCACCGACTGGGAGGACGAGCTCACGCCGTATTACGACCAGGCGCGACGGATGCTCGGCGTGGTCAAGAACCCGACCATCACCTCTTCGGACCGGATCGTCGCCGAGGTGGCGGAGGAGATGGGCGTCGGCCACACCGTGACCCCCACGCCCGTCGGCGTGTTCTTCGGCGCGAAGACCGGCTTCGACGGAGCGCCCGGCGAGACGGTGCCCGACCCGTATTTCGGCGGCGCAGGACCCGATCGCACCGCCTGCACCGAGTGCGGCGCCTGCATGACCGGCTGCCGTGTCGGCGCCAAGAACACGCTGATGAAGAACTACTTGGGACTCGCAGAACGCAACGGCGCCACCATCATCGACCGCACGACGGTCGACTCGCTGGTCCAGCGGGCCGACGGTTCGTGGGAGGTCGGGACGCACCACTCGTCGTCCTGGGGACCGCTGGGACAACGCAAGCGCACCTTCACCGCCGGCCAGGTGATCCTCGCCGCGGGGACATTCAACACCCAACGCCTGATGCATCACGCGAAACTGACCACGCTGCCGCAGATCTCGGATGCGATGGGACGGTTGACGCGCACGAATTCGGAGTCGATCCTGGGTGCGATGGGGTCGCGGATCGATCCGGAGAACGACTACTCGCGCGGCGTCGCGATCACCTCGTCGTTCTACCCGGAGCCGAACACCCACATCGAGCCGGTGCGATACGGCAAGGGCTCCAACGCGATCGCGTATCTGCAGACGTTGCTCACCGACGGCGGCACGCGTCGCAACCGGTTCGGTCAGTTCCTCAAGCAGGTCGCGAAGAACCCGTTCCTCCTGGTTCGGCTGCTCGTCGTGAAGCAGTGGAGCGAGCGCACGGTGATCGCTCTCGTCATGCAGAACAACAACAACTCGCTGACGACCTTCGTGCGCAAGCGGGGTCCGCTGCGCTATGTCACCAGCAAGCAGGGGCACGGCGAGCCGAACCCGACGTGGATCCCCAAGGGCAACGAGGCAACCCGCCGGATCGCCGCCAAGATGAACAGCGGGATCGCCGGCGGCACGTGGGGCGACATCTTGAACATGCCGCTCACCGCCCACTACCTCGGCGGCTGTGCCATCTCCGATGACCCGACGACCGGCGTCATCGACCCCTACCAGCGCGTGTGGAACTACCCGACGCTGCACGTCACCGACGGTGCGTCGATCTCGGCCAACCTCGGTGTGAACCCGTCGCTGACCATCTGCGCCCAGGCCGAGCGTGCGATCGCACTGTGGCCGAACAAGGGTGAGGACGACCGCCGGCCGCCACAGGGGGAGAGCTACCGGCGCATCGATCCCACGGTGCCGACGTCGCCTGTCGTCCCGGCAGACGCTCCCGGCGCGCTGCGCTTGCCGATCACGCCGGTCACCCGGCCCGCCTGACGGGATTTCGTAGAAGATATGCGGCTATAG
>NZ_JALPSY010000029.1:0-75498 GCF_023218005.1 Gordonia sp. C13
CCCCCCCCCCCCCGGGGGGGCCCCCCCCCCCCCCCACGAAGGGCTGGCGAGATAACCTCACCAGGCCTTCGTGGCTCGTCGCTACCGCTCCTCGCACCTCAGGCAGCAGGGGCAGGTCGCCCGGCGGACTCCCCTCACACCTCAGGCAGCAGGTTGGGTTGCGTTCGGCAGCAGACAATTCCGCTGTCAGCGCGTCGGCGTCGGACCGACGGAGCAATCACCGTTGAGTCTCTTGCGGATCAGCTCAGCACTGATGAGGCACATCGGGAGACCGATGCCCGGTCGGGTGCTCGATCCCGCGTAGTACAACCCCTCGACCTTGCGTGAGCGGTTCGTCGAACGAAGGAATGCACTCTGTCGCAACGTATGTGCCGGACCGAGGGCGCCACCGCACCACGAGTTCACGTTGTCGACGAAGTCCGCGGGGCCGACTGTGCGTCGGACGACGATGCGGTCGGCGAGGTCGGGGACTCCGGACCACTGGGCGATCATGGCGATGGCACGGTCGGCGACCTTCTCGATGTCGGGGTCGCCGGCCCCGTCCATGCCGCCGTGTCCGAGGCCGGGATCAGCCGGGACCGGGACGAGGACGAAGACGTTCTCGTGACCGTTCGGGGCCACCGAGTAGTCGGTCGCCGACGGCTTGCACACGTACAGCGACGCCGGATCGGGTACCCGCGTGGGTGATTCGAAGATGGCGTCGAAGTTCGTCTTCCAGTCCTCGGTGAAATACAGCGAGTGGTGGGCGAGCTCGGGCAGCTCACCGCGGACGCCGAGGTAGGCCAGAACCGCACCGGGACCCGAAGTAGCGCGTTCCCAGTAGCGCTCCGGGAAGGTCTGCAGCTCACCCGGAAGGAGCTTGGTCTCGAGGTGATGGAGATCGGCCGCGCCGACGACGATGTCGGCGGGCAGCTCTCGCGTGGCCCCGTCGGCGGTCTGGACGCGAACGCCGACCACCTCGGCGCGGCGGCGAAGTCGACGACCCGACCGTTCCCGGGTGAGCACGGAGGTCGCGGCCGTACCGGTGCGGATGACCACACCGCGCTCGCGGGCGACGCGTTCGAGTGCGTCGACGAGAGTCGTGAAGCCGCCCTTGGGGTATCGGACGCCGTCGGCGAGGTCCATCCAGCTCATCAGGTGGTACATCGACGGTGTCCGCTCCGGCGACGAGCCGAGGAACACGGCCGGGTAGCCGAGCACCTGCTGCAGGCGTCGGTCGCTGAACTTCGACGAGATGAAGGACTGCAACGACCGGGTCAGCAGTTTCGCGAGCGTCGGCGCGTGCTTCAGCACGGGGAGACCCAGGAACGCGCGCGGAGAATCGAAGCTGGTGTAGAGGAACCGTTCGACGGCGAGGTCGTACGCCTGGCGTGCCGTCTGCAGGTAGGAGTCGAGGGCCGCCCCGGCGCCCGGTTCGATGTTCTCGAACACCTCGCGGTTGCGTTCGTAGTCGCCGAAGATGTCGATCGGGGCCTCGCCGGAACCGTTCTCCCCGAAGAACACTCGGTAACCGGGATCGAGCCGGACGAGATCGAGCTGCTCCTTGGTGGAGGTGCCCAACATCTCGAAGTAATGGTCGAAGACCTCCGGCATGAGCCACCACGACGGCCCGGTGTCGAACCGGAACCCGTCCTTGGTCCACAGCCCGGCACGGCCGCCGAGATCGTCGTTCTTCTCGATCACCTCGACGTGGTGTCCGTCGTGGGCGAGCAGTGCGGCAGTGGACAGGCCGGCGACACCGCCGCCGATGACGACGATTCGTTTGCGTGCGGTCATGCGCTCACTCCCCGTGCTGCACGCGGCATCCCGCGTCGGGCGACGGCGGCCGCCGCAATCTTGGCCTTGCCGGCGTTGGGAACCCGGACGCGTTGCCGTCTGGCCTCGGACGCCGAGGATTCCCGAAGTCGCGCAGTCAATTCCGCGAAGAGATCGTGCGCGGTGCAGACAGCGACACGGCTGCTGGACGGCAGGTACGGGATCGCCGTCGCGGCGGCGGTGAGGTCGAGATCGATGTCGTCGAGCCACAGCGACCACGCCGCGTCGTCCGGCTCCTCCGGGTTGAGACCGACCAGGTACCGACGACCCAATCCGTCACTGTCCTCGCCGAAGTCGCGCAGGAAGTTGATCTTCTGGAAGGCGGCACCGAGTCGACGCGCGCCGGGCGCGAGGTGGTCGTAGCGTGCCTCCGCCTTCGCCTCCTCGGCGAGGAACGCGCGCAGACACATCAACCCGACGACCTCGGCCGAGCCGTAGATGTAGGACGCGAGGCTCTCGAAGTCGTGCTCGACCTGGGTCAGGTCGGAGCGCATCGAGGCGAAGAACGGCGCCACCAGGTCCAGATCGATGCCGACCCGTCGTGCGGTCCGTGCGAAGGCGTGCACCACCAGGTTGCTGCTCGACCCGGTGATCATCGCCGCCGAGGTCTGCTCCTCGAGCTGATCGAGTTCGTTGCTGCGGTCGACGAGTCCCTGCTCGGGGCGCGGTGCGTCGACGATCTCGTCGGCGACGCGGACCAGCGCATAGATGTTGCGGACGTCGCGGCGGACGGCGGGGGCGAGTAGACGTGAGGCGAGTCCGAAGGAACTCGAATACGACTTGATCACCAGTGCCGCGCTCGCCTCGGCGACGGCGTCGTACCGCCGATGCGGCGGGACCAGCTCGGTATGACCGGGTAGATGCATCATCCGATGGCTCCTGCGGTGTGAAGTGGGGTTCGGTATGTCATGAATTCGACACCCGGACGGTGGTCGGATGGGTCACGACCACGGCGGGGTCGGCGGCGAGTCCGTGGGGGTCGGGGCCGGGCATCTGGCGAACCTGGTCGGCGAACCAGGGACTGACCGCCCAGGGGGTGCGCGACACGAGATCCCACACGTCCGGGACATCCGCCCATGCGTACTCGGCGACTTCGTCCGGGTTGGGCTCCAGCGAGCCCAGAGGCCGGGCGACGAACACCGGGCAGATCTCGTTCTCGACGATGCCGCTCGCGTCGACGGCCCGGTACCGGAAGTCGGGCAGGACGCACCGTACCTCGTCGACGTCGATGCCCAGCTCACGCTGCGCGTACCGGTGGACGGCGTCGACGACGGCCTCACCCGGCCGCGGATGACCGCAGAACGAGTTGGTCCACACGCCGGGCCAGCTGCGCTTGGACAGGGCGCGACGGGTCATGAGGATCCGGTTGTCGGCGTCGACCAGGTGGCACGAGAACGCGAAGTGCAGCGGTGTGTCGACGCCGTGCACGGCCTCGCGGTCGGCGGTGCCGCAGGGGCGGCCGTCGGCGTCGGCGAGAACCACCGAGTCGTTGATCATCAGTTCCTCATCAAAGTCGAGATCGTGGGTCGAGCCAGGTTCGCCCGTTGTTCGTCACCGAGGCCGTACCGGATTGGCCGGCCGGTCCCGGACGACGGAACCGCGGACGAGAGTCGACGCCCTCGCATCGATGGTAGGCAGTGCGGGTGGATCAGCCCTGGTCGCCGAACCCGGCAGCGCGCATCAGCGCACACCACGTGTCCACATATGCGTCCACATCGACGTCACCGACGAGTGACTGCTGTACGACGACGCCCTGCATCACCGACACCATCGGGAGCGCTAGATCTGCGGGTTCACCAGGCAGTTCGTGGCCGGCGTCGCGCCAGCGGACCAGGACACGCTCGAAGACCTTACGCAGGCCCAGGATGATCTCCCGGACGATCTCGCGCAGTTCGGGGTTGTTCGCCGCCTCGCCCCAGATGGTCACCACCATCCGGAAGTCGTCGGTGAGCGGTGCGATCTCGGCGACTACATGCGCAGCGAGCATCCGGATGGCGTCCTCGGGCGACGCCGGGGCTCCGTGACCGTCGACGAGGTCTCCGAGCCCTGACTCGTAGGCCTGGAACACCGACCGCGCGACCGCGGCGATCAACTGCTCTTTCGACGAGTAGTACGAGTACACCGCCCCGGCGCTCAGGCCCGACTCCCGGATCACGTCCGACATGGACGCCCGGTGGAACCCCTTCTCGACGAAGCAGCGACGTGCCGCATCGAGGATCTGCTGACTGCGCTCGAGCTTGCGTTCATCGCTGATCTTCGGCATTCGGTGAGTATAAAACGAATATTCGTTCTTGATTGGCGGCAAGGCCCGGCGCATACTTCTTAAAACGAGAGTTCGTTCTTTTTGGAGGCCGTGATGACCACGTACACCGAACCGTCCGACCGAGAGTTCGCGACCGAGGATCGGCCGCCCGAGCCGGCCCCTTCGCACGGACCGTCATGGCGCATCGTCGTCGCCCTGGTCCTGGCGATACCGATCGTGGTCAGCACGATCGCGGCCATGTTCGTCTCCCTGGCGGTGGACCCCGAGCCGCACGACGTCCCACTCGGCCTGGTCGCACCGGCACCCGCAGCGTCTGCCATCGAATCCGCCCTGGCTGACCGTGCAGGGGAGGACGCCTTCGCCGTCGAACAGTTCGCCGACCCCGCCGCTGCGCGGGAGGCCATCGAATCCCGGGACATCGTCGGCGCCATCGCCGTCGGCCCGCAGGGCATCACCGTCCTGACCGCCGAGGCCGGGTCACCGGCGCTCGCCCAGATCGTCGGCGGCGTCGGCACGGGCATCGCCACCGCGCAGTCGTTGCCGATCACCACCGAGTCCGTGGTCGCCCCGCCCGCCACCGATGCACGCGGAACCGGATTCGCCGCCGGCCTCCTGCCGCTGCTCATCGCCGGGATCGCCCTCGGTGCCGCGTCGGCGATCGCCCTTGCCGGTCGGGTGTGGATGCAGGCCACCGTCGCGTTGGTCGGCCCGTTGGTCACGGGCCTGGGGTTTGCTGCGGTTTGGTCGTGGCTCGGGGTCATCGACGGGCGCATGGTGCCGGTGGCCTTGGCACTCGCCCTGATGATCGGTGCGATCTCCTGGTTCACCGCCGGGGCAGGCGCCCTTCTCGGCGCGCCCGGCGTCGGCATCGCGGCGGTCCTGATGATGCTGATCTCCAACCCGCTGTCCGGGCTGGCGTCGTCGCCGTACCTGCTCCCGGCACCCTGGGGGAGCATCGGTCAGTGGCTGCCGACCGGCGCCGGCGGCACCCTCACCCGCTCGGTCGCCTACTTCCCCGACGCCGCGATCTCCGGGCCGCTGTGGATTCTGTTGGGCTGGATCGCCATCGGTGCGATCCTGCTCGCCGCCTCCGGGCTTCGGCGAAGCCGGGCCTGACTCGGTCGAAGCCGGGTCTGATTCGGTCGAGGCCGGGTCTGACCCGGGCGAGGCCGGGTCTGGGTCAGGAACGTCGGGATCAGGCGCGCAGTCCGCGCGTTTGCCGGAACACCGCAACGAACAACTGCAGAAGGCCGATCGTCGCCAGGATCGCACCGATTCCGGCGATGATCGCTGCCAGCGTCCGGGTACTGCCGTCGGACAGCCCGATCTGCCACGCGACCGTGGCCACGACCATCGCGATGAAGGCGAGGATCACCCGCGACGGCCGTTCCCAGACGGTGACGGTTCCGGGTCCTGTCATCCCGGCGGCCTGGGCGGTCGCCCGCGTGCCCTCCAGGAACAGCGTGAGCACGGCGAGCACCACTCCCGACCACGGTGGCGCACCGGCCATCACGACGATGCCCGCCAGGAAGATGTCCGACCATCGATCGGCCATCGTGTCGAGCACGCGTCCCCATTGCGTGGCCGCGCCGGTTTGGGCGGCGACGGCGCCGTCCACCCCGTCGAGGACGGCAGCGAGAAGGATCACCACGGCCGCGACCGCGAACCAGCCGCGTCCGGCGAAGGTCACCGCGAAGGCGATCGCGGTGACCGCGGCCCCGCAGACGGTGATCACGTTCGGGGTGATGCCCAGTCGTACAAGGGGTCGCGCGCAGGCGTTGCTGAGGAGCACCCACCGCTCGACCCAGAACGAGCCGCGGGGATCGATTCCGCCGTGCAACTGCGACCATGCGTCGAGCACCGCGTCCCGTTGCGTCTGGCGGGCCTGTCGTCGACCGGGCCGATGATCCGGTTCAGTCGACACGGTCGCCTCCGACGGTCCGGGCCAGTACCTGTCCGACGGCCCAGCCGACGATCACCAGGATGTGGAGCACGTAGAGCCACAGTCCGGCAGCCACCACGCCGCCGACGACGCGGAGGCCGCCGTAGGGGATCCCGACGTCGATCGGCAGGGACAGGAACAGCAGGAACCCCTGCGAGAAGCCCGCGATGAACGACGCCGTGCCCAGTGCGGTCATCGCCGAGACGAGCAGAGACGGACCGCCGGGTGTGACCTTCCAATAGACCCAGGTCAACGGGATCGTCAGGGTGAGCCAGACGGTGAGGAACTCGATCACCACTCGGGCTGCGAGATCCCCGACGCCGCCGGCGCCCCCGCCGTCCGGGGCGAGCGTGGTGATCGACGAACCCGCTGCGACCGCGACCATCGTCAGGGGCGGCACGAAGACGAACAACACCAGGATCGAGAGCCGGGAGCGCCATCCGGTGAAGCGATCCTTCTCCGGATGCATCATCAGGCAGGCGCGTCGAAGCCCTTCCCCGTAGAACGACGCGGGGAAGAGCAGGACGAGCGCACCCCAGCCGGTCAGTGCGATGCCGATCGACACCGCCTCGCCGAAGACGTCTCGTCCGCCCATCTCCGGAGGGATCAGGACCGCCAGCTCACGCCAGGTCGACTCCGCTGCCGCATCCCCGCGCAGCCACGTCGTCGACCAGATCGCGAGCAACACCCACGGGACCACGGCGATCGCGGCGTAATAGGTCAGGGTCGCCGCGGCCGCGGCGAGGTCGCCGCGCGCGAGGACGTCCTTGGTGCCGGACGCCGCCCGGCGTACCGCGGACAGCACCGTCCCCGGCGCGGAACGCGTCTGCGGGGTGGCGGAACTGAGGATCACGATGTCCGGTGTACCCGAAATTCGGCACGACTAGGCACGTCACGGGCGGAAGTGACCGACGACGCTCCGTCAGATCGAGGCGAAGAGCGCGACCGCCATCCCGATCATGATCACCGCGACGACGGCGTCGAGGATCTTCCACGCCCGCGGGCTGGCGAAGAAGTGAGACAGGCGCCGAGCACCTCCCCCGAGCGCGGTGAACCACAGGATGCTGGCCAGGCAGGCCCCGATGGCGAAGGCCCACTTGCCGTTTCCGTGACCGTTGGCGATCGCGCCCATGGTCAGGACGGTGTCGAGGTAGACGTGCGGGTTGAGCCAGGTGAGCGCCAGCGCCGTGCCCACCGCGACCCACCGGCCGGCCGATTCCGCCTCCTCGGCGTTCGCGGCGATGGCCTCGTTGCTGCGCAGGCATCGCTTCGCGGCAAGTAGCCCGAGCACAAGGACATAGAGGCCGCCGACGAGTTTGGCGACGGTGACCACTTGCGGATGCGCCGCGACGATCGCGCCGAGCCCGGCCACTCCCGCGACGATCAGCACGACGTCGGAGATCGCGCACACCGCCACGATCGCCCCCGTGTGCCGTCGCGCGACGCCCTGCCGGAGGACGAAGACGTTCTGCGGACCGATTGCGACGATCAGGCCCGCGCCGGTGAGCAGGCCGGCGATCGCGGGGAGGAGGTAACTGGACACCCGGTGAACGCTATGGGGCCTCGGCAGATCAGTACAGCGAATGTTTCTGATGAATCATTAGCTGTTCTTCATCTAGCCTGGTCGTATGGAAATCAGCCAGGAAGGCCTGCGGACGCTGGCCGCGGTCCTCCGGGAAGGCACCTTCGACGCCGCGGCCGCGTCGCTGCACATCACGCCGTCGGCGGTGAGCCAGCGGATCAAGGCGTTGGAGTCGGCGGTCGGGCGGGTGGTGCTGCGCCGGACCAAACCCGCATCGGCGACGCCGGACGGCGAGGTGCTGGTCCGCCTCGCCAGGCAATGGGAACTGCTGCTCGCCGAGACGCGCGCCGAGTTCGTCGGCGAACCCGATGACGACGACACACCGGTGATCTCCCGCCCCCGCGTGCATCTGCCGATCGCGACGAACGCGGACTCGCTCGCGACCTGGCTGCTCCCGGTGCTCGCGCGGTTCCACCGTGAGCACGCGGTCGCCGTCGAGGTCTTCCGCGACGACGAGACCCGTAGCAGCGCCCTGCTGAAGTCGGGTGACGCGCTCGCCGCGGTGACGTCGGAACCCATCGCCATCCGGGGTTGCACCCTGCAGTCCCTCGGCAGCATGCGGTATCTGCCGGTCGCGACACCGGAATTCATCAATACCTGGCTACCCGACGGTCTCGACGCCGAGGCCCTGGCGAGAGCCCCGATGGTCCAGTTCGACCGCAACGACCACATCCAACTGGACATGGTCGCGGCCCTGGCCGGACGCGCGGTCGACCCACCGGCGGCCTACATCCCGGCCTCCACCGAGTACCACCGCGCGGTGTCGCTCGGAATCGGTTGGGGCGCAGTGCCCGTCGTCCAGATCCGGGAGGCACTCGACGACGGCCGGGTGCAGCTGATCGCCGACCACCACCTCGACGTCCCGCTGTACTGGCAATACTGGAAGCTCAGTTCTCCTCTGCTGCAACAGCTCACGAACCTGGTGGTCGCCGGGGCCGCGGAGGTGCTCCGCTGACCGTGCCGGAGGGTCAGTCGTTCACCGACACCAGCGTCGGCGGCGTCTCGTCGACAAGCGGGTTCTCGATCTCGTCGCGCCACATGCGGGCCGCGAAGTAGAACGCCCACGCGATGGGAACCGGCAGGAGACCGGCCAGGACGAACGTGGCGGTCAACCCGATCGCCGACGAGACCGGGGCGGCGATCGCCATCGACACCGGCATCAGTGCGACCGACACGAAGAAATCGAGGCTCGCGATCCGGCCGAGCAGCGCCGGCGGTACACGGCGTTGCAGCAGCGTTCCCCACAGCACCATCGGGCCGTCGAACATCACGCCCATCCCGACACCGGCGGCGACGAACATCCAGGTCGCGTCGGCGACACCCATCAGGACGAGTGGCACGCTCGAGAACGACCAGATGCCGAACATGACGGTCAGATACCGCCGCGGCATCGGCAGGGATGCGAACACCAGGGATGTCGCGGCCGCGCCCACGCCGAATCCGGCGAGCACCCACGCGTGCTGGGAGGCGCCACCGTCGATGCGCTCACGCAACGCGAAGGGCACGAGCACCTCGATCGGACCCATCGTCGCCAGCACCAGGACGCAGGCGAAGAACAGCGTTCCCCACAGCCACGGCGTACGGATCATGTAGACGAAACCCTCGACGAGGTCGACGACGACACCGCCGCGGGCGCTCGTGCGTGCGCCCTCGACGAGGTCGACGACGACACCGCCGCGGGCGCTCGTGCGTGCGACCTCGCCCTCGGAGGTCTCCGGTTCGCCGAGGCGTCGTGCGGTGACCGGGGTCATCACCAGGTAGCAGACCCCGGAGGCGATGGACGCGATGGCGGCCAGCACGACCGCCTGGCCCGGCGCGGTGGCACCAATGACCGCACCGGCGACCATCGGACCGACGGCCTGGAACACCACCGGACGGAAGAAGCCCTCGATGCCGTTCGCCGCCTGCAGCTCCGACGCGGAGACCACTCCGGGCAGCAGTGCCGAGTACGCCGGGTAGTACATGCCCATCGTGACGCCGGCGAGCAGCGAGGCCACCACGACCATCCAGAGGTCGAGGACCTCGAACACCGAGGCAGCACCCACCGCACCGAAGGCCGCCATCTTGGTGACCTCGAGACCGATCATGATGTGGCGCTGCGAGATCCGGTCAGCGAGTACACCGCCGACAAGCGTCGACAGGAGCATCCCGACCGCCGCCGTCCCCGTCGCCAAGGAGACCTGACCGGGTCCACCGCCAAGGGCGATGACCTGCCAGATCACCGCGACGGTCCAGATCCCGTCGCCGAACATCGCCAGGATCAGACCCGACGCCAACAGCCGATACTGCCGTCGCGCCAGGGGCTTCAGGGCGCGCGGCAAACGGGTGTCGACAGTGGTGCTCACCCTTCGAGCTTGCCGGACGCCGCCGGTCTCAGGCCAGCGAATTTCGTCGGGAGAGCAAGATCAGCTGGCCTTGCGGGAGGCCTTCTTGGCAGGTGCCTTCTTCGTGGTGCTCTTGCCGGAATCGGAACTCGAGCCGCTCTTCGACGCCGTCTTCTTGGCGGTCGTCTTCTTCGCTGCGGTCTTCTTCGCAGGCACCTTCTTGGCCGCCTTCTTCGCCGGGGCCTTCTTCGCGGTGGACTTCCCCCCGTCCGAAGCGTCGTCGGAGGAGCCACGATCCTTCACCGAGGCACGCAGCGCGGCAAGCAGATCGGCGACCTCGGAGTCCTCGTCCTCGGGCTTCTCCTCGTCGGACTCCGGGAACGCCTCACTGCCCTCGGCCTTCGCCTCGATCAGTTTGGACAGTTCCTCCTGGTACCGGTCCTCGAATTCGGACGGGTCGTAGTCGGAAGCCATCGATTCGATCAGCGAGGCCGCCATCTTCAGTTCCTGATCGCGGATCTCGGTGTCCTCGTCGAGGAAGCCGAAGTCGGGCTTGCGAACCTCGTCCGGCCACAGGAGGGTCTGCAGCGTCATCACGCCGTCGACGACGCGCAGCGCCGCCACCCGCGTCCGATTGCGCAGGGTGAACGTCGCGATGGCCAGGCGATCGGTCTCCTCGAGGGCCTTTGCCAGCAACACGTAGGCCTTGGGCGACTTCGACGACGGCTCCAGGTAGTACGGCTTGTCGAAGTAGATCGGGTCGACCTGTTCGGCCGGCACGAACTCGAGGATCGAGATTTCCGGGCTCTTCTGGACGGGCAGCGTGGCCAGGTCGTCCTTCGTCAGGATCACCGTCTCGCCCGATTCCGACTCGTAGGCATTGGCGATGTCGGAGTAGTCGACCTCGGTGTCGGTTCCCTCGCGCACGCGGCGGTAGCGGATGCGGGTGCCGTCGGAGGAGTCGACCTGATACGACTTCCGGTCGTGACTCTCCGTCGCGGAATAGACCTTGACCGGTACGTTCACCAGGCCAAAGCTGAGATCGCCCTTCCAGATCGAGCGCATGTGGAACATTGTGCCAGGCATTTGCACGCGACGTCGTCAACCGGGCGCAACACGGCGGGGCCGACATCCCGCGTCGATCAACCTGCCTCGGGGCATCGGGTGTGGACAATGGGGGGATGGCAGGCGGAGAGAACCTGGAGGTCGACGGCCGCCGGATCTCGATCACCAATCTCTCCAAGGTGCTCTATCCGGCGACCGGGACCCGGAAGTACGACGTCATCGACTATTACTCGCGTATCGCCGATGTCATGCTGCCGCATCTGCGGCATCGCATCGTCACCCGCAAACGCTGGCCCAACGGTGTCGAGTCGACGCCGTTCTTCGAGAAGGACATGCCCGACAGCGCACCCGACTGGGTCCGCCGGTACGGAATCCAGCACAGCGAGCGGGTCATCGAATACGCGCTGGCCGAGGATCGCGCCACGCTTGTGTGGCTGGCCCAGATGGCGGCACTGGAGATCCACGTCCCGCAATGGCGACTACCGATCGGCCCCGACGGCGAGCGCATGGCCAACCGAATCGTCTTCGACCTCGACCCCGGCCCGAATGTCCCCCTCCACGAGACCGCAGGCGTGGCCGTGGAGATCCGGAACTGGCTGGGCGGCACCACCACCTACCCGGTGACCAGCGGCGGCAAGGGCATCCACATCTACGCCCGACTGCCCAAACCGGTGAGCTCCGAGGCCGCGCGGAAGGTCGCGCGCGAGGTGGCCAACGAGTTCGCCCGGCAGAACAGCGATTTCATCACCGCCAACATGTCCAAGAAGATCCGTGACGACAAGGTCTTCATCGACTGGAGCCAGAACAACGCCTCCAAGACCACGTTGTCGCCGTACTCGTTGCGCGGACGCGAGCAGCCGTGGGTCGCGGCGCCCCGCACCTGGGACGAGATCGAGGACCCGAAGATCGCCCAGTTGCTCTACACCGAGGTCCTCGACCGCGTCGCCGACGTCGGCGATCTCCTCGAGGGTCTCGACGCCCCGTACGACGACGAACCGGAATTCGACGCCCACGAACACGACACCGAGAACGCCGTGGACGAGGACCTCGATCCGGACACCTTGCGGGAGAACATCACCTCCGGCGACGGTCCCGCGCCCGACGAGCGCCCCACCGAGGAGTCGCAGCCGGGGCAGATCATCAACCTCCGTGAGTACCGTCGTAAACGGGACGAGTCCAAGACGCCGGAACCGTTCGGCGACGAGAACCATCGACAGCGCCTCCGCGAATCCGGCGAGGAGGCCGGCACCGAATCCGAAACCGGCCCGCGCGAACCGATCTTCGTCATCCAGGAACACCACGCGCGGCGCCTGCACTACGACTTCCGCCTCGAACACGACGGGGTGCTGGTCTCGTGGGCCGTCCCGAAGAACCTGCCCACCGATCCGGACCAGAACCGGCTCGCGGTCCAGACCGAGGACCATCCGATGGACTACGCCGACTTCGAGGGTGACATCCCGGCCGGAGAGTACGGCGGCGGGCACGTATCGATCTGGGACAAGGGCACTTTCGAACTGGAGAAGTGGCGGGACAAAGAAGTCATCGTCCGCCTGCACGGCGAGAAGGTGCAGGGTCGTTACGCCCTGATCCGCACCGGTGACAAGAACTGGCTCGCCCACCTGATGACCGACGAGCCGCGCCCCATCGTCCCCGACAGTCTCAGCGATCCGCGTCCGATGCTCGCGACCGACGACCCGATCGACAAGCTGAACGAACGGGACTGGGCGTTCGAGGGCAAGTGGGACGGTTATCGGCTCCTGGTCCGGTCGATCGGCGGCGAATTCCGGCTCACGTCCCGGTCGGGGATCGACATGACGAAGGACTTCCCCGAATTCGCGGGCATCGCCGACGATCTCGGGCTGATGGACGTCGTCCTCGACGGCGAGGCGGTGGCCATCGACTCCACCGGCCGGACGAACTTCACACTGTTCACGTCGCGGAAGCACACCGAGGAGCCGTACACGCTCAAACTACACCTGTTCGACATCCTCTATCTCAACGGGACGTCGTTGCTGCGTAAACCGTGGTCCGTACGACGCGAACTGCTCGAGGAACTCGCGCCGGCATTTCGCCGGTCGCCGTATGTCGATGTGCCGCCGCTCCTTCCGACGCCGGCGAGTGCGGCGATCGAGTACAGCCGCGAACACAACCTGGAAGGCGTCGTCGCCAAGCGACGCGACTCGGTGTACCAGCAGGGTCGACGCACCACCAAGTGGCTGAAACACAAGAACTGGAGCGACATCGAGGTGGTGGTCGGCGGTTACCGGCCCGGACGCGGCAACCGGTCGCACACCATCGGGTCGCTGTTGCTCGGGCTGCCCGAGGAGACCGGACTCCGCTACGTGGGTCGCGTCGGCACCGGGTTCACCGATGCGCAATTGCGGGCGCTCGCCGAGGAACTCGGACCGCTGGAGATCTCGCGGTCGCCGTTCCTGGACAAGCTCGACCGCCCCATCGCGTCGAGCGCGGTCTGGGTGCTGCCCAAGATCGTCGGCGAGGTGCGCTTCATGGACTGGACCACCGCGGGCCACCTTCGACACCCGAGCTGGCGGGGCATCCGCCGGGACAAACTACCCGGAGACCTCTGATGACGAATCCCGCCGAAGCACACTCGGACAAGCTCGACCGCTCCGTGATCGTGACCGGTCTCGTGATCGTGTCGGGGATGATCATGGTGGTTCTCGACACCACCATCGTCAACGTCGCCCTGGAGTCGTTGAGCACCGAACTCGACGCCTCGTTGTCGACGACGCAGTGGGTGGTCACCGGGTACCTCCTCGCGGTCGCCCTGGTCATCCCGCTCACCGGCTGGGCGATGGACCGGTTCGGTCCCAAACCGACCTGGATCACCGCGGTGACGCTGTTCGTACTGGGGTCTGCCCTCTGCGCGGCGGCGTGGTCGATCGAGACCCTGATCGTGTTCCGCATCCTGCAGGGGCTCGGCGGCGGCATGCTCCTGCCTGCGGGGCAGGCCATCATCACCCGCGCCGCCGGCCCCGACCGACTCGGGCGGGCGATGGTCATCCTCGGCGTCCCCATGCTCCTCGGCCCCGTACTGGGACCGGTGATCGGCGGTCTGCTCGTCGAGTACACGAGCTGGCACTGGATCTTCCTGGTGAACGTGCCCGTCGGCCTGGTCGCGGTCGCACTCGCGGTGTGGAAACTGCCGTTCGGCGACAAGGCCCCCGACCGTGACCGCCTCGACCTACTCGGCCTCGCCGTGCTCTCCGGCAGCCTGGTCTCCCTGCTCTACGGTCTGTCGCGCGCGAGCTCCCATGGCGGCTTCGGCGAGGTCGATGTCCTCGCCTGGCTCATCGTCGGTGCCGTTGGCCTGGGGCTCTACACCTGGCACAGCCTGCGCAAGGGCAAGGACTCGATCGTCGACGTCCGACTCCTCACCAACAGGGTCTTCGCCGCGGGCACCGTCTCGGTCTTCCTGGTCGCGATCGGACTCTTCGGCGGGATGCTGCTCCTCCCGCTCTACTACCAGACCGTGCGCGGCGAAGGTGCGCTGAATGCGGGCCTGTTGCTCGCCCCACAGGGACTCGGCGCGATCGTGGCGATGGTGATCGGCGGCCGGATCACCGACCGCATCGGCGCCGGTTACGTGGTGCCCGTCGGCGTCGTGCTGGCGATGATCGGTACCTATCCCTTCACCCACGTCGGGGTCGACAGCTCCTACCTGTGGCTGAGCATCGCCCTGTTCGTCCGCGGGATGGGCCTCGGCTCGGTGATGATGCCGACCATCTCGGCTGCCTACAGCGATCTGAGCAAGGAGGTCGTGACCCGCGCGGCCCCCACCCTCTCGGCGATCCAGCAGGTCGGCGCGTCGCTGGGTAGCGCACTTCTGGTCACGGCGCTGACGCAACGCCTCACCCACGAGTCGAGCACCCACGGGCTCCCGTCCTCGGGCGGCGGCACCGATCAGATCGGTTCCGTCCCACCGGAAGCCATGCCTGTCATCGGTCCGCTGCTGGCGGACGCGTTCGGTTATGCCTTCTGGGTCGCGTTCGCACTCACGGCGGTGATCTTCGTTCCCGCGATGTTCCTGCCGCGACATCGATCCCGGGGCGCGGAGACGGCACCGGCGCCGCCGGCCGGGATCTGACGGCGTCGACGGACACCCCTGACCAGCAGCCCACGATGAGGAGTCACCCATGACACGCGAGGTACACGGCGAGACAATCACAGTCCCCGCGGCCTACGGCGACACCGAGATGTACGTGACCCGGCCGGCCGGATCCGACGGCGCACCGCTGCCCGGCGTCCTGTTCGTCACCGACGTGATCGGCCTCCGCCCGCGAACCCGCACGATGGCCGACCGGATCGCATCGTGGGGATACGTCGTCGCGGTACCGCATCTCTTCTACCGCTTCGGCACCGCCGAGGAGTGGGCGCCGGCCGACGACCTGCTGCTGCCCGAGGTCCGTGGCTCGTTCTTCAAGGCGGCGATGCCGCGGGCATCGACCCTCACCGCCGAGGTCGCCCGCGCCGACCTCATCGCCTACCTCGACGCCTTGCGCTCGGTGCCCGGTGTCTCTGCGGGCCCGATCGGCGTCACCGGGTATTGCATGGGTGGACGGCTGGCCCTGAACCTGGCGGCGGCGCGTCCCGCCGACGTGGCCGCGGTCGGGATCTTCCACACCGGCAACCTGGTCACCGACGCCCCCGACAGCCCTCACCTGCACCTCGTCGACATCGACGCGTTCGTGCTGGCGATCCACGCCGACAAGGACCGCTCGCTCCCCCACACCGCGGTCGCCCAGTTCGAGCATGCGCTCATCTCGAGTGGCGTCACACATTCGGCGACCGTCTATCCGGGTGCCGCGCACGGTTACACGATGTCGGACATCGCCGCGTACCACCACGAGGCCGCCGAGCACCATTTCGCCGAACTCGAGGGATTGTTCCGACGAACCCTGACGGCATGAGCCCCGAGCCGTGGCAGTGGCAGTGCGCCAGAGAACCTACCGATCGGTACGACGACTGAGCCACACCATCGCGAGGGGAGTGTGTTTCGACTCGCGGTGCCCCCGTGGTGCGCGAACAGGCGGTTCCTGGGACTAGCCTCGTGGAAGTCAGTGACCGTGACAGGAGCTCTTCGTGTTCGTCGTCGCCCACATCAGCGACCTTCATTTCAACGGGACGCGGTTCAATCGCAGCCGCATCCAGTCGACGCTGAGTTACATCAACGCTCGCGCGGCCGGAATCGACGTCCTGCTGGTCACCGGAGACCTGGCCGATGAGGGCGTGCCGAGCGAATACCGGGAGGCCTACGGCGTTCTCGAGAGCCCCTTGCCGATGCTCATCACCGCGGGCAACCACGACGTCCGCGAACCGTTCAGCGCCACTCTGCTCGGCGCCGAGACGTCCGGACCGATCAATCACGCCCGACGCGTCGGCGACGTCCTGTTCCTGATGTGCGACAGCTCCGTCCCTGGACGCAACGACGGTTACATCGACGACCAGACGATCGCCTGGATGTCGGCTCAGCTCGAGGCCGAGGACCCGCAGACACCCGTCTTCGTCGCCTTCCATCACCCGCCGGTCGAGCTGCACATGCCGTTCATGGACTCGATCCGGCAGACCGGCGAGGAGCGCCTGGTCCCGCTCGTCGAACGCCACCCGAACATCGTCGCGTTCCTGTGCGGGCATGCCCACACACCCGCCGTCACCCGATTCGCCGACCGCCCGCTGTGCGTCGCGCCGGGAGTCGCCTCGACACTGAATCTGCCGTTCGAGGGCACCGAGATCGTCAACCGCGGACAACCGCCCGGCATCGCCTTCCACATCTACGACAAGGGACGCCTCGTCACCCACTACCGCTCGGTCATGATCTGACCGAACTCCGTTCGGTGATGTTCTGACCGAACTCCGTTCGGTGATGTTCTGGCCGAACTCCGTTCGGGGGATGCGCGCTGAGGGGTCAGCCCTCGGTACCCGAACCGATCGCCGACGATCCGGCGTCGAGCAGCTGTTTGAGGACCTGTCCGCCGAGGTCGGTGAGCAGACCGGGTCCGGGATCGGGGAGGTTCTGCGGGAGCACACCCGGCTGGTGGGTCGCCGGGATCCGGGCGGCGCGAGTGGCCTCGAGCCGGATCCCCCGCGTCTGATCCTTGGTCAGCGGAGTGAGGTACTTGCTGAGATCGGTGGCGGTGGTGAGGGTTCCGACGACCCGCAGCCCGGTCGCGCCGAAGTCCGCCGCCCCGCGCCGGATGTGATTGGGCGAGGTCACCAGGATGATGTCGCGGATACCTTTCGCACGCAGGATCTCCGAGGTGTTCTGCGCGTTGGCCACGGTGGACCCCGACTTGTCCTCGGTCAGGATGCGGCCGCTGTCCACCCCGTTCTCGACCAGCCAGTTCTTCATCGCGGCGGCCTCGGTGATGCCGTTCTTGGGGACCCCGCCGGTCACGACGATCGGTGCGGCGGTGGTGATCTCGGATTGCGCCTTGCCCGCCGTCACCCGATTCACCAACTCCGGGGCCATCTTTCCGTTCGCGTTCAACCCGAACCCCAGGACGACGATCGCGACCCGCCCGGACACCGGTTTGGGCGTGGTGTCGGGCACGATCTGCGCGGCGGTGGCGACTCCCGAGATCACGTTGCGAGCGGTGGTGGCGAGGAGGGGGTTCAGCACCCGTAGGCGACCGAGCGCGGCATTGCTGACCGACGCTTCCTCCAACTGGTCGGCCCAGATCGCCTGCAGTGCAAGCGCATCGGTGTCCGCGGGAGCCAGCGTCAGCGCCTTCTGCAATGCGGCCAGACCGCCGGCGACGTCCCCGTTCGCGAACTTCGACTGGGCCTCGTTGTACAGCCCGGCCGGGTCGACGGCGTCCGCCACCGTCACGACGCCGGCCCCGTCGGCGGGGAGAGACCCGAAGGCCACGCCGCCGAGCGCGGCGACCGCGATGGTCGCGGCCGCAGCCAGCCGGAAGCGCTTCACTCTGGTCACACCAGTCACTCGCGTAACAGTACGAGGCATCCGCAACGGCCCCGCACCCGTCCGATTCCAGATCGGTAACGGGCACGGGGCCGTCGAGGGACCTCGCGTGCGCTGGTCAGCGCCGCAAACCGGCGACCTTCAACAGTTCCGGACGACGCAGGACGAGGCCGATCCACATCAGCACGCCGAGATAGACCGCGAACAGAACCGTGCTGAAGAGCGGCTCCTCGATACGCATGTTCGCGGTGACCGCGCCGCCGAGGTAGGCGGTGATGCCGAGCGCGCCCAGCACCGCCGTCCGCGGGATCGCGTACACGACAAGGCAGACGAGCAACACCACACCCATCACGATGGCCTGGTCGGAGTCGAAGCCGAGCTTCTCGGTACCGTCGATCACCGCCTGCGGGCGGGTCAGCTTCCCGATGACGTCGAATGCGAGGAATGCGCCGACGAGGACGCTGATGACGATCCCCACGATGCGGCGCCAATTACGGCTACCGGTGGTCTCGGACGAGTTCCGCGTGGTGATGTCGGTGGCCATGATGTTCTCCCTGGTGGTCGAGCGATGTGGTGGTCGTGCAGGGATAGACACGGCTCGCCCGGGAAACTCATCGGGGCTCGACGCAGCTACTCGGCGAGGGTGTCCAGCAGCGGGCGGACCCGGAAGTCCACCATCTCCCTCATCACCAGAGCGGTCGTGGTGCGCTTGACGCCCTCGATGCCCAGGATGTCCCCGGCGATGCGGTACAGATCGTCCGCATCCTGCGCGGCGACGTGCACCAGCAGGTCGGCGACCCCGGTGAGGCCGTGGACCTGCAGGACCTCGGGTATTGCCTCGAGCGCTGCACCTACCTGATCCAGCTTGCGCTGGGTGACATTGGTGAGCACGTAGGCCTGCAGCGGATATCCCAGGACAGCCGGATCGACGCGCCGCTCGAAGGAACGCAAGGCGCCCGCGGCGTCGAGCTTGCTCAACCGGGCCTGAACGGTGTTGCGGGACAGCCCGGTCCGCTCGGCGACCGCCATCACCGTGGCCCGAGGTCCTCGGCGAGGACCGTCAGGATCTTGGCGTCGATCCGGTCGGCCCGATGTTCGCTTGGCAAGATGCCAACCTCCGTTCCCCACACCCCCGCTGAAGGTGCGCATACTGCTCAGTTCCGCTGACAAGTATTGCGCAAACCGACTGTCATTGCTGGACTGTGAGCACACCTTCTCGTAGAACCGGCCAGCCCCGACGGAACACAACCCCGTAGGCGACCCGGATTTCGCCCTGCCGGCCGCGACCGATCCGTCGCCGCCGAGGGGGCGTCGGTCAAACCTTCACATCCGCACGCCGTGCCGCGGTTCGCGTGGGTGGTGTTCGAGAGTGAGTTCCCGTGTCCCAGTCCGCATTTCTCGACACCGTCGCCGCGCCGCCGTCACTCGGCGACGCAGTGACGCCCGAACAAGCCGCGCTCGAGTCGATCCAGCAACGTGTGCTCTGGCTGTCGACCTCGATGATCCACCACGCCAACCGGGTTCGGCCGAATCCCAGCGGTCTGCAGGTCGGCGGACACCAGGCGTCGTGCGCGTCGATGGTCTCGATCATGACCTCGCTGTGGTTCGAGCACCTGCGCCCCGGTGATCGCGTGTCGGTGAAACCCCATGCGTCGCCGGTGCTCCACAGCATCAACTACCTGCTCGGCGAGCTCGACGAGAAGTACCTGACCACGCTCCGCGAGTTCGGCGGCCTCCAGTCCTACCCCAGCCGCGCCAAGGACCCGGACACCGTCGACTACTCCACCGGCTCGGTCGGCATCGGCGCGACCGCCCCGATCTGGGGCGCGATGGCACGACGCTACGTCGACACCCACGTCGGCGACACCGGCCGCGGCCGGCAGTACTCGCTCGTCGGCGACGCCGAACTCGACGAGGGCGCCGTCTGGGAGGCCATCCTCGATCCGGGGATCGCCGATCTCGGCGGGGTGGTGTGGATCGTCGACCTCAATCGCCAGTCACTGGACCGCGTCGTGCCGAACATCGCCGCCCGTCGCCTGGAGAAGATGTTCGAAGCGGCCGGCTGGCAGGTCATCCCCGTACGGTTCGGACAGCTGCTCGAATCCCTCTTCGCCCGCCCCGGCGGCGACGCACTGCGGACCCGCATCCTGCAGATGCCGAACCCGGAGTATCAGCGACTGCTCCGCTGCGCCGCGGACGAGGTCCGTGACCGTCTGCCCGGCACCGGTTCCGAGAGCGGGAAGATCACCGAACTCATCGCCGCACTGGACGACGAAACCCTCTTGGCAGCGGTCCGCAACCTCGGCGGTCACGACCTGCAGGCGCTGTCGCAGGCGTACCGGCAGATCGATGACACCCGCCCGACGGTGATCATCGCCTACACCATCAAGGGCTACGGTTTGCCCACGCAGGGCCACCCCCAGAACCATTCGGCGCTGCTGACCGTCGAGGAGTACCGGCAACTGGCGGCGGCCCTCGGGACGGACCCGGACCGACCGTGGGGCCGGTTCACCGACGACGACCCGGCAGGTCGTCTGTGTGCCGCTGCAGCACGACGCCTTCAGCGGGATCCGGTACCTTCGTTGCCCGACGTCGAGATCCCGGCCGACTTCGGTCGCACCCCGAAGGGCACCAGCACCACCCAGGCCGCGCTCGGTCGGTCGCTGCTCGACCTGACCCGTCAGTCGCCGGAGGCGGCGAAGCGTGTCGTCACCGTGAGCCCCGACGTCAGCTCGACCACCAATCTCGGCGGCTGGGTGAACAAGGTCGGCGTCTGGTCGCCCACCGAGCGCCACAACTGGTTCGCCGACGATCCCGAGACGATCATGCACTGGAACGAGCGGCCCACCGGGCAGCACATGGAACTCGGTATCGCCGAGACCAATCTGGTGGGTCTGATCGGCGAACTCGGTGCCACGTGGAGCCGCTGGGGACAGCCGCTGCTGCCGATCGGCGTGCTCTACGACCCCTTCGTCGAACGCGCCCTGGAACCGTGGTCGTACGGCATCTACGCCGGCGGCCAGTCGATCCTGGTCGGCACCCCCTCCGGGGTCACGCTCGCTGCCGAAGGCGGCGCGCACCAATCGATCAAGACACCGTCGATCGGTCTCGAGCAACCGGGTTGTGTCAGTTACGAACCGGCGTTCGGGATCGACGTCGAGTGGACCCTGTTGGCTTCCCTGTCCCGGCTCGGCCGCCCGGACGGCACCTCGGCGTATCTACGTCTCTCCACCCGTCCGGTCGACCAGTCCCTCGCCGCGGTGCCGACCGACCCGGCCGCGCGCGAACGTCGACGCCGTCAGGTCGTCGCCGGCGGTTACCCACTTCGACGGAGTGAGAACGCACAGGTGACGATCGT
Organism: Gordonia sp. C13; assembly: GCF_023218005.1. Taxonomy (NCBI): domain Bacteria; kingdom Bacillati; phylum Actinomycetota; class Actinomycetes; order Mycobacteriales; family Gordoniaceae; genus Gordonia; species Gordonia sp. C13. The sequence goes on from NZ_JALPSY010000029.1 coordinate 21,293, forward strand.
GGCGATGGGGGCCCTGATCCCCGAAGCACTCGCCGCGGCAGACCGGTTGCAGCAGCAGGGGATCGACGCCGACGTCCTCTGCATCACGAGCCCCGGACTCCTGTTCGAGGCCTGGCAGGCGCGCCAGGGTCGAGGCAACGGTGAGAGCTGGATTCTGGATCAACTCTTCCCGGGCGACCGTGCCACCCCGATGGTCACGGTCCTCGACGGACACCCGCACACCCTGGCGTTCCTGGCCGGTATCAACCGGGTGCGCAGCACCAATCTCGGTGTCTCCCGGTTCGGTCAGGTCGGCTCCCTCGACGACGTCTACCGACATCACGGCATCGACGCCGACGGCATCGTCTCCGCCGCTCTCGACATCCTGCCCTGACCGAAATGACAAGACCCCCGGGACCGCATTCGCGGGGCCCGGGGGTCTTCTCGTCGAAACCGGAAGCGCTTACAGCGCTTTGAGTTCCTCGATGACGCTGTCGACGCTCTTCTTCGCGTCACCGAACAGCATAGAGGTGCCGTCGGCGAAGAACAGCGGGTTCTCGATACCGGCATAACCCGAACTCATCGACCGCTTCAGCACGATCACCGACCGCGCCTCGTCGACGTTGAGAATCGGCATGCCGTGGATCGGGCTGGACGGATCGTTACGGGCGGCCGGGTTGGTGACATCGTTGGCGCCGATCACGATCGCGACATCGGTACGGCCGAACTCGCCGTTGATGTCGTCCATCTCCTTCATCGCGTCGTATTCGACGTCGGCCTCGGCCAGCAGCACGTTCATGTGCCCCGGCATACGACCGGCCACCGGGTGGATGGCGTACTTGACCTCCACACCCTTGGCCTCGAGCAAGCTCGCCATCTCCTTGACCGCATGCTGGGCCTGGGCCACGGCCAGACCGTAACCGGGCACCACGATCACCTGATTGGCGTAGGCCATCTGGATCGCGGCGTCGGCGGCGGAGGTGGCCTTGACGGTGCCGCCCTCGGCGCCGGGACCACCGGCGGCTGCGGAGTCGCCGCCACCGAACGAGCCGAACACGATCGCCGGGATCGACCGGTTCATCGCCTTGGCCATCAGGTTGGTCAGGATCGAACCCGACGCGCCGACGATCATGCCGGCCACGATCAGCGCGGTGTTGTCCAGCGCGATACCCGCCGCTGCGGCCGACAGACCGGTCATCGCGTTGAGCAGCGAGATCACCACCGGCATGTCCGCGCCGCCGATGGGGAACACCACGAACAGACCCATCACGCCGGCGGCGAGCAACAGCCCGACCATCCACCACACGCTCGCCCCGCCACCGTCGGTGGCCTGCACTCCGAGGTAGATCGCCAGACCCAACGCGACGAGCAGCAGCACGATGTTGGCGGCCTGGAACAGCTTCGCGTTCGCCACGAAGGTCTTCTCCAGACCCTTGGGCATGATCTCCTGCAGCTTCGCGAACGCGACCAGCGATCCCCAGAACGAGATCGAACCGATGATCGCCGCGATCAGCGAACCCACCACCAGCGGCGAGGCCGGTTCGGTGTTGTGGAAGACCGAGAACCCGGAGGTCTCGATGAACTCCGACCACGCGATCAGCGCAACCGTGCCACCGCCGACGCCGTTGAACAATGCCACCAGCTGCGGCATGGCCGTCATCTTGGTCTTCAGCGCCGGCGGGATACCCAGCACCACACCGAGAACCAGACCGATCACGATCAGGATCCAGTTGATCGTCGGCACGCCGACCGTCGAATGACCGTCCTCGCCGACCGCGCCCGCGTTGTAGATGTAGAGCAGCGTCGCCGCCACCGCCAAACCCATACCGGTCGCGGCGATCCAGTTGCCGCGCACCGCGGTCTTCGGGCCGGTCAGACCCATGAGGCCGTAGATGAACAGCGAGAAGGACACGATGTAGAGCGCCATGACCAGGTAGGACAGGCCTTCGCTCGGGGTGTGCGCGCCTGCGGCGAGCACCAGTTGCGAGCCGATCACTTGGCGGCCTCCTTCTTACCCTTGAACATGCCCAGCATCCGGTCGGTGACCGCGAAGCCACCGATCACGTTGAGCGTGCCGAACACCAGCGCGACGAACGCGATGATCCGCACACCCCACCCGGCATCGGCAGGAAGCTTGCCCAGCACCACCAGCGCACCGAGCACGACGATGCCGTGGATGGCGTTCGTGCCCGACATCAACGGGGTGTGAAGGGTGTTGGGAACCTTCGAGATGACCGCGAAACCGACGAACCCGGCCAACACCAGGATCGCGAGATTCGCCAGAAGTCCGGAATACATCAGGCCTTCACCTCCTGCGAGTCACGGGTGACGCACGCAGCGGCGAGCACCTCGTCGTCGAAATCCGGTGTGATCGCGCCGTTCTCATCCAGCATCAGCTCGATCAGCGCGAGGAGGTTCTTCGAGTACAGCTCGCTGGCATGCTCGGGCATCGTCGCCGGCAGATTCAGCGGCGCGGTGATCGTCACGTCATGCTTCACGACGGTCTGCCCGGGTTCGGTGAGCTCGCAGTTGCCGCCGGTCTCACCGGCCAGATCCACCACGACGCTGCCCGGCTTCATGCCCTCGACCGCGGCCGCGGTCACCAGGCGCGGGGCCGGACGGCCCGGGACCAGCGCGGTGGTGACCACCACGTCGAAGCCCTTGATCGCGTCCTCGAGCGCCTGTTGCTGCTGCGCGCGTTCTTCCTCGGTCAGCTCACGGGCGTAACCGCCTTCGCCGGCGGCGTCGATACCGAGATCGAGCCACTGCGCTCCGACCGACCGGACCTGTTCGGCCACCTCGGGACGCACGTCGTAACCGGTGGTCCGACCGCCCAGGCGCTTGGCCGTGGCCAGCGCCTGCAGGCCGGCCACACCGACGCCGAGCACCAGCACCGTCGCCGGCTTCACCGTGCCCGCCGCCGTGGTCAGCATCGGGAAGAACCGCGTCGACAGGTCCGCGGCCACGATCACCGACTTGTAACCGGCCACGTTGGCCTGCGAACTCAGCGCATCCATCACCTGTGCGCGGGAGATACGCGGGATCGCCTCCACCGCGTAGGCCTCCACGCCCGCCGCACGCAGGGCGCCGATCTTGTTGTCGGCATTGCGCGGTGCCAGGAAGCCGATCAGCTTCTGCCCGCTGCGCAGCTTGCCGATCTCGTCATCCGACGGCGGCGACACCCGCAACACCACGTCAGCGGAATACGGGTCACCGATCGTGGCCCCGGCTTCGGTGTACGCCTCGTCGGGAATCAGGGCGCCGAGACCGGCCCCCGACTCCACCACGACGGGCACACCCTTGCCCACCAGCGAGGCGGCCACCTTCGGGACGAGCGCCACGCGGCGCTCTCCCGGGGCCGTCTCGCGTACGACACCCACTGTCATTTCACTCACCCTGTCTGGTGGCGACGCCGTGTCGGCGCCGCCTTGTTTCGGCGCCTGTCGTCGGCGCACATGTGTACAACGCCGTGACCTGCGTGCAAATCGTGCAGCTCCGCCATGTGTCGGCGGCGCGGACGACCTGACGCAGGTCACGAAGTGCTCGGGTTCCGACAGCGATGACTGTCACCCGGCTCACATTTAGAGGTTGGAAAAACATAACACGGGTTCTCAGCGCAATCTCAGGGGAGTCGGATACCTCACTCACCCTTGACAAAGCGATTCATCACGACCTTTACGAATACCGGCCGGTAACGCCTAATCCGTTGGAACAGATCAGGTAACGCTGTATCTACGCTCGTCGAGACCGGTCGCGCCATCGGGTGCAGGAGACTGGTACCGCTCGACCTGCGGGCGCCCCTGTTTGTCGAAGGCCCGGCACGTGACGGTGTGGTCGCCTTTGTCCGCTTGCCACACGAACTTCCACTGCCGCCAGGTGTCGACGCTGTACTCGGTCGCGAGCTCCGCAGGTTGCCACGGTCCGTCGTCGATCCGGACCTCGACGCGCTCGACACCTACGTGCTGTGCCCATGCGGTTCCGGCGATGACGACCTCACCCGCAGGATGGGAGGTACCCCGGGCCGGGCGGTCGATCCGCGAGGCCAGTTTGATGGGTCCGAGCGCCGACCATCCGCGGTCGGTCCAGTACGCCCTGGCCTCAGCGAACCTGGTGATCTCCCAGTCGACAACCCACTTGGTCGCCGACACGTATCCGTACAGGCCGGGAACCACCTGCCGGACCGGGTAGCCGTGTTCGATCGGTAACGGCCCCCCGTTCATACCGACCGCCAGCAGGGCGTCCCGGCCGTCGGTGATGTCCGAAATCGGTGTGCCGCAGGTCCATCCGTCGACGCTGGTGGACAACAGCATGTCCGCCCCGGGTCGTACGCCGGCGAGGTCGAGGACCTTCTGCATCGGCACACCGAGCCATCGGGCGTTGCCGATCAGGTCTCCCCCGACGTCGTTGGACACGCACGCCAGCGTCACGAACCGTTCGGTCATGGGCATCGCCAGCAGGTCTTCCCAGGTGATGGTCACCTCTCTGTCGACCTCTCCGTGTATCCGCAGTCGCCATTCGACGGTGGTGAGCGTCGGAACCTGGAGCGCGGTGTCGATCCGATAGAAGTCGTCGTTCCCGGTGACGAAAGGCGTTGCACCGGAGGGGTTCAGGTCGACCCCGGGCGGGATCGGCGGGGCCGGGTCGACGGGTTTCGGCAGCAGGATCCGTGCGCGGTCGGCCAGTGCGCTCGCGGTGTCGGCGAGCATGCGACGGCCGATGACGCCGATCGCGACGGCGGCCACCGCGACACCGCCCGCGGCGAGGACGAACCGGCGGGAAAGTGGTTGAGGTTCAAACTCTTCCGCAACTTCGTCGATGTCGCGTGGCGGCTCGTCGTCGAGCTGGGCGAGTAAGAGTTTCACCACGACGATGCCCACGACGCCGGCGAGGACCGAGGGCAACGCATACGTCCACGTCGCACCCGACCGGTTCACTGCTGCCAGCACTCCGATGGCCGCGAAGACCGCGATGATCGCGGAACCGAACGGTGGACGTCGCCGCTCGAGGTACCCGCAGGCGCCCGCGATCGCGGCGATGACGATCCCCATCCCGACGAAGAGGGCGACCTTGTCGGCGATGCCGAAGGTCTGGATGGCCCACTCGCGGACAACCTCGGGCGAGTGATCGACCACCGACGAGCCGACCGCGAAGTAGGGCGACGCGTCCGGCGACACCGGCACCGCGGCGATCTCCCCCGCCGCCAGCCCGGCACCCACCGCGATGATTCCGGCCACCCAGGGGGCGGCGTCGTGTGCGCGGGGGTCCGACATGATGGTCACACTTCTTGATACCGGAGTTCCCGCACAGGGCGGTGGTTCCGCACCGGACACCGACTGTTCATCCGACGATCGATCGGCTGACCTGCCGCTTCGGTCACAATCCGGCGACCTCCCGCTGAATGGGCACCAAGACTAGAACAGGTTCTATTTTGTCCGCTAATCTGGCCGCATGGCTACCAGTACCGAGATCCCGGAGACCGTCGCCCTCGAATCGGTGACCGAATTCTCCGACGAGGTCGACGTCGTCGTGATCGGATTCGGCATCGCGGGCGGATGCGCCGCGGCGGAGGCCGCGGCGAACGGCGCGCGCGTCCTGCTCATCGAACGCGCCGCCGCGGCCGGCGGCACCACCTCCCTGTCGGGAGGATTCTTCTATCTCGGTGGCGGCACCGCCGTCCAGAAGGCGACGGGTCAGGACGATTCGCCCGAGGAGATGGAGAAGTACCTGACCGCGGTGTCCATCGACCCCGAGGTCGACAAGATCCACGCGTACTGCGTCGACAGCGTCGACCACTTCAACTGGCTCGAAGGGCTGGGCTTCACCTTCGAGCGCAGCTTCTACCCGGAGAAGGCCGTCATCCAGCCGGGCACCGAAGGCCTGATGTACACCGGCAACGAGAAGGTCTGGCCGTTCAAGGACCAGGCCGTCCCCGCCCCGCGCGGCCACAAGGTGCCGGTTCCCGGAGAGACCGGTGGCGCCTCCCTGGTGATCGACCTGCTCGTCAAGCGGCTCGGCGAACTCGGCGTCGAGGTCCGCTACGAGACCGGCGCACGGCAGCTCGTCGTCGACTCCGACGGAACCGTCGCCGGCGTGACCTGGAAGAAGCCCGGCGAGGAAGGCGTCATCCGCGCCACCTCGGTGATCATCGCCGCGGGCGGCTTCGTGATGAACCCCGAGATGGTCGCCGAGCACACGCCGCACCTCGCCGAGAAGCCGTTCGTCCTCGGCAACACCTACGACGACGGCCTCGGACTGCGCATGGGCCGGTCGGTGGGCGCCGAGCTGAAGTACATGGACAAGGCGTTCATCACCGCGCCGATCTATCCGCCCGCAAGCATGGTCATGGGCGTCATCGTGAACAAATTCGGCGAACGGTTCGTCACCGAGGACTCCTACCACGCCCGCACGTCGGGATTCATCATGGAACAACCGGACTCGGCGGCATTCCTCATCGTCGACGAATCGCACATGAACCCCAAGCAGAACTACCTGATCCCGCTGATCGACGGCTGGGAGACGATCGAGGAGATGGAGCGCGACCTCGGCATCCCCGAGGGCAAACTCCAGGCGACCATGGCCAGGTACAACGAGAACGCCGCGAAGAAGGAAGATCCCGACTTCCACAAGGCGGCCGAGTTCCTCGAACCCCAGGACAAGGGTCCGTGGGCTGCCTACGACCTCTCGCTCGGCAAGGCGATGTACGCCGGCTTCACCATGGGCGGCATGGCCACCTCGCTCGACGGTGAGGTGCTCGACGAATCCGGGTCTGTCATCAAGGGCCTCTACGCCGCGGGCGCGAGTGCCACCAACATCGCCCAGGACTGCAAGGGATATTGCAGCGGAACGCAATTGGGCGAGGGATCGTACTTCGGCCGGCGCGCCGGTCGGCACGCCGCAGCGAAGGTGACCTCGCGCGCGTGAGCTGGTTTCGATACGGTTCTCGCCTAGCGGCTCGAACCTACTCAACCAGCAGGAGCGCATACCCGCTGGTTGAGTAGGGCCGAGGCGCCAGCCGAGGTCCGTATCGAAACCAGGCTGCCAACCGGTCTTTGTGGGCCGTTGTCAGCGGGCCGGGGAGAATCTCCGCAACCGCAGGCTGTTCCCCACGACGAACACCGAGGAGAGCGCCATCGCGGCCCCGGCGATCATCGGGTTGAGCATGCCGGCTGCCGCCAGTGGGATCGCGGCGACGTTGTAACCGAAGGCCCAGAACAGGTTTCCCTTGATCGTGCCGAGGGTTCGACGCGCCAACCGGATGGCGTCGGCGACCACGCGGAGGTCACCACCCACGACCGTGAGGTCGCTGGCCGCCATCGCCACATCGGTGCCGGTGCCCATCGCGAGACCGAGGTCGGCCTGCGCCAGTGCGGCGGCGTCGTTGATGCCGTCGCCGACCATCGCCACCACGTGACCCTGCTCCTGGAGTTCCGCGATCACCTCGAGCTTGCGTTGCGGACTGACCCCCGCGGTCACGTCATCGATTCCCACTTCTGCCGCAACAGCTCTCGCCGCACCTTCGTTGTCACCGGTAAGCAGCTTCGGCGTGAGTCCCAGGCGCCGGAATTCGGCGATGGCCTCGGCCGACGATGGCTTGATTCGGTCGGCCACCGCGATCACGCCGACCGCGACCGCTTCGGACGCAGCGTCGTTCACGTCGCCGACGAGGACGACGACCGCCGTCGCACCACCTGATTCGGCAGTCGACACCGCGTCCGCGAGGTCCCCGGGCAGCGGCACGGTGACCTTACCGGGTGAGAGGACCTGAACTCGCTTGTCCCCCACCGTGGCTGCGACACCGGCACCCTGGGTGGACACGAAGTCTCGCGCCTTCTCGGTCACGTGGTCACGACCCGCGGCGATGACGGCGCGGCCGATCGGATGTTCCGACCCCGCTTCCACCGCAACCGCCCACGCGAGCACCTGCGACTCATCCTGACCGCCGGCGACGGTCACCGTCGACACCGTCATGTCGCCGGAGGTGACGGTGCCGGTCTTGTCCAGCACGATGGTGTCGACGCGTCGGGTCGACTCCAGCACCTCGGGCCCCTTCAACAGGATGCCCAGCTGTGCGCCGCGGCCCGTGCCGACCATGAGGGCGGTCGGCGTGGCGAGCCCGAGCGCACACGGGCAGGCGATGATGAGGACCGCGACTGCTGCGGTGAACGCGAAGGTCACGTCGCCACCCGCGAAGTCGTCCAACGACGCCGCGCCGAGCCAGAAGCCCAGCGTGGCAATCGAGATCGCGATCACCGCGGGGACGAACACCGAGGAGATCCGGTCGGCCAATCGCTGTGCGTCGGCCTTCCCCTCCTGCGCAGCGGCGACCATGCGTGCCATCTGCGCGAGGGCCGTGTCGGAACCGACGGCGGTCGCCCGGACGACGAGCAGTCCGCTGGTGTTGACGGTCGCGCCGATGACCGCATCGCCCACGGTCACCTCGACCGGGACCGATTCCCCGGACACCATCGACGCGTCGATCGCCGAGGCGCCGTCGACGACGATGCCGTCGGTCGCGATCTTCTCGCCCGGGCGCACCACGAACTCGTCACCAACCGCCAACTGCCCGATCGGAATTCGGGATTCGACGCCGTGTCGTCGGACCACGACGTCTTTGGCCCCGAGATCCATCAGGGCACGCAGTGCATCACCGGCGCGTCGCTTGGACCGCTTCTCGAAGTAACGACCCGCCAGCAGGAAGGTCGTCACGCCCGCGGCCGCTTCGAGATAGATGTGCGAGGCCCCGTCGGCGCGTTGGGGAAGCAGGTCGAACCCGTGGGTGAGGCCTGGCGTCCCGGCGGTACCGAGGAAGAGCGCGTACAGCGACCAACCGAACGCGGCGAGCGTGCCGACCGACACCAAGGTGTCCATCGTGGTCGCGCCGTGACGCAGGTTGATCCATGCTGCGCGATGGAACGGGTAGGCGCCCCACACGACCACCGGCGCGGCGAGCGTCAGCGACAGCCACTGCCAGTAGGTGAACTGCCAGGCCGGGATCATCGCGAGGGCGATCACCGGGACCGACAGCACCGCCGAGACGATCAGCCGCTGCCGCAGCGCGACGAGTTCGGGGTCTGCCGTCGATGCGGCGTCGGTCGTGTCCGTCGACCCAGCGGGCGGGTCCGGCAGGATCGGCGCGGCGTCGTAACCAGCGGCGCGGACCACCTCGACGAGGTCGTCAGCGGCGAGACCGGTGGGGACCTCGACGTGGGCACGTTCGGTCGCGTAGTTCACCGAGGCGGTGACACCGTCGAGTTTGTTCAGTTTCCGCTCGATGCGGTTCGCACACGACGCGCAGGTCATTCCGGAGATGTCGAGGTCGACCAGTTGCAGGCCGGGACTCGCGGACATCAGTGGTCACCTCCATGTGTCATGTCGCCATGCGGAGCCGAGTCCGGAACGGCCGTCTCGACGACGCCGTGCGAGGGTGCGTCGTGGGTGACCGGCTCGGGTTGCGGTCCCCATGCCCGGCCGACGCCGAAGGCGATCGCGAAGGCGGCGATCAGCGCGACGACGTAGACCAGGGGGCCCTTGGGAATGCTCATGTCACACCAGTGAGTACCCGGCTTCGGCGACCGCTCCGGCGATCTCCTCGCGCGGGATCTCACGGTCGGCGACGACGCGTACGGCTCCGTCTTCGAGGGTTACGTCGACACTGGTCACGCCGGCGATCTCCTCGATCTCCTCGCGGACGGAAGCGACGCAGTGGCCGCAGGTCATCCCGGTGACGGTGTAGTTGCTGGTGGTGCTCACGGGTTCTCCTCTGATTGCTGTCTCGTGGTTGGCGGCGGGTCGGTCGGTGTCAGGACTTCACGAGTCGGGCGATCGCGGCCATGGCCTCGTCGACCTTCTCCTTGCCGGCGGCGTCGCTCTCCTGCGCGGCGTGTACGACGCAGTGGGCCATGTGCTCCTCGAGCAGACCGAGGCTGACCGCCTGCAACGCCTTGGTCATGGCCGACACCTGGGTGAGGATGTCGATGCAGTACGAGTCCTCTTCGACCATGCGCTGCAGCCCACGTGCCTGGCCCTCGATGCGGCGGAGACGCTTGAGATAGTCGTCCTTGCGGCCGATGTAGCCGTGCTGGTGCTCGTCCATGTCGCTCCTGTGGTGACGGGTACCCCTTAGGGGTATGCCTCAACAGGTATACCAGCGTTCGCCCGCCAACGGTACCCCCCTACCGTATTTGGATCCCGTCGGCCGGTCGGTCGTCGAACAAACCGCAACACGAAACCCCGACGCATGACGCGTCGGGTTCGAGGAACCGCGGGAGCTACGGCCGCAGGGCGGCGGCGAGGCGCGCCAGGGCCACGGCGACGTCGTCGAGTGCCGCGCTGATCTCTGCACGGCGCGCGGCTTCCTTCTCGGAGATCTCCGAGGCCTGGTCGGTCACCTGCGTACCCGGGACGCCGACAGGATGGACAACGGCCCCCTCAGAAGGGGAGACGTCCGGAAGCGCCGGCGCGGCGTGAGCCGGTGTCACCGGGTTCACCGGCGCCGGGCCCGGTCCAGCCGTGTCGGGTGCTGCCGTGCTGGGCACCGCCGGGCCGGAAACGTCCTGGCTCGGCGCGTCAGATCGATGGCGTCGACCGTGGTAGTCCTCGGACACGACCGGTTCGGCGTTGGTGGATCGACGGCCGCCTCGGTATCCCGACTCCGGAGGCGGTTCGGGCGTCGCACCGTGAGCGGGCTCGGAAGAAGGCTCCGTGACCGGCGGAGTGGGCGGTTGATGAGAGTCGGGCAGCCGGTGCGACCCCATTCGTTGCGGATTCGGGGTCGGGGGTTGCGGACCCGTCCGGCCAGGCCCCGGCGCAGGTCGTTGATGATTTCCTGCTCCGGCGCCCGTCATCACCGACGGGGCGTGTCCGTTCGAGTGCGCAAAGAAGTGGGGCCCGCCGTGGCCGACGAAGAAGACGCACCCGACCCCTTCCGGCGACGGGACCGGGCACGGGTTGCGTTCGATGAGCGACTGAGCGCGATCGTCGAAGTCGTTCCACTCCAGCCAGAGGCGACGATCGTGCCTCGGGTGGGTGCTCGCATCCGTCGCGTGATTCCCGCGATGGCCGATCGCGAGACGACACTGCAGCAACCAATCGGAATCACCCGACAGTCCCAGCGCCGCCCGTTCGGTCGGCCGGCACACCACCGTCGACCAACAGCCTTCGCCGTTCATACGGACTCCCCTTCATACCTGCAGTGCTTCACGTCTACGCGCGCCATCCAGCCATGCCACGCCGGTCTTCGCAGTGGTCTCGAGTGTTCGCCGATCTCGGCTCGCCCCCCGGCAAGCGCCACGGCGTCCCCGATGGCCGCGGTGCTGTGAAGATCCCGGGCGTCAGTCTACGAAGGAGGCCGGTCCGGTGTCACCCTGTTCGTCCCCGCGCGTCCCGGCGACAAACATCACGATCCGGCGATTCACCTCCTCCGGGCGATCGAGGTGGAGGAAGTGCCCGGCGTCCGCGACGACCGCAGTGGCACTGCCGTCGGGCAACACGCCGCGCACGTGGTCGGTGAATCTCGCCTGCATGCAGCCGTCGTCGGCGCCGTGCAGATACAGCGTGCGGCAACGGGGTTCGCGCAACCAGTCCCGGCTGAGGTCCGCGTACCGCGCGTCGGTCCGCGGCCGGAGCATTGCCCGGTAGTAACCCAGGACGGCAGCGCGATGCTCGCGCGTCGGCAGCGCGGCGAGGGCCCGGTCGATGTCGAGGTCGTAGTTCGGCCGCGGCGTGCCGGGGCGTCGTAACCGCCAGCGGCGCCACAGCAGGGGGATCAGCCAGCCGAGACTGCGCTCGGGCAACCAGGGCAACTGGTTGAACCCGATGTACCAGCTCATGGTCGCCTGCCGCGCCAGAAGCCGAACTGCACCCGGTCCCTCGGCGACCGCGCTCCGGATCGCGGGGATCGGCGGAACCGACATCGCGACGACCGCCGAGTACGGGTTGTCCGAGCGGTGCGACAGGGCGTTGACCGTCAGCGCACCCCAGTCATGCCCGATGAGCACCGCGTCGGGACCGGCACCGACCGCCCGGTGGATCTCCCGGGCGTCGTAGGCGAGCGCTGCGACGTGAAAGTCCTTGTCGCGCGGGATGTCCGACGGCGCGTACCCGCGGGTGAACGGCGCGACGACGCGATAACCGGCGGCAACCAGTTCGGGGGCGAGCAGACGCCATGTCCACGCCGAGTCCGGAAAACCGTGAAGACACACTGCAACCGGGCCGTCGACCGGACCCCACTCCAGCGCGTGGAGGGTGATGTGTCCGAGGTCGATGGTCTCGTGCCGCGGGGCGTCGGAGTCGTCGTGGGGTTCGGTGTCGCGCGCGTCCGGTGAGCTCTGGGTCATCGGCGCCAATGTATCTCTCGTATCCGACGACCGCATCTATCTGTGCCCGCGGGTGCGCGGCGTGGGCGTCCCCTCAGGCCGTGATGCCGGCGAATCCCGACTCTCGGATCTCTCCGTCGACGAGACGGAAGGTGTGGGATTCCCCGATCTCGGCCGTGAGGGGAAAGTCCGTTCGGACGTGAGCGCCACGCGACTCGGTGCGGGCGGTGGCCGCCGCGATGACCGCCGCCGCGGTCAGCGTGAGCGCGGCATCCTCGACCTCGCGCACCGTCGCGGGAACCCGCCGCGGCGCACTCGCGATCGTCTCGGCCGCGTACGCCAACCCGTCGGCGGATCGGCGAAGAGCCACCCGTCTCGACATCGTGTCCTGCAGCAGCTCGCGGTCGAGGATCGGCACCGGTCCGGGCGTCGCGACGGGAACTGAGTCGGCCGGCCGCAGGTCACGTCGTCCGACGGCGACCGCCGCGGCACGCCGGCCCATGACGAGGCCTTCGAGCAGGCTGTTCGACGCCAGTCGATTGGCCCCGTGCAGGCCGGTCCGAGCGACCTCCCCGGCGGCCAGGAGACCGTCGACGGCGGTACGCGCCTCGTCGTCGGTCACCACGCCACCGCAGAGGTAGTGGGCACCCGGTACGACGGGGATGCGGTTGCCGGCCGGGTCGAGACCAGCCGACCGGATTCCGGCACTGACCGTCGGGAATCGCCGCTCGAAGTCGGGCACCCCGCTGATGTCGAGGTAGACGCAGGGATGCCCGGTCAGTTCGATGGCGGTCTCCACGGCGTTCGCGACCACATCGCGGGGAGCGAGGTCGCCCATCGGGTGCACGCCGTCGGTCACCGACCGTCCGTGCGCGTCGACGAGTCGCCCGCCCTCCCCTCGCACGGCCTCGCTGATGAGCGTCCGACGCCCACGGGCGCCCGGCGTGTAGAGCATCGTGGGGTGGAACTGGATGAATTCGAGGTCGGCGACGTGCGCTCCGGCCCGCAACGCCAGCGCGATGCCGTCACAGGTGGCACCGGACGGATTGGTCGTCGCCGCGTAGAGATGGCCCGCACCGCCGGTGGCGAGCAGGACCGTCGGCGCGTGGACCACACCCCACCGGTCGTCCTGCAGATAGGCCACTCCCGTGACCCGTCCGTCGTCGACCCGGACCTCCGTGACGATCGCGTCGTCGAGGAAACGGATGGACTGCCCGGGGTCGGCCTCCCGCTGCGCGACGGCGTCGTTGAGCGCACGTTGGATCGCGGCGCCCGTCGCGTCACCGCCGGCGTGGATGATCCGTCGCACGGAGTGGCCGCCTTCGCGGGTGCGCAGGAGTTCACCGTCGGCGTCGCGATCGAAGTCGGCGCCCCACCCGATCAGCGCGGACACCGATGACCACCCGTCGGCCAGGATCGGGCGCGTCGCCGCAGGGTCGGTGAGGCCACCGCCGGCGGCGAGCGTGTCGGCGAGGTGCAGATCGATCGAGTCGACGTCGTCCGGACCGGTCGAGCGCACACCGGGCATGACCACCGCGACCCCGCCCTGGGCGTAGAACGTCGAGGTCGGTTGCTCCCCACGGTCGGGACGCCAGCTGGGGCCCTTGTTGACCACGACGACCGACAGTCCGCTCTCCGCGGCGCACAGTGCGGCCGTCAGGCCCGCGATACCGGCCCCGACCACGACGAGATCGGCACGGTCGGCGATACCCGCGCCCGGTCCGTATGTGGACGTACTCATGTCATCCGCCTTTCGCCGGTCGTACTCTGACAACCCCGGCGAGGTGTTTTCGATTCCCAGTCGAAAACCCTACCCCGCAGCTCCCCGCGACGAAATGCTCGATCGCCTGATGTTTGATCAACCCGGATCGCGGCAACCCCGACCACCATGAAAACCCTCTGGTTCGACCCGGCGAACGACTCCGATCACGCCGGACTCCCCGACGTGCGTCCCGAGACCACCCCGTTCGGGACGGTCGACACTTATGACCAGATCGTCGTGGGCGGTGGCATCACCGGCCTGACCACGGGACTCCTGCTGGCGCGGGCCGGACAGAAGGTCGCCGTCCTCGAGCGACGCCACATCGGTGCCGCAGCGACCGGCCACACCACCGGCAAGCTCTCACTGCTGCAGGGCACGCGGTTGTCATCGATCTCGAGTCGGCACGGGAAGTCCGCGGTGCAGGACTACGTCGAGGCGAACCGTGAGGGCCAGGCATGGTTGCGGCACTACCTCACCCATCGCGGCCTGCAGGTCGACGAGCGTGCAGCACTGACGTTCGCGGCCACTACGTCGGGCGCGAAGACCGTGGAGAAGGAGTTCGAGGCCTGCCGGGCGCATGACATCCCGGTCGAGCACGTCGATTGTCCGGAACTGCCGTTCGACGTCAAGACGGCCATCCGCCTCGAGGGGCAGGCGCAGATCGACCCGATGGTGGTGCTCCGCGCCCTCGCCGACGACCTCCGCGCACACGGCGGCCACCTCTACGAGGAGGTGCACGTGCAAGGTCTGCGCCACGGCACGCCCCACACCCTCACCACCGACGCCGGTGACATCCGCGCCGAATCGGTCGTGCTCGCGACCGGCGTCCCCTTCCTCGACCGCGCGGGGTTCTTCGCCCGGGTGCATCCACAACGCTCGTATGCGGCAGCCTTCGTCGTCGACGGGGAGATCCCGCGCGAGATGTACCTCGGCGCCGACAACCCGTCGGTGTCCCTGCGAACCGCGACACGGCCGGGCTACGACGGTGAGCTGCTGATGGTCGGCGGTTTCGGTCACGAGGTGGGACGCACGAAGTCCGAACGTCAACACGCCCTGGACATGATCGCGTGGACCGAGAAGCACTTCCCCACCGCCCGCATGGTGGCGCGCTGGTCGGCGCAGGATTACGTGACGATCGACGAAATGCCCTACGTCGGACCGCTTCTGCCCGGCATGGACAGCGTTCAGGTCGCCACCGGATTCGCGAAGTGGGGCCTCACCAACGGCGTCGCCGCGGCGTTGTCGATGACCGGACGGATCCTGGGCTCGGAACCACCGTGGTCGACGAGCCTGCGCCCCTGGCGCTCGTCCGAGATCACCAAGCCTGGATCGCTGGCCTCGGCGGCATCGGCCAACGCGCAGGTCGCGGCCTACATGGTCGGCGGTTACCTGAGTCTGTTGAAACCGGCGAACTCATCACCCGCCGAAGGCGACGGCAGCGTCGGACACTCCGGCGCTTCACCGAAGGGCGTGTGCACCGTGGCCGGACAGACGCAGTCCGTCGCCCCGCTGTGCACGCACCTGTACGGCGTGTTGCGCTGGAACGACGCCGAGCAGTCCTGGGACTGCCCGCTACACGGTTCACGGTTCAGCCACTCCGGTGAAGTACTCGAAGGTCCTGCGACCCGAAAGCTGTTCTCGCAGCACCCCTCCGAGGGCTGAACCGCTGCGCTGCGCCGTGCCCCGTCACCGCCCGCCGAGAATCCGGCGGAACACCGGTCCCGTCACCGTCGCGACGGGTCGTTGCAGCGCCCCGTCCAGAATCCGGACACCGATGTCGAGCGCGCGTGCGTCGATCCCGACGAGGATTCGATCGCGATCACCGAGAACGCCGGCGAGGATCGCCGCGGCCGCGGCATCGGGGTGCGCACCGGGTAGCCGTCGGTCGAAGCCCTTGGTGACGTACTCCCGCACCGCCGGGTCAATGTACCGGGCCCGCCGGGCGATGGCGGTGTGAACGACCCCCGGGCAGACTATATGGATTCGTGCACGGGATCCGCTGCCGCGCAACTGTTCCTGCACGCTCTCCGAGAACCCGCGAGCGGCGAACTTCGACGCCGAGTACGCGGATTGCGCGGGCGACCCCATCAACCCGAATGCGCTCGAGGTGTTCACGATTCGTCCGCCCCCGGCCTCGAGGTGCGGCAGGAACGCCTGCGTGCCGTTCACGACACCCCCGAAGTTGACCGCCATGATCCGCCGTGCGTAGTCGTCGTCCTCGTCGAGGACGGATGCGACCATCGTGATGCCCGCGTTGTTGAAGACCAGCGCCGGCGCGCCGTGGCGTCGGGTCATCTCGTCGGCGTAGGCGGTGACCGCAGCGGCGTCGGCGACGTCCATTTCGGTGGCGTCCACCTTCGCCCCGCGGTCGGCCGCAGACTTCGCGGTCTCGGCCAGGGCCGGCGAGTCGACGTCGCTGAGCAGGACCGGTATCCCGGCGGCTGCCAGCCGGTTTGCCAGCGATCTGCCCATTCCCGACCCGGCGCCGGTGATGACGGCGCCTCGTCCCGCACACAGCCGACGGAGGCGTTCGTCGGTGACTCGCGGGTGCCACACGTGGCCAAGATTCAGGGAGACCTTCACCCCACCGGACTACCCGGGCGGAGTCGTCCTACACCTCCGCCGCGTTTACGCGGTGGCCGCGCGGGTACCCCTCTTCACCATGGGCCGACCGGCCCGAAAGCGATCGAGAGGAGTTGGGGACGAGTGTCGGACGCAGTCGTCGTGGGCGCCGGACACAACGGGCTCATCTCCGCCATCCGGCTGGCCGACGCCGGCTGGGACGTCACCGTCCTCGAAGCCGCTCCCGAGGTGGGCGGCGCGATCAAAAGTGCCGAGTTGACCCCCGGCTACGTCACCGATCTCTTCAGCGCGTTCTATCCGCTTGCGGTGGCCTCCCCGGTCTTCGCCGACCTCGCTCTCGAAGACCACGGGCTCGAGTGGAGTCGGGCACCGCTGGCGTTCGGGCACCCGGCCGGACCCGAGGACGACGACGCCCCGGTCATCCACCCCGACGCCGCCGACACCGCCGCACACCTCGCCACCTTCGACCCGCACGACGGCCGGGCATGGCTCGACCTCGTCGGTCAGTGGGAGACTCTGCGACCCGCCATCCTCAACACCCTCTTCGGACCTTTTCCGCCGGTCCGCGCCGTGCTGTCCCTGTTGCGCTCGATCGGCACCGCGGATGCCCTGCGCCTGGCGCGTTTCCTGATATTGCCCGCCGACCAGATGGTGCGCGAACTGTTCCGCAGCGAGAAAGCCGGCCTTCTCATCCTGGGCAACGCTCTGCACGCCGACATCCCCCTTCACGCACCCGGAAGCGGGGTGATGGGGTACCTGCTGACCATGTTGGGCCAGGACACCGGGTACCCGGTTCCCGTCGGTGGTGCGAGCGCACTCTCGGCCGCTCTCCGACGCCGCGCGGAAAGCGCAGGGACACAGGTACATTGCAACACCCGGGTCACCGGGATCGACGTCCGGGGAGGTCGTGCGGTCGGCGTCGTGGACAACGACGGACGACGGTGGAAAGCCGATCGAGCCGTCCTCGCCGACGTCTCGGCACCCGCGCTCTACACCGAACTGCTCTCTCCTGCCGATGTGCCCGCCCGGGTACTGGACGACCTGCAGAGGTTCACCTGGGACACCCCGGTGGTGAAGGTCAACTACGCCGTCAACGGCAAGATCCCATGGCGCAGCGCCAATCTGGCCGGAGCGGGCACCGTTCACCTCGGCGCGGACGCGCGCAACATCGCCTACTCCACCGCCGACATCGAGACCGGCAACATCCCCGAGCATCCATTCCTGCTGTTCGGTCAGATGACCACGGCCGATGCCGGACGGTCGCCCGTCGGGACCGAGAGTGCATGGTCCTACAGCCATCTTCCCCGCGGGGTCACCGACGACGAGGCGGCTCGGCTCCTCGCCGCGCGGATGGACGAGGTGTTCGAGGAACACGCTCCCGGCGTCGCCGACATGATCGTGGGCCGGCATGTCCAGACACCGAACGACCTGCAGAACGCCGACGCCAACCTCGTCCATGGGACGGTGAACGGGGGAACGGCACAACTGTTCCAGCAGTTGATCTTCCGACCGTCACCGAACCTCGGCGGCGCCACGACACCCGTGGACCGCCTCTACCTCGCGGGGTCGGCCGCACATCCCGGGGGCGGAGTCCACGGCGCCTGCGGCAACAACGCCGCCCGCGCCGCACTGGCCTCCGACGGCCTACGAGGGATGCCGCGAAGAGCATTCAACCGCACCCTCAACAAACGCCTCACGAAGAGCCGAGACAACAAGTGAACGGAGAACATTCATGAACCGCGTCGAACGCCACACATCCGCTACCCCCGCACAGGTCTGGTCGGTGCTGTCCAACGGTTGGCTCTACGCCTCCTGGGTGGTCGGCGCCTCACGCATCCGCGACGTCGACGCCGAGTGGCCTCAGGCCGGATCGAAAATCCACCACTCGGTGGGTGTCTGGCCGGCACTGCTCAACGACGAGACCACCTCGTGCGAGTCGAAGGCCGGGCTGCTGGAGCTCTCCGCCGCCGGCTGGCCGTTCGGTCGCGCCCGCATCCGGATGACGATCGAGAAGGACGGCAACGGCTCGCTCATCGGTATGGAAGAGTTCGTCGAGACCGCCCCGCTGAAGTGGATCCCGCCGGTGGTCCAGCAGACCGCCATGTCTCCCCGACTCAGCGAATGCCTCAACCGCCTGGCGATGCTCGCCGAGCGTCAGCCGAGCTGACGCAGGGATTCGTCGGCTTCGAACCGGGTAAACGCCTGACATGACCACAGCTCTCGCCATCACCTGCACCCTCAAACCCTCGCCGGCGTCGTCGAGTAGCGACCTCATCGCCCGGCACATCCTCGACGCACTGGCCGAGCAAGGCGTCGAGGGTGACGTCGTCCGCGCCGTCGACCACGACATCAAACCCGGTGTCGAACGGGACATGGGCGACGGTGACGAGTGGCCGGCGATCCTCGAGCGCATCCAGGCAGCCGACATCCTCGTGATCACCACCCCGACCTGGCTCGGCCACATGTCGAGCGTCGCCCAGCGAGTCCTCGAACGACTCGACGCCGAGGTGTCCGAGACCGACGACCGCGGTCGGCCGTCGATGCTGGGCAAGGTCGCGATGTGCGGTGTCGTCGGCAACGAGGACGGCGCCCACAAGATCATCGCGGACATGTTCGGTGCGCTCAACGACATCGGGTTCACCATCGCCGGGCAGGGCAGCACCTACTGGAACGACGAGGCGATGGGCGGCCGCGACTACAAGGACCTCGACGCGGTCCCCGAGCCGGTCGACAAGACGACCCACGCCGCCGCCCGAAATGCGGCCCATCTCGCCCGAGTGTTGTCGGAGAAGGCTTTCCCTGCTTACGAGTGAGTGCGACGCACCACCTTGATCGTGTCCAGCGCGTCGTCTGCGGCGTCGGGCAGATTCATCCCCGCGTTCTTGCCGGTCCGCAGGTACTCGACCACCGACTCGTTCAGCACTTCTCCGGGGATCACCACCGGGATGCCGGGCGGATACGGTGTGATCTGTTCGGCCGCAACACGTCCCGGAGCATCGGCGAGTGACACCCGCTCGGTGTCGCCGAAGAACGCATCCCGCGGGAGCATCCGGTTCTCCAACTGCAGCTCGACCGGCGACGGCTGATGAACCTTCCGGGGACTCTCGAAAGAGTCTGCGGCGCAGGTGAGATCCCGCAGCGCGCTCAGCAACCTATCCGCGGTGTCCTCGTCGTCGGCGTGGGAGATGGTCGCGAGGATGCGACGGTGGTCGCTCAGCCCGAGGTCGATGCAGTGCCGGTCGCGCAGCCAGTCGGCGGACTGATAGCCGCTGATCCCCAACTCGCTCACATCGATGAGCACCTGCATCTCGTCGAGATCGTGGCTGGCCTCCTCGTGGAGCAGCTCGTCGTGCATCACGGTGAGACCGTCGATGTCGTCGACGGCGCGGCGTACCCGACGCGCCAGATCGAGGCCACGGCCGAGGACTTCGCGCCCGGACTCGACCATGTACCGACGCCAACCGTCGAGCGCCGAGTAGACCGGCACGCTCGGGCTGGTGGTCATCAGCAGGTCTGCGCACTGCGACAGCCGGGAACGGTCGATCAGGTCCCCCTGTACGTGGAAGACCGACCCCTGTTCGAATCCCGCGCCCATCTTGTGGACGCTGACGACACACACGTCGGCTCCGGCGTCCATCGCCCACGTGGGCAGCTCGTCGTGGAACGGCAGGTGCGCGCCCCACGCCTCGTCGACGATCAAGGGCTTGCCGTACTCGTGGCAGACGTCGGCGATCGCCCGGATGTCCGCGCAGGTGCCGTACGGCGTCGGACTGACGATGAGGAGGCCGGCCGCCTGCGGGTCCGTCTCCCACGCCTTGCGAACCTCCTCGGGGGACGGCGGATGCGTCAGGTGGAGATTCTCGTCCCAGCGCGGCCGCACCCACCGTGGGCGCAGACCCGAGAAGATCAGCCCGGCGACGATCGACTTGTGCGCGTCGCGGGTGATGAGCAGCTCGCCGCCTTCGCCGCCGGCCACGGCCATCATCGCGGCCTTCACCGACAACGAACTGCCGCAGGTCGAGAAGAATGCGAGCTCGGCTCCGACGGCGTCCGCCATCAATTCCTCGGCGTCGGGCAGGTAGGCGCTGGACATCCGTCGGTCGTCGAGACCGGGCGACACGAGGAGATCCGATTCGAACGCGGCCGCTCCGATGGTGGTGCGCGTGCGGTCATCGACGCCTCTGCCCTGACGATGGCCGGGGGGCGTGTAACCGTATCGGTTGTCGCGACGGTAATTCTCCAGCGCTTCCAGGAGAGGGGCGCGGGATTGATCCAGAGACGTCATGTCAGGCTCCGATCGGGTGGTGAACACTGAAATCGTGTCGTTTTCAGCGTGATTCGCTCATCTCGTCGCTTCGCGACGACTCCGCCGCCCGGCGTCGCAGGCGTTCCCGGTAACCGTACGTCGCGCGGAGCACGTCGTCGTGGCTGTCGGCACTGGACCCCAACGCCCCGGCGAAGATCCCCATCGAGGTCGCCAGCCAGGCCAGATTGAGGTAATTGTGCAGTCCCGCTTCGAATCCGAGTTGCGAGGACAGGAAGGTCTCGTCGATGACGGTCATCGCGGCGACGAGGACCGCGAGGAACAAACCGACGTAGAGGACCACCGCACTGAAGACGACGGTGCAGACCGTGGCCGTGTTGTAGAGGCGGGCGCGGGGCCGGTAGGTGTCGGTGGTCTTCTCCCACAGGCGGTTGTTGACGATCAGCCAGAGTGCCGCCAGGACCATCGACAGAACCGAGATGGCGGCCAGACGCCACGGGCTCAGCGCGTTGGCCATCGACCAGATGGTGGAGAAGAAGACACCGAACGACGCCGCCGCGGCCGCGGCCGCCGTCATGCCCGTGAGCGTCGGTATCAGACGCCAGGGCCGGTTGCCGCGGACCATTCCCGCGGTCAACAGCGACCGTGAGTAAAACCCCTGGGCCACCACATATTCCGTCTCACCATCCCGCTCGACGACTAGTCCGCGAGCCCGCTCGAACGGCTCGGTGGAGGACTCCTCGAGCGAGGACACGACCGTCGCGATCAGTTTGCCCAGACGTCGGCGGGGCGAGGGACCGAGCGCAGGCAGGGAGATCACCGCGGCGCCGCGTTCCCGGTCGAGTTCCGCCAGAACAACGCTGTCCCGGGAACGGCCGTCATCGCCGCGCCGACTGAACAGGCGGGGCATCTCCGTCACGAACACCACGACCTCGTCCGGGATGCGATCGGATCCCCAGACGGTCTCCAGATCACCACGCGGGGTCATCTGGAGAGTTGTGTCACGGGTGATCGTGACTCCGCAGTAGTCCATGCCGAAGCGCTCGGCGATGCCGCGAATCCGATCCTCCCCGTTGGTGATCAGGTTCTCGGGCAACCCGTGTTCGGCCACCATGCGCAAACTTGAGATACTCCTGCCCTCCTGGCGCTCGACGGTTGTGGAATCCACCGACGGTGCGGTGGCAGGAATCAGTCCGGCGGCTCCGGGGCGCCGGACGCAGGGGACTCGAGGTCGTCCTCGTCGTCGGATGCAGAGGTCGGTTCAGCCGACGCCGCCTTCTCGTCGGGTTCGTCGACGTGCTCTGCTTCGAGTTCGTCGACCTCGCGGCGGGCGTCGTCCGGGGTCTGGTCCGGTGTGCCGGTCTCGGCCGGCTCCATCGGCAACTCTTCGGACATGTAGGGCTCTCACCACCAATCCGTTTCGGGTATCCGTCTGATGTCCGGTTTCCCGGTAGGGACGGCTTCCAAACGCCGCCGGACGGCCGCCGATCAGGACCGAGGTGTGGGCTACCGGTGCCCCGGGTATGCGACCGTCATGACAGATGAATCACGCGGATCCATGGACCCGGCACCGGAAGAGACACCCGACCTCGAGGCCGGTGGCGGCGTCGCCCCCGGCGACACCCCTCCCGACACCCCTCAGACGTCAGGCCTTTCGCACGAACAACCCGATCGGACCAAACACTTCCCGGCCGGCGGGGTCGGCGCATTTCTGGGCGTCGGGCTGCTGGTCATCGCGATGGTGGCGATCATCATCGGCCTCATCGTGATGGTGTTCTGAGATCCGATCGGCGCCTCGACGGTCCGGACGGATCGTCGAGGTTCGCGTGTGTTGAATTCCGTTGCGACAGGGCGTGATCAGCGCGCCGCATACCCCGTCGTGCGTGACGGGCGGTTCGACGCGCCGCGGCGCATCGGTGCGTTGCTCGACCGGCGCGAGTTCCGTTGACGTCATGCGCGGCGGCCTCCTCGAGGTTGGTGCGGGATGTTCGGTCTACGGATTCCCAGCAAGGAGTACATCAAACATTCGGCCCGGCCGCCGGATGAGCGGGGCCGGGCCGAGACGCATCGTCGGAAGTGAGCCCGATCAGAGCGTGGCGGTGTCGATCACGAAGCGGTAGCGCACGTCCGAGGCGACCACCCGGTCATAGGCCTCGTTGATCTTGTCCGCGGAGATCACCTCGATCTCGGCACCGATACCGTGCTCGGCGCAGAAGTCGAGCATCTCCTGGGTCTGGGCGATTCCGCCGATCATCGACCCGGAGAAGCTGCGGCGCTTGCCGATCAGTGCCCCGGCCGGGACCTCGATCGGGTGTTCGGGCAGACCGAGTTCGACGAGCGTGCCGTCGAGAGCGAGCATTCCGAGGTATTTCCCGATGTCGAGGTTGGCAGAGACGGTGTTGAGGATGAGGTCGAACCGCCCCCGCAGCTCGCGGAAGGTCTGCGGATCACTCGTCGCGTAGTAGTGGTCGGCCCCCAGGCGCAGCCCGTCCTCCATCTTCTTCAGCGACTGCGACAAGACAGTCACCTCCGCGCCCAGTGCGTGCGCGATCTTGACTCCGACGTGCCCGAGGCCGCCGAGCCCGACGATGGCCACCTTCTTACCTGGGCCCGCCTCCCAGTGCCGCAGCGGTGAATACAGCGTGATGCCCGCACACAGCAGCGGAGCCGCCACGTCGAGCGCGATGCCCTCCGGGATGCGACAGACATAGTTCTCGTCGACGACGATGGACGTGCTGTACCCACCATGGGTGCGCTGCCCGTCGCGCCCGACCGCGTTGTACGTTCCGGTGTTTCCCCGCTCGCAGTACTGCTCCTCGCCGAGGCGGCACGGCTCGCATTCGCGGCAGGAGTCGACGAAGCAGCCGACGCCGACGCGGTCGCCGACGGCGTAGCGGGTGACGCCTTCGCCGACGGCCGAGACCGTACCGGCGATCTCGTGACCCGGCACCACCGGGAACGTGGTGCCGTTCCACTCGTTTCGGGCCGTGTGGATGTCGGAGTGGCAGATGCCGGCGTAGGCAATGGCGATCTCGACGTCGTTCGGGCCGAGGTCGCGGCGCTCGATCGTGGTCGGTTCGAGCGGGCGATCTGCTGCCGTGGCTATGTACGCGTTGACCGTCGTGGGCATACGGGGATCTCCTAGGGGTGGATGTTCGAGGTGTCGACAACGTTCGCGGTCGAGGGACCGATGCGCGAGAGCGCATGGATCGGCACCGCACAAGTCTGCCGTCGTCTGTGGATCTCCGCCACAAGGGCACGTCGGGGGGTCGACTTGGCCCGCCGAGACACTGGATCGGGCATCGATGATCGTTACAATGGCCGACGGTGACTATCAACAGCTCGGTCGACGACGGCCGGCGCACGCAGTTGCATCCGGTGTCGCCCATCGCCGAGGTCACGCGATTCGGGACGACCACTGCACACGCGGCTGCGGGCCTCGGTCGGTTCGTCCTCCACACTGCAGGCGACGCTCTACGCGGCCGCGCACCCAGTGCTGCGCGCGCCGCCCATGAACTGCGCTCCACCTTCGAGCATCTCGGCCCGACCTACGTGAAGCTCGGGCAGCTCATCGCGTCCAGCCCCGGTGTCTTCTCCGACGCTCTCTCCTCGGAGTTCGAGACGCTGCTCGATCGCGTGAAGCCGGCCGATCCCGACGCCATGCGCGCTCAGTTCGTCGCCGAACTCGGCCGACCGCCCGAAGAGGTGTTCGCGCAGTTCGACCCGGTGCCGATCGCCTCGGCGTCCATCGCGCAGGTACACACGGCGGTCCTGCACAGCGGCGAAGAGGTGGTCGTGAAGATCCAGCGGCCCGGGATCGCCGACCGCCTGGCACCCGACGTCGCGATCCTCGAGCGGATCGCCGGTCTCGTCGAGATCTCCGAGTACGGCCGGATGCTCAGCGCGCGCCACGTCGTCGAGGACTTCGCGGCCGGCCTGGACGCCGAACTCGATTTCCGGATCGAGGCCGACACCATGCGCGAGTGGTTCGAGTGCCTGCAGCCGGGCCCCTTCGGCGACCGCGTTCGCGTCCCGCGCGTCTACGACGAGTTCACGACGCCGCGCGTGCTGACGATGGAGCGCATCCACGCGGTCCGGATCGACGACGCCGCGGCGGTTCGGGCGGCCGGCCACGACGGCGTCGCGCTGTGCCGCAATCTGCTGCTGTCGCTGCTCGACTCGGCATTCCACGGCGGCCTCTTCCACGGCGATCTCCACGCCGGGAACGTCCTCGTCGACGATGCCGGGAAGATCGTGCTGCTCGACTTCGGCATCGTCGGACGGTTCACGCCCCGCACCCGTCGCATCCTTCGTCAGCTCGTCGTCGACCTGGTGGTTCGCGCGGACTACGAATCCGCAGGTCGCGCCATCTTCCTTCTCGGCGCCGTGCACAAGCCCGGGTCGACGGCCAAGGGCGCCGAGGACATCAAGAAGGTGACGACCCCGCTGTCGACGACCGACCTGGGCTCGATGTCCTACACCGACCTGGGCCGTCAGCTCGCCGCCGTGGCCAAGGCCCACGACGCCCGCCTCCCCCGCGAACTGGTCCTCGTCGGCAAACAACTGCTGTATGTCGAGAAGTACATGAAACTCCTGGCCCCGAGGTGGAAAGCCATGTCGGACAAGGAGATCTACGGGTACATGGCCGGCATCCTGAAGGAGGCCGAACGCGATCGGCGCGACGATCGGGCCCGCACGAACTGATGCACGATCGCAAATCCCGGCATGTCGGGCCTACTGACGCGTACGGAATGCGAGACGCCCGCTAGGGTGATACCGATTACGCTGCTGATTCACAGGAGTCACACATGAGACG
The DNA here is from genome assembly GCF_023218005.1 of Gordonia sp. C13. Classification (NCBI taxonomy): domain Bacteria; kingdom Bacillati; phylum Actinomycetota; class Actinomycetes; order Mycobacteriales; family Gordoniaceae; genus Gordonia; species Gordonia sp. C13. The sequence continues at coordinate 47,011 of NZ_JALPSY010000029.1, forward strand.
TTTCGTGCCGGCACTGCTGGCCTTCTTTGGGGCCGCGTTCCTCGCGGTCGCCATTGCCATCCCGCTGTACCTGGTGCCGACGCTGAAGGTGGTGCCGCTCGACCTCGACATCACCTCGGATGCGACGACCGTCGCCGCCGACGGCTCCACCGGCGACCGCTTCCCGGCGGTGATCTTCGACCGTTGCTCGGTGTCCGAGGATCGTGCCCGCACGTTCGAGGCACATCTGACGCAGCAGCGCCGCTCGGTCATCGTCGAGCCGTCGGACAGCCGCCAGGCGACTCTGCAGTCCGCGCAGACCGTTCTGATCGACCGCATCCGCGACGCCGACGGCCAGGAGACCGAGCCCACCGTCGCCGCCGCCGGCGAGACCCGTACCTGTAAGGACGGCTTGCTCACCGCGACCATCGACCACGTGTCGGTGAACCGCAAGACGTCGGTCCCCAACGGTGCCGTCAGCTCGCTGCAGCTCGAGGCCGTGCCGCCGGGCGGCAACGTGAACGACGTCTCGGTCGCCCTCGACAACCGCAAGGGCTTCCAGTACAAGTTCGGCTTCGACGTCCAGCAGCGCGACTACCTGTACTACGACCTCAACACCCGCCAGGACTGCGACGCGAAGTTCCAGGAAGAGGTCGAGATCAAGGGCATCAAGACCCTTCACTTCGCCTGCGACGTCCCGGAGAAGGACCTGTCGAGCCTGCCGAACGCACAGGGCGAGGCCGCCCTCGGCACCATGCTGACGATGCCGGCCAAGTGGTGGGGCATCAGCGGCCCGGGTGTCCGTCCGAACGATCCGATCACGATGCACCGCCACGCTTCGGCCGTGCGCCACGTCTACGTCGAGCCGATCACCGGCACCATCGTCGACGGCCGTGAGGATCAGCACCAGTACTTCAAGTCGCCCGACCAGAGCGAGTCCAACCCCGAGGTCGTGCGCAATTTCCGCATGGACGCGCTCAAGGGCACGTTCAAGTGGAGCGACGGGATCGTCGCCAAGCAGGCCGACACCGCCAGCGGTTACGTCACGCAGCTGAACCTCCTGGGTTTCTGGCTGCCGATCGTGCTCGGCGTGCTCGGCGTGATCATGCTGGCCCTGGCGGTCTTCATGTTCCTCCGCGGTCGTCGCGACGACGATGCCGCCGTGGCCACCGCAGGCCCGGCTGCCACCGCGCCCGCCGCTGATGAGCGTCGGACATCCATGATCAAGCGGGACGCACCGGCGGCCGGTACCGCGTCGTCGGCCGGCAACCCGTGGGAGCGTCCGACCGAACAGATCCCGAAGGTCGACGGCGGTGAACCGCCGGCCGACGACTCGTCGACCCGCTCCTTCCGCAAGCAGCCCCCGCCCGAGTAGGACCCAGCTGCTGTAAGCGACCACCGCGGGCGCATCCGGACCACCGGATGCGCCCGCGGTGTTTTCGTCCTGGGTCTCAGATGTCGCGAAGTGTGCCGGTCGGCGACACGATCCGCGTCAACTGTCCTGACGGAGTCGCGATAGCGACGCCCCTTCCGCCCCCTGAGGTGCGAGGACCGCCAGAGACGCCCCTTCCGCCCCCTGAGGTGCGAGGAGCGATAGCGACGCCCCTTCCGCCCCCTGAGGTGCGAGGAGCGATAGCGACGCCCCTTCCGTCCCCTGAGGTGTGAGGAGCGATAGCGACGAGCCACGAAGGGCTCGTGAGACACCGTCGCCCACCTAACGCAGTCGACGTCACCCCGACCGGCAGACTTCGATCGACGTCTGCCGGTCGAGTTGAGGTTCGGCAGTCGGAATCCGCACGACAACAAGGGCCGGTGACCCGAAGGTCACCGGCCCTTGCCGTGTCTCTATGGAGTTGCGAGACCGTCTACTCGGCTCAGAAGAACGCCGGGCGGAAGGTCTTGACCCACGACTCCTTGAAGGTGTTCTGCCAGTAGTCCCACCAGTGCGCACCGTCCGGGGTGATCCGGGTGGTGAGCTTGACGCCCGGGACGAGCGCGACGCGGCCGACGTACAGCTGGCTACTGGTCGACGCGGCGACCTCCAGCGGGATCATCTGCGCGAACTTGACCGGGTCGAAGTTGGCGCTGGTCGGGTTGACCGACGAGTCGTACTTGCTGCCGACGCCGCTACCGGAGGAGATGTAGACGTGCTTGCCGGCCAGGTTGCCCGCGGTCAGGAACGGGTCGTTCTGGAACCAGCTGCCGGCCGGGTAGAAGCCCCACATGTTGGTGGGGTTGCCGCCCATCTCGATGACCGAGGCCTGGATGCCCTGGGTGAAGCCCGGCATGGTGACGGTCGGGTAGCCACTGTAGGAGGCGACCGCCTTGTAGAAGCCCGGGTGGCGCGACGCGAGGTTGAGCGCCGAGGTACCCGACATAGACAGACCGGCGATGCCGTTGCGACGGTTGTCGCTGCCGTGGCGGGCGGCCATGTGGCGCGGCAGCTCGCGGGTCAGGAAGGTCTCCCACTTGTTGTTGCCGAGCTTGGGGTCGTAGGACTGCCAGTCGGTGTAGAAGCTGCCGCCGCCGCCGAACGGGATGGCGACGTTCGTGCCCTTGCCGGCCATGTAGCGGGCGACATCGGTGTTGATGAGCCAACCGCTGTTGTTGTTGGGGGCACGCAGGCCGTCGAGGAGGTACAGCGTCGGCTTCGGTCCGCCGCCACCGGCCGAGACGATGCACACGGGCACGGTCCGGTTCATGGCGTTCGAGCGGACGTATTCGACGTTGCAACCATTGGCTGCGGACGCCGGCGGAGCTGCGACCAGCGTGGCACCTGACAAGGCCACGAGAGCCACGAGTCCGGCGACGAGGCGCTTACGGGCGCGAGTCAGCATTCGTCAGTTTTCCTTTGGATCTCGGCCGGAGTCGGCCGCTTCTGGGTCTTGCCTACCGGGTACTGCGGAGTCGTACGTAGGGGGATTCTATTGATCCCCGTCAGGAGCGGTACCCGTCGTCGAGAAGTGTAACGGCACGATAACGTCGCGGCAAAGGCCGGATCGGGCTTCGTGACGCCGACGGACAGTGGTGCGTGTCACATTTGCCCCATTGTGAACAGCTCATATGGGCCATACGCGGCACAACTGTCCGATTCTGCCCTTCGAACGAACGAAATTGCCGCGACCGCACCGTTATTCGTTTGGGTGGTTAACGGTGATGTGGGAATCGGTTCGATCTCCTGGGCGGGCGTATCGGCCAACCCGGCCGCGGCCCGGCCCCGCACTCACTAGGGTCGGGGCCGTGAACATGGGTGAATACCTCGGGGCGGACGCGACCACCCTCGCCGGGCTCGTCGCATCGGGCGAGGTCACGGCAGCCGAACTCCTCGAGCTGGCACGGGCCCGTGCCGCTGCCGTGAACCCCGGCCTGAACGCGATCGTCATCCCGATCGAGGCCGAGGCCGATCACCGGGCCCGCACGGAGCTGACCGGACCGTTCGCCGGTGTCCCCTTCCTGATCAAAGACCTCGCCCAGGACTACCGCGGCTATCCGACGACGCGCGGCTCCCGGTCGTTGGCGCGCCACGTCGCCACCGAGCACGCGACGGTCGTCCAGCGTTTCCTCGATGCGGGGCTGGTCGTCTTCGGCAAGACCAACACCCCGGAGTTCGGTTCCAAGGCGATCACCGAATCGGTCCTGTGGGGTCCGGCGCGCAACCCCTGGAACCTCGACGTGACGCCCGGCGGCTCGTCCGGAGGCAGCGCCGCAGCAGTGGCCGCGGGCATCGTGCCCGCGGCGGGCGCGAACGACGGCGGCGGCTCCATCCGCATCCCGGCTGCGTGCACCGGGCTCGTCGGACTCAAGGCGTCGCGCGGCCTGATGCCGTTCGGGCCCGCCACCGGCGAGCCGCTCTTCGGGATGGGCGTCGAGGGTGTCGTGACCCGCACGGTGCGCGACGCGGCCGCCCTCTACGACGCGATCATCGGCCCCACCGCGTCGTCGACCTATCCCGCTCCCCTCCACACCGAGTCGTTCACGACGCGGATCGCTTCTCCGCCACGGCTGCTGCGGATCGGTTTCACCACACGTTCGGCCATCAACCCGGCACCGCATCCTGAAGCGGTCGCGGCCGTCGAGCACGCCGCGAAGCTGCTCACCGAACTCGGCCACCAGGTCGAAGAGGTGGACCCACCGCACGACGACGCGGAACTGGCCCGCGACTTCCTGCAAATCTGGTTCGCCAAGGCAGCCGCCCAGGTGGACGAGGCCCGCCGCCTGTCCGGCGCCGGGGACGCCGACTTCGAGGCCGACACGCTCGCCCTCGCCGAGATCGGCCGGGCCGCCGGGGTGGTGCCGCTCTTCCGCGCGCTCGACCACGTCAACCACCACGTACGTGCTCTCGAACGCTTCCACGAGACCCACGACCTGCTGCTGACCCCGACCCTCGCCGTTCCGCCGCCGGCTGTCGGGTCGATGACGACCCCGCCCCTCCTCCAGCAGGCGGCGCGGCTCGCGGCCCGCGCCCGCATCGGCAAGGTGATGTCACGGGTGGGGATCGTCGACCAGCTCGTCGAAGAGAACCTCGGCTGGGTGCCGTACACACAGCTGGCGAACATGACCGGACGCCCGGCGATCAGCGTGCCCCTGCACTGGACCGGGACCGGGCTCCCGCTCGGGGTCCAGTTCGTCGGCCGCGTGGGCGCCGACGGTGACCTCCTGGCGCTCGCCGCCTCCCTCGAGAACGCCGCGCCGTGGTTCCACCGGTACGCCGACATCGCGGTGTGACGCGGCGCTAATGTTCTCTCGGGATCGCATGTCCGGGTGGGGACAGGCGGCACATCGACGCGGTGAGGAGTTGTCGTGACGAAGCAGGTGGCCGACGCGGTGGTCGTCGGTGCGGGTCTGGCTGGTCTGGTCGCGACATACGAGCTCACCAAGGCCGGCCGCCGCGTGGTGGTCGTCGATCAGGAGAACCGCAACAACCTTGGCGGGCAGGCCTTCTGGTCGCTGGGCGGGTTGTTCATGGTGGACAGCCCCGAACAGCGCCGGCTCGGCATCTCCGACTCCGCCGACCTCGCCCTGCAGGACTGGATGGGGTCGGCGGGCTTCGACCGCGACGACGAGGACTACTGGCCGCGTCAGTGGGCGCGGGCGTACGTCGACTTCGCGGCCACCGAGAAGCGGCAGTACCTGCACGATCTCGGTCTGCGCATCACCCCGGTCGTCGGCTGGGCCGAGCGCGGCGGCGGATTCGCCGACGGGCACGGCAATTCCGTGCCACGTTTCCACCTCACCTGGGGCACCGGCCCGGAGGTCGTCCGGATCTTCGCCGAGCCGGTCCTCGAGGCCGAGAAGCGCGGTCTCGTCGAGTTCCGGTTCCGCCACCGCGTCGACGAGCTCGTCGTCGAAGACGGTGTCGCCGTGGGCGTGCGGGGGGCCACGCTCACCCCGACCGACCTCGAACGCGGCAAGGCGTCGAACCGCGAAGTGGTGGGCGACTTCGAGATTCGCGCGGGAGCGGTCATCGTGACGTCCGGCGGCATCGGGCACAACCACGACCTCATCCGCAAGAACTGGCCGGTCGATCGTCTCGGTCCCGCACCGCAGACGATGATCTCCGGCGTCCCGGCGCACGTCGACGGTCGCATGCTGGGAATCAGCGAGGATGCCGGCGCGAGCATCGTCAACCGCGACCGCATGTGGCACTACACCGAGGGCATCCACAACTGGGACCCGATCTGGCCCGACCACGCCATCCGGATCATCCCGGGACCCTCGTCGCTGTGGCTCGACGCCAACGGAAACCGCCTCGCGCCGCCGAACTTCCCCGGCTTCGACACGAACTCGACGATGAAGGCGATCCTCGCCGCCGGCCACGACTACTCGTGGTTCATCCTCACGCAGACCATCGTCGAGAAGGAGTTCATGCTGTCGGGTTCCGAACAGAATCCCGACATCACCTCCAAGGACCTCAAGCTGGCCGCGAAGAGCCGGCTCGCCAAGGGCGCCGCCGGGCCGGTGGATGCGTTCGTGCGCAACGGCATCGACTTCGTGGTCGCCGACAACCTGCCCGAACTGGTCAGCGGGATGAACGCGATCGCCCGAGGTCCCGAACTCGACCTCGCGCACATCGAGCGCGTCATCTCCGCCCGCGACGCCGACGTGGAGAACAAGTTCTCCAAGGACGCCCAGCTGATGGCGATCAACAACGCGCGACAGTTCATCGGCGACAAGATCGTTCGGGTGGCCAAGCCCCACCGCATCCTCGACCCCGCGCACGGCCCGCTGATCGCGGTGCGGCTCAACATCCTCACCCGCAAGACCCTCGGCGGCCTCGAGACCAACCTCGACTCGCAGGTGCTCCGACCCGACGGCAGCGCCTTCGACGGTCTGTTCGCGGCCGGCGAGGTCGCGGGTTTCGGCGGCGGCGGTGTGCACGGCTACAACGCGCTCGAAGGCACCTTCCTGGGTGGGTGCATCTTCTCCGGCCGTGCGGCCGGAAGGGCCATCGCGCGCAGCTGATCTCGGCATCCGGGCACGGATTTTCCGGGCGTCCCGAAAAGGGTTGCCTGCCCTACTTTTTCACGGCACGATCTGCGATCCCATTTCGGACATGGGTCGGCTAGGGTATTGGGCGTGCCCGTGCCGCAGACGATCCTGACGCGTAAGACCAAGTCGGCGATCTTTCTCGTCCTCACCATCAACGACGGTGGTGAGGACACGGTTCGTGATGTGCTGGAGGAGATCCCGGGCCTGAACAATGCGGTGTCCTCGCGCGCACCGGAGGCCGCGTTGGCCGGCATCGTCTCGATCGGTTCCGACGCCTGGGACCGGTTGTTCGACGGCCCCCGCCCGCGTTCGCTGCGTCCGTTCGTCCCCTACGAGGGCGCGGTCCACACCGCACCGGCGACCCCCGCCGATCTCCTGGTCCACATCAAGTCCGATCAGATGGATCTGTGCTTCGAACTCGGACGCCTGATCACCGACGCCCTCGGCGACGCGGTGACCGTCGTCGACGAGGTGCACGGCTTCCGCTACTTCGACCTCCGCGACCTCATCGGCTTCGTCGACGGCACCGAGAACCCGGTCGGACAGGCCGCGGTCGACGCCATCACCGTCGGCGACGAGGACCCCGACTTCGCCGGCGGCAGCTATGTCGCCATCCAGCGCTACGTCCACGACCTGTCGTCGTGGAACGATCTGAGCACGAGCGAGCAGGAAGCCGCGATCGGACGCACCAAGCTCGACAACGTCGAGATGTCCGACGACGTGAAGCCACCCAACTCCCACATCGCCCTCAACAAGGTCGAGGACGAGAACGGCGAGGAGATCGACGTCGTCCGCGACAACATGCCCTACGGCGACGTCTCCGGGAACGGCGAGAACGGCACCTTCTACATCGCCTACTCCGCCGGCGCCGAGGTGACCGAGGAGATGCTGCGCAAGATGTTCATCGGCGACCCGCCGGGAACCTACGACCGGCTCCTCGACTTCACCACCGCCGTCACCGGGTCGCAGTTCTTCACCCCGACCCTCGACTTCCTCGAGGATCTGCCGCCCGCGCCCGGCACCGCCGAACCGGCCGTCCAGACCCCGGCCCTCCGCGCCGACGGCTCCCTGGGAATCGGTTCCCTCCGCTAGCCCGCCACAGACCGACCACCGCCCGACACCACCGCACCAGGAGGCCCCATGAACAACCTGCACCGCGAACTCGCCCCCATCTCCGAGGCCGCCTGGGCAGAGATCGAGGAGGAGGCCACCCGGTCGTTCAAGCGGAACATCGCAGGCCGCCGACTCGTCGACGTCAAGGGGCCGATGGGTCAGGACACCGCGGCCGTCACCCTGGGCCACCGCAGCAAGATCGACTCCCCGGCCGACGGCATCCAGGCCTTCATCCGCCGCACCCAGTCGCTGGTCGAGCTGAAGGTGCCGTTCACCGTCTCCCGCGAGGCCATCGACGACGTCGACCGCGGCGCCCGAGATGCCGACTGGGATCCGGTCGTCGAAGCCGCGCGCCAGCTCGCGCTCGCCGAGGACCGCGCGATCTTCGAGGGCTACGCGGCGGCATCGATCACCGGCATCCGCGCCGAGGCGTCCGCGACCCCGATCCAGCTGCCCGCCGACGTGCGCGACTACCCCGAAGCCGTCAGCCAGGCACTCACCACCCTGCGTCTCGCCTCGGTCGACGGGCCGTACTCGGTCGCCATGTCGGCAGAGGTGTACACGCAGGTCAACGAGACGTCCAACCACGGCTACCCGATCCGCGACCACATCAAGCGACTGGTGACCGGCGACATCGTGTGGGCCCCGGCCATCCGCGGCGCCTTCGTCATGAGTACCCGAGGCGGCGACTTCGAGCTGACCATCGGTCAGGACGTCTCGATCGGCTACGACTCGCACGACGCCGACGTGGTGAACCTCTACTTCCAGGAATCGTTCACCTACCTCACCCACACCGGCGAGGCAGCCGTCGCCCTCTTCGGCAGCTGAGCACGCCAGACGATTCCCACCCCTTAGCCGGGGCAACTAGTCTGACGCAGGTGATCGCAGAGACCATCGGCCCGCTCGCCACGCGCCCGGCGCCGGCGACCATCGGCCCGCTCGCCACGCTCCCGGCGCCGGCGACCATCGGCCCGCTCGCCACGCTCCCGGCGCCGAGATGCTGACCCAACTCATCAGCACGTACCTCCGGCGGTACCGCATCAACATCGTCATGGTGGTGTCGCTGCAGTTCGTGGCGACCGCGGCGATGCTGTACCTGCCGAGCCTCAACGCCGACATCATCGACAACGGCGTGGCGACCGGCGACACCGGGTACATCATGCGCATCGGCGGCTGGATGCTACTGGTGAGCGTCGTGCAGATCGTGGCGACGATCATCGCGCAGTTCTTCGGGTCGCGGGCCGCTCTCGGGGTGGGCCGCGACATCCGCAGCGACCTGCTACACCGCGTCAACTCGTTCTCCGCCCGCGAGGTCGGCACATTCGGCGCGCCGTCGCTGATCACCCGCACCACCAACGACGTCCAGCAGGTGCAGATGCTGATCGTCATGTGCAGCGCGATACTCGTGATGGCGCCCATCATGTGCATCGGCGGGATCGTGATGGGCATCCGGGAGGCCCCGGCGTTGTCGTGGGTCATCGCGGTCGCGGTGCCGATCCTCGGTCTGGCGATGGGTCTCGTCATCGCACGCATGATCCCCGGTTTCCGTGCCATGCAGGAACGGATCGACGCGGTCAACCGTGTTCTGCGCGAACAGATCACCGGCATCCGCGTGGTGCGCGCCTTCGTGCGGGAGGAGCACGAGCGCAAACGCTTCGGGGTCGCCAACGACCATCTCGCCGACGCCACGCTGCGGGTCGGCAAGCTGATGGCGCTGATGTTCCCGCTGGTCATGGTGATCACGAACGTCACGATCGTCGCGGTCATCTGGTTCGGCGGTCACGCCGTGTCCGACGGCAAGGTCGAGATCGGCGCACTCACCGCATTGATGAGCTACGTCATGCAGATCCTCATGTCGGTGATGATGGCGTCGTTCCTGGCGATGATGGCGCCGCGCGCTGCGGTTTGTGCCGAACGCATCACCGAGGTCCTCGACACGGAGACATCAGTGCATCCGCCCGCCGACCCGATCGCTTTCGCCGGCCATCCCGGCACCGTCGAGTTCGACGCCGCCGAGTTCCGCTACCCCGGCGCCGACGATCCGGTGCTGAGCGGCATCAGCTTCAGCGTGACGCCGGGGACCACGACCGCCATCGTCGGGTCGACCGGGTCCGGCAAGACGACGCTCCTCGGACTCGTGCCCCGGCTCATCGACGCCACCGAAGGCAAGGTCAGCGTCGGTGGCACCGACGTCAAGCGACTCGACCCCGACGAACTGCGCTCGGTGGTCGGCCTCGTCCCGCAGCGCCCGTACCTGTTCTCCGGGACAATCCGGTCGAACATCCTCCACGGCAAGTCCGACGCCACCGACGACGAGATCTGGGAGGCGCTACGCATCGCACAGGCCGAGGAATTCGTCTCGGCGATGCCCGACGGCCTCGACACCCGCGTCGCACAGGGCGGCACCACCGTCTCCGGCGGGCAGCGGCAGCGCCTCGCGATAGCCCGTGCACTCGTCCGGCGGCCCGCCATCTACCTGTTCGACGACTCGTTCTCGGCGCTCGACCTCACCACCGACGCCAAGCTCCGGGCGGCACTGCGGCCGGCCACCCGCGATGCGTCGGTGATCGTGGTGGCGCAACGCATCTCGACCATCGTCGACGCCGAACAGATCGTCGTACTCGACCGCGGACGCATCGTCGGCATCGGCACACACGACGACCTGCTGGCCTCGTGTCCCACCTACGCTGAGATCGCCGAATCGCAGATGGCCATGGAGGAGCGCGCATGACCCGCCCGGGTGGACCCATGGCCGCCGGCGGTCCCGAGTCCAAGCCGCGCTCGTTCTGGCCGTCGATCAAACGGGTTGTCGCCCAGCTCGGTTCGTACCGCGGACTGATGACCGTGACGCTGAGCTCGATCGTCGGTTCGGTCATCCTGCTGGCCGTCGCGCCGCGCGTCCTCGGCCACGCCACCGATCTCGTCTTCAACGGCGTCATCGGTCGCATGCTGCCCGCCGGGCAGTCGAAGGACCAGGTGGTGGCCGGTCTGCGCGACCGCGGCGACAACACCTTCGCCGACATGGTCTCGTCCATGGACGTGACACCCGGTGTCGGAGTCGATTTCGGCGACGTCGGTCGCGTCCTGCTCATCACCCTGGTGATGTACGTGGTGGCGTCGGGGCTCGCGTGGCTGGCCGCGTACCTGCTGAACATCATCGTCGTGGACACGATTCGGGATCTCCGCGCGAAGGTCGAGGAGAAGGTCCATCGCCTGCCGCTGCGGTACTACGACACGATGCCGCGTGGCGAGTTGCTCAGCCGGGTCACCAACGACCTCGACAACCTGTCGCAGAGCATGCAACAGACCATCTCCCAGTTCGTGAACTCGGTGCTGACGGTCATCGCGCTGCTGGTGATGATGATCTGGATCTCGCCGCTGCTCGCGCTGATCGCGGTGGCGACCGTTCCGCTGGCCGTCATCGCGACCGCCGTCATCGCGAAGCGGTCGAAACCACACTTCTCCGCGCAGTGGGCGTCGACGGGCGCCCTCAACGCGCGTGTCGAGGAGGCCTTCACCGGCCACGAACTGGTGACCGCCTTCGGTCGTCAGCGCGAGATCGAGGCGACCTTCGACGAGCGCAACGAGAAGTTGTACCAGTCGAGTTGGCGTGCACAGTTCATCTCCGGCGTCATCATGCCGACCATCATGTTCCTCGGAAATCTCAACTATGTGGCGGTCGCCGTCGTCGGCGGCCTGCGCGTGGCGTCGGGTTCGCTGAGCCTCGGTGAGGTGCAGGCGTTCATCCAGTACTCGCGCCAGTTCACGCAGCCGCTCACCCAGATCGGGTCGATGATCAACCTGATGCAGAGCGGCGTCGCATCCGCCGAGCGCATCTTCGACATCCTCGACGCCGAGGAGCAGATCCCGGATGCGGAGCACCCGAAGACGCCTGCGGTCGACCACGGACTCATCGAGTTCGACGACGTCTCGTTCCGCTATGTCGAGGACAAGCCGCTGATCGAGAACCTCACCCTCACAGCGCGTCCCGGACACATGGTCGCCATCGTCGGCCCGACCGGCGCCGGCAAGACCACGCTGGTCAACCTGATCATGCGGTTCTACGATGTCGACTCCGGAACCATCCGCGTCGACGGCGTGGATTCGGCCGAGATGACCCGCGACGACCTCCGCGAGCGCACCGGCATGGTGCTGCAGGACTCGTGGCTGTTCGGCGGGACCATCTACGACAACATCGCCTACGGTGATCCCTCTGCGTCCCGCGACGAGGTACTCGAGGCCGCCCGGATGAGTCACGTCGACCACTTCGTCCGCACCCTCCCTGACGGCTACGACACGGTCCTCGACGACGAGGGCGGTGGCGTCAGTGCCGGTGAGCGACAGCTCATCACGATCGCCCGGGCCTTCCTCGCCCGGCCCACGATCCTCATCCTCGACGAGGCGACCAGTTCTGTCGACACCCGCACCGAGCTGCTCATCCAGAAGGCGATGGCCAACCTCCGCACCGACCGCACGAGTTTCGTGATCGCACACCGCCTCTCGACGGTCCGCGATGCCGACGTGATCGTCGTGATGGAGAACGGTCACATCGTCGAGCAGGGCAACCACGAGGAACTCCTCGCCGCTCGCGGCGCCTACTGCCGCCTCTACGAGAGCCAGTTCACCGGAGCCATCGAGGCGGGCTGACCGGGCGGACGGTCCCTGCTCTTGCGAGTTACCCAGCCGCGCAACCCTTCCCGCTGCCTGAGGTGCGAGGAGCGTAAGCGACGAGCCACGAAGGGCCACCGCGTTCCCTAGCCGCGCAATCCTTTCCGCTGCCTGAGGTGCGAGGAGCGTAAGCGACGAGCCACGAAGGGCCACCGCGTTGCCTAGCCGCGCAACCCTTTCCGCTGCCTGAGGTGCGAGGAGCGTAAGCGACGAGCCACGAAGGCCTGGTGAGGAGACGTCGTCAGCCCTTCGTGGCTCGCTTCGCTCGCACCTCAGGGAGCGGTGGGTGGTCCGCGCTCGCACCTCAGGGAGCGGTGGGAACCACCAGCGGTTCAGTCGCCGCGACCCCGTTCGAGCGCGCCGGCGATCTGGCGTTCGAGGTGTTCGGCAGCGAGGGGCGGGACGTCGAGGAGACCGTCGAGTTCGGCGCGCGCCTTCTTGTAGGCGGCCTGGCGTTCCGCCGCGGTGGCACCGGAGTCGGAGGCGATGTTGATGAGTTTGCGGGCGCGGTCGAGGGCTTCGCGTTCGATCGGCGAGAACCCGGCCTGCTTGCGGCGTCGTGCCTCGCGTTCGGCGGCGTCGAAGGCGGCGGCGTATTCACCGACCGCCTCGCGGTAGTCGGCGAAGTCGGCCGGGGCAAGCGTCGTCTCGGTGTCGCCGGGCCGCGGGGTCTCCGGGCGCAGGTCGTCGGCATGGACCCGCGCGCGATGGAAGGCGAGGGTGAGCGGTTCGCGCATGTCGGTCATGAGCGGATATTCGATGAGCGTGGCCAGGTCGAGTTCGTAGGCGAACCACTTCTCGTTGAGCGCATCGTGCTGCTTGAGTGTCTTGCGGAGTTGCTCGACGGACGTCGTGGTCAGCTTCAGTTGCTCGGCCTGGGCGGCGGCCTTGATGCGAGCGAGTTCGATCTTGTCCTTGCGTCGCTTCTCGTTGTACTTCGCGATCGACCCGGCCCAGCCGCCGACGACACCACCGATGGGGAAGATCAGCCACCAGTTGTTGCTCGCGAACTCGAGAATGCCGGTCACGTTCTCACTGTACCGAGACCGACGGTCTGCGATTAGGGTGAACCCATGGCCGATCCGAGCGCGCCTCAGCTCGTCCTCGACACCATCGACGAGTGGCGAGAGTGGTTGTGCGACAACCACCAGACCTCGTCCGGAGTGTGGCTCATCTTCTGGCGCAAAGACTCCGGACGCGAGCCCCTCAACTACGACGAAGCGGTCCGGGAGGCGCTCTGTTGGGGGTGGATCGACGGCCACACCCGCGTCTTCGACGAGGCGCGGCGCGGCATGTGGTTCACCCGGCGCGGCCGCAACAGTCCCTGGGCGGCGTCGAACAAGGCGCGGGTCGCCGACCTGATCGAGTCAGGGCGCATGCAGCCCGCCGGCCAGGCGGTCATCGACGACGCCAAAGCACGTGGCCTGTGGACCATCTTCGACGACGCCGAGGCCGGCATCGAGTCCCCCGAACTCACCGTCGCCCTCGACGCGAACCCGACCGCCCGCGCCAACTGGGACGCGTTCCCGCCCAGCGCCCGCAAGATGGGTCTCGCACAGATCGCGCTGGCGAAGAGACCCGAGACCAAGACCAAGCGGATCGCGACCATCGTCGAACAGGCCGGGCTCAACATTCGCCCGTCCTGAGCCCCTGGTCGAGCGCCCCCGGGTTGAGCCCGTTCCCCCGCGGGTTGAGCCCGTTCCCCGCTGGTTGAGCGCGTTTCCCCGCTGGTTGAGCGTTTCCCCGCTGGTTGAGCCCGTTCCCCGCTGGTTGAGCCCGTTCCCCGCTGGTTGAGCCCCGTCGAAACCCCCTTACAGATCCGGGATCGGGAGGTCCAGGTTCGGTGCGATGATCCCGCCGTCGACCTCGAGGATCTTGCCGGTGACGTAGGCGCCCGCCGGTGAGGCCAGGTACAGCGCCGCGGCGGCGATGTCCTCGGGTTCGCCGAGCCGGTGCATCGGGGTCGCGTCCTCGAGGGCGGTGCGCATCTCGTCGTTGCCGGCCACGATCTCGAGTGACGACGTGAGGATCGCCCCGGGTGCGATGCCGTTGACCCGGATCTTCGGATTGAGGTCCATCGCGGCGATCCGGGTGTAGTGCGCCAGAGCAGCTTTCGCGGTTCCGTAGGCGGCATACGCGCGACCCGGCACACGGCCGACGGCCGAGGTGATGTTGATGATCGAGCCGTGGCCGGTCGTCGCGAGCATCTGCTTGGCGCCGGCCACGACGAGCGCGTGGGCGTTGGCGACGTTGAAGTCGAAGGCCTCGACGAGGTGCTTGGGGGTTGTGTCGAGGAGTGGCCGGGGCATCGCACCGCCCACGTTGTTGACGATCGTGTCCAGCCTTCCGAACTCCTCGACCGCGGTCTGGGCGAGGGTGGCAGCGGCGTCGGCGTTGCTGAGATCGACCGGGACGACATGGGCACGCCGGCCGGCGTCGGCGATCTGTCCGGCCACCTGGTCGAGGTCGAATTCGCTGCGCGCCGCGATCACCACGTCGGCGCCCGCCTGGGCGAAGGCCACCGCGATGGCCGCACCAAGGCCGCGACCGGCACCGGTGACGACAGCGACATGGTCATCGATACGGAATCTGTCGAGAATCACTCCCCGACTCTGCCACGAACCGGCCCAAAACGAGAACGTGTTCTAGAAAATGCCCCGGATCAGTAGTCGCGGCCGGGCTTGACCACCGAGATCAGTTCCTCGCCCGCGACGAATCGACGCACGTTCTCCGCCAGCCACGGCGCCATCTCACGTGTCAGCCCCGACGCGGGATTCGCCACGTGCGGGGTGATGATGACGTTCGGCAGCGACCACAGCGGGTGGTCCTCGGCCGGCGGTTCGGGATCGGTCACGTCGAGTGCCGCCCCGGCGATCTCGCCATCGACCAGCGCCCGGTACAAGGCCTCCTCGTCGACCAGTGGGCCGCGCGCGACGTTCACGATCCACGCGTGATCCGGCAGCGCGGCAAGGCTTTCGGCGTTGATCATGTGCCGGGTCTCCGGGGTCGCCGGCGCGGCCAGCACCACGTGGTCGGTGGAGGCCCACACCGAGCCGAGATCGTCGGAGCGTCGCACCTCGTCGGCGCCGGGCACGTCGCGGCCCGACCGGTTCACCGCGACGACGCGCGCACCGCAGGCCTTCAGGCGCGGGCCCAGCGACGCGCCGATACCGCCCGCGCCCACGATGGCGACGGTGGAGCCGTGCAGCGACCGCACGGAGGTGTCGATTCGCTCCTTGTCCCAGTGCCGCGTGACGGCGGTGTTGATCTGCCGGAGCCCGGCGAGTAGCAGCGCAAGCGCGTGCTCGGCCACGTTCTCGGCGTAGAAACCGGAGGCGTTGGTCCAGACCCGGCGGTCGTCGAGGAGTCCGGCATTCAGGAAGTCCTCGATACCTGCCGTCTTGAGGGCGACCCACTCGACGGCATCCGACAGTTCGGGGAACTCGGCGGGCGGGCCGATCCAGACCAGTACCCGCGCCTCGTCGAGTCCGACGATCTTGCCGCCGGCGCTCTCGACCGCCGCGACGAGATGCTCGTCGTGGTCGGGCTCGACGGCGACCGGAAGACCGCTCATCGGGACACCGCCCGGGCTGCGGTGGTGGCGAGTTCGTCGGCGATCTCGTTGAAGTGGTCACCGGCGTGCCCCTTGACCCAGCGCCACTCGACCTCGTGACGCTTCTCCTCCTCGATGAGGCGTCGCCACAGGTCTGCGTTCTTCACCGGCTTCTTGTCCTTGGTCTTCCAGCCGTTCGCCTGCCAGCCGGCGACCCACTTCATGATCCCGTTCCGCACATACGTGGAGTCGGTGTAGATGATCACCTTCGACGGCCTGGTCAGCGCGGCAAGACCCTCGATGGCCGCCGTGAGCTCCATCTTGTTGTTGGTGGTGTCGGGGTCCGACCCGGAGATCCGCTTCTCGTTGCCCTTGTACCGGAGCACCGCACCCCACCCGCCGGGGCCGGGGTTGCCGAGGCAGGCGCCGTCGGTGGAGATCTCCACTACTGCCGCGGCGTCGCCGCCGGTCGAGTTCTCGGAAGCGGAATTCACGGGATCTGTCACGCAGGGAAGCCTACGTCAGCGCCGTGACCGTTCCGCGTCGGAGATCACGTCACGAAACCATGCTGCGTCGAAGCCTTCCCCCGTGACACCACCACCGCGCACCCCTAATGTGGACGCATGGCTGTCTGGGATCCAGCACGCTATCTGCAATTCGCCGACGACCGGTCGAGACCCTTCCTCGACCTGATCGCGCAGATCCCCACCAATCCCACGACGATCGTCGATCTCGGATGCGGACCGGGGCATCTCACCAAGCATCTGCGAGCGCAATGGCCGAGCGCCGAGATCCTCGGCATCGACGAGTCCGCAGCCATGATCGACCGCGCCATCAGCGACAACACCGACGCCCACGCGAACTTCGACGTCGCCGACGTGATCGAGTGGACACCGCACCGCACGTTCGACCTGATGATCTCGAACGCGATGTTCCAGTGGGTTCCCGACCAGTTCGGGGTCATCGACCGCCTACTGGGCCACCTCTCCGACTCCGGCGCCTTCGCCATCCAGGTCCCCAACGGTCACGACGCCCCGTTCCGCACCGCGCTGGCCGATCTCGCCGCCACCGAGCCGTTCGCCGAATCGCTGAGCGACGTGCGTCCGCTGCCGCGCATGGACGCCGAGGACTACCTCCGGTTCTTCTTCGACCGCGGCTTCCGGGTCAACGCCTGGGAGACCACCTACCTGCATGTCCTCGACGGCAACGACCCGGTCTTCGACTGGATTTCCGGGACCGGCGCCCGGCCGTACCTGCAGGCGCTGCCCACCCACCTGCGCGACGAGTTCGTCACCGAGCTCAAGCGCCGGCTCGCCGAGGCCTACCCCCGCCACGACTGGGGCACCCTGATGCCGTTCCGACGCGCCTTCGCGGTCGCCACGCGCCACTGACTCGGCCTCCTCCCAGACGTGCGAGAAGCGCACCCACGACTTTCCGCTCCCTGAGGTGCGAGGAGCGAAGCGACGAGCCACGAAGGGTCACGCCCCGGTCAAGCTTTGGCCACCTCCACCGCCCAGACCTGCCACTTCTGCAACACTGGCACCAGCCGTAGCCACAGGGGGTCCCCATGTCCCGACGCAGCCGTGTTCGCATGCGCCCGCTCTCGCGCGTCCTGGTGGTCGGTGGCGTGACCGCCGGCCTGACCGCGAGTCTCCTCTCTGCGGCGGCCTCCCCCGCCGCCGCAGCGGTCTGCAACGCCACCGGCATCACCGGGGGCGACGTCGGCAGCACGGGCAGCTCCGGGTCCAGCGACCTCGGCTGGGGCAGCATCGATTTCGGTAGTTACCGCGCCGACGGCAAGAAAACACAGGGGCCGCTGCCCAAGCTCAAGGGCGCGACCACAGCCGTCTCGTGGGTCACCGGGCCACGGAGTACCGAACGCACCGACGCCCGCTTCGGGATCACGGCCACCGACGTCGGCGTGCCGTGGGACAACGGTTCTGGGCAGGTTCTCATGGCCTTCGGCGACACCTGGGGCAAATGCGCCGGCCAGATGGTGTGGCGGCACAACACGATGCTCCGCAGCGACGCGAACTCGAATCTCGACAAGGCCATCCGCTTCCCGACCGCCATACCGGGGTCGGTACGCTCCGGCGCTTCGGTCACGCCCGCGCACCCCACCTATTCGCAGCCGATGTTCAACGCGATAGGCGTCCGCAACACCGAGGTAGGACGAATCCCCACCGGTGGCATCTCGATCAACGGCATCCAGTTCCTGAGTTTCATGTCGATCCACAAGTGGCTGGGCCCGGGACGATGGGCCACCAACTATTCGGCGATCGCGGTGTCGCGCAACAACGGTCAGACCTGGGCCGTCGACAACAACACGATCCGGGCGAACCTCGAACTGACCGTGCCCGGCGTGCCGCAGATCACGCAGGGCCACAGCCGATTCCAGATGGGCGCCTTCTTGCGCAGCGGCGACTACATCTACCAGTACGGCACACCCAACGGCCGGCACGGGTCGGCGTTCGTCGCCCGCTTCCGGCCCGCCGACATCTTGAATCTGAACCGCTACCAATACTTCCGGGGTGGCAATGCGTGGTCGCCGAACCCCGCCGACGCCGCGCCGATCGTCGGGCGACCAGTCAGCGAGATGTCGGTGGCCTACAACAATCACCTCAAGAAATTCGTCATGCTCACCGAGCGCGCCGGCACCGTCATGATGCGCACTTCCCCCACCCCCGTCGGTCCGTGGAGCGGCGAACGCGTCCTCATCTCCAACAAGCAGTCGAGCGGCCTGTACACCCCGTACATCCATCCGCGGTCAAGCGGGAAGAACCTGTACTTCGTGGTGTCCCGGTGGGACGACTACAACGTGATGCTGGCGCGCACCGACCTGTCCAAGTTGTGAGACCGCTGCCATCATGGAGCGGTGAGCAGCAAAGCCGCGGTGCGCATCGTCCTCATCCGAGCAATCAACGTCGGTGGCGCCAAGCTGCCGATGGCCGAACTGCGCGAGATCGCAACCGAACTCGGGGCCACGGATGTCTCCACGTACATCGCGTCGGGCAATCTGCTCTGTTCACCGCCCGGTGACCCTGCCGAGTTCGACCGCGCACTCGAGCGTGAGATCGAGAAGCGCTACGGTTTCTTCCGCGAGATCATCAGCCGCACCCCGGGCGAGGTACAGGCCGCACTCGACGCGCACCCGTTCGAGGTCGCCGACGACAGGTATTCCTACGTCTACTTTCTCACCGACGAACCCGACGCCGACAAGGCCGCCGCGTTCGAGGAGAAGGACTTCGGCGACGACGTCCGGCGTGTGATCGGCTCCGACCTCCACATCCGCTACGCCGAGGGTGCGGGCCGGTCGAAGCTGACCGCGCCGGCAATCGCCCGGGGGCTCGGCGTGCAGGGAACCGGGCGCAATCTGCGCACGGTGCGAAAACTGCTGGACCTCACCAAGGATTGAGCGAGACCGAGGGCTGACAAGCCGGTGGCCGGACGATCGGTGTGAGCGTAGCGTCGAATCAGGACACCAGACGCGCACGTCGAGAGGAGTCCCTCGTGAACCAACCGGTACCTCAGCCTCCGCCGCCTCCGGACCCGATGCCGGCGCCGGAACCGATTCCCGAACCACCGCCGGAACCACCGATCCCGACGCCCACGCCCCCGCCGGTGCCTGATCCACAGCCGGCTCCGCCCGAGCCCGATCCGCCGCCGCGCCCGACCGTCATCTGAGCATCAGCCGCGCGACAGGACCCGGGTCACGCGGTCGAGGTCGGCGAGCTGATCCGGCTTGGGCGCCTCCCACAACTTCTTGGGTAGCGCTTCGAGGGCCTTGACCGCCGATTCGGCGCGGTCGAGGATTTCGGTGGCCTCGTCGCCCCCGGTGCCGGCGGCCGCGATGAGCCGGTCATCGAGTTCGAACACCGCGTCGTCCAGGCGATCGCGCGCCGCGACGAGTTCGTCGTCGTGCGGGATCGCGGGGTTCTGGTGCACATCCGCGATGGCGTAACGGATCCGGCGATGCAGCAACGCCTCTCGCGTGTTGTCGGTTGTCCAGCTCTCCGGGGCGCGCCCGGGCCGGCCCGGGATGAGGTCGGTGGACCGCGCGAAGCTGCGCACCCGCTTGTCGGAGTCCCAGGCGAACCACGCAGCCCCGCCCAGGACGAACAGCGCGACCACCACGGTCGCGACGATGATGATGACGGCGATCATGGCCGGATCACCCGATTCGGCACGGTTCGCACACGATCTCGCATGATGCCCAGCCTACTCAGGCCGAGCCCACTCCCTTGGGCGCCTTGCCCGACATGAAACCGAACAGGTACCCGGCGACGCGTCGCATCTGGATCTCGTCGGCGCCCTCGGTGATGCGGTACCGGCGGTGGTGACGGTAGATGTGTTCGAACGGTTCGTGCCGCGAGTACCCCTTGCCGCCGAACACCTGCATCGCCTGGTCGGCGGCATCACAGCACAACCGGTTGGCCTGGTAGTTGCACATCGACACCTCGGCCGACGCGGCGAAGTTGCCGTAGGTGTCCATCTTCCAGGCCGTCTCCCGGATGAGCGCGCGGACCATCGCGCAGCGGGTGTGCAGGTCGACGAGCGGGAACTGGATCGCCTGGTTGGTCGAGAGCTTCTTGCCGAACGGCGCCCGCTCGTTGGCGTACTCGACGGCCCGGTTCACGCAGTACTGCGCCGCACCGAGACTCGAGGCGGCCTGCCGAATCCGGTTCTCGTTGAAGAAGTGCTGCACCACCTGCAGGCCGGCACCCTCCTCGCCGAACACCGCCGAATCCGGCACCCCGACGTCGCGCAGGCTGATGCGCGCGTGGTCGGTGGGCATGTTGAACGTCCACAGGTACTCCTCGACGGCAAAGCCCGGTGCCTGGGGGTCGACGAGGAACGCAGTGATGCCCCGTGCGTCACCGGGTTCGCCGCTCGTGCGGGCGAAGACGATGTCACGGTGGGCGGCGTGAATGCCGGTGTTCCAGGTCTTCTCCCCGTTGATGATCCACTCGTCGCCGTCACGAACCGCGGTTGTCTCCATGTACGTCGCGTCGGAGCCGTGTTCGGGCTCGGTGATCCCGAAGGCGAAGAACTTGGTGCCGGCGGCGAGAGCCTCGACCCACTCCTCCTGCTGCTCGGGGGTGCCATACTCCAGCATCAACAGCAGCCCGATGTTGTTGCCGACGATGGCGTGCTCGTTCTGCAGATCACAGTGCAGGCCCAGCCCTTTGGACGCGAGGTGCTCGCGGATGATCGCCATCGAGAGGTTCGACCCGTCGCGGCCGCCGAACTCCTTGGGGAACGGATAACGGAAGTGGCCCGCGGCGTCGGCTCGTCGTCGTGCCTCGCCGAGCAGCGCTTCCCATTCCGCATTCGGGAGACCGCCGCGCTCCCAGTCCGTGCGTGAGTCCTCACGCCGGTGGTCGAAGAACCGGATGTTGTCGTCGGCCTGCTCGAGCGGCTTGATCTCCGCCTCGATGAAGGCGTCGAGCTCCTCCAGGTAGTCGCTCAGCGACTCGGGCAGTGCGAAGTCCACGGGGAATCCTTCTCGGTCGGGTGTCACGCGGTCACGGATGCGGGACCGCGAAGTACTTCGGGTTGGCGACCAGCAATCGCGCGCGGACATCGGCGGCGATCGCTGCGCGCACCTTCTCGTCGGTGCCGTCGAGTTCGCCGGACCGCAGGGCGTCGCACAGGGCCCGCTGATCGGCGACGCCCAGGGCTGCCAGGCGCTGCGCAGACTCGGCGGCGTGGGTCGCGCCGAGCAGCACCTGGCGGCGGACGACGTCCACGACATTGCCGGCAACG
Source organism: Gordonia sp. C13 (assembly GCF_023218005.1). NCBI lineage: Bacteria > Bacillati > Actinomycetota > Actinomycetes > Mycobacteriales > Gordoniaceae > Gordonia > Gordonia sp. C13. Next base: position 68,579 of record NZ_JALPSY010000029.1, read on the forward strand.
CGGGTGTGGAACCGAACCTGCGGTGACATCTCGGCGGTCACGGAGTCGGAGCGAAGGAATCCGGCGAGGGCGTCGAGCAACTCGAGCGACGACGGGGACCCGTGCGGCTCCTCGTCGGGGCCAGGGGTGTCGACGCCCAGCGGGTCCGCGACCACCTCCGGAGACACGATTCCCAGATCGAGCAGGGCGTCGAATTCCTGTTCAGCACTTCGCCGTCCGATCGCGGCGAGTTCGACGGACCGTTCGACACCGTCGAGATGCCGATTGGCCTGCACCGCGCAGATCAGGCCCCACTTCACCGTGGCGTACAGCTCCCACCAGCGCAGCGCTTCTTCGGTGGGGCGCCACCCGGCCACCTCGGCATAGGCGTCGAGAAGCGCAGCGCGTCCGCCCATCCCGGCGACCGGGGCGGAGCCGCCGAAACGCCAGGCCTTGGCGCACAGCCAACCGAGGTCCTCGACCGGGTCGCCGATGTGCACCAGTTCCCAATCGAGCACCGCGGCAACACCATCGGCGTCCACAAGCAGGTTGCCGAGCCGGAAGTCGCCGTGCACGACGCAGGAACCGGGGGACGCCGGCGGCGGATTGGCCACGAGCCACTGGGTCGCGAGAACAAGGCCGGCCGGCATCGTGTCGAACTCGCGCGGGAACAGCGTGCGCAGCGCCTCGACCGGATCGACGAGTTCCTCGAGCCCCGGCGTCTGTGTGGCGTCGATGCGGTGAACGCGCGCCAGGATCCTGCCGCACTGCTCGACGAACCGGTCGCGCGCAGCGGCGTAGGTGTCGTCGCGGAGGATCCTCCGGGGGATGGACTCGCCGCCGATGAAATTCATTGCAAGATAGGGGAACCCGAGGACGCTGTCGTCACCGAGGCCGGCATCGAGGATCTTCGGGACCGGGACCCCGGCGTCGGCAGCGGCACGCAGGACCTCGGCTTCCGCACCGAGCCCACCGTCGTCGTCTGCGGTCGGAACGGCGCGGATGACGATCGGTTCGGGTGTACCGGCAGCGTCGACAAGGGTCGCGGCGTAGGTCGCGCGACTCGCGCCCGCAGGTAGTTGCCGGGCGGACCCGACAGACACCGGGGTACCTCGCGTCGTGCTGAGCCGTTCGGCGACTCGTGCGGCCACTTCGCCGGCCTCGGGCACTCCCACGCAGACCCATCCCTTCACGCACCGATCGACTGCTCTGACGGTGTAATCCCCGACACAGCGAAGCTAGCACGGAAGCTGAATCCGCTGTCAGAAAAAGACGGCGGCGACCCGGCGTCAGGGTGTCGGGGTCTGGAACTCGGGCTGATCGATGATCCGCACCCAGGTTCCGTCGGGGCGTCGGGTCACGACCTGTGCGCGAGCACCCGCGCCGTCGCGCGGCGGCGTCGAGGTCAAGGCCAGGTCGTCGCCGAAGACGAGGGTCGGCAACGGGGGTTCGGGAACGAAGGTCGGACGGTGTTCGAGGACCGACGCCCAGAGGTCCCGGATCGCCGCCCTACCCCGGGTGACCCGCCCCGGCGGGAAGGCCATGACCGCATCTTCGTGGTAGAGCGAGGCGACGGCGTCGGCATCACCGGCATTGGAGAACTCGACGAAGAGGCGGGTGAGGTCTTCGGGGGTGCGTGCGGTCTCGTAGGTGGTGGTCATGACGTCCTCTCAGTTGGGCTTGCTTGATATCTCCACCGTGCGTCGCCAGCATGAATAAGTCCAAGGAATGGTTTTCATAGTGGGTATCATCGGCGGTTATGGAGATGCGGCAGCTGGAGTATTTCGTCGCCGTGGCCGACGAGGAGAGCTTCACCGCGGCGGCGCACCGGGTGCACACCACGCAGCCCAACATCAGCGCACAGGTCCGCAGCCTCGAACGCGAGCTGGGATCAGCGCTCTTCGATCGATCCGCACGTTCGGTCCGTCTCACCGATGCCGGGCACGCCGCGCTCCCCGCGGCTCGCGCGGCACTGGCCGCGGCCCGGGAGGTGGCCGATGCGGTGTCGGAGGTCCGTGGACTGCTCCGTGGGAGTCTGTCGGTGGGCATGGTCGAGGGATGCACCATCGCACCACTGTTCACCGCATTGGGCACCTTCGGTTCCGCCCATCCGAAAGTCCCTCTGAGCCTTCGAGAATCCCCGTCGGACCGACTGATCACCTCGATCGTCGACGGCAGCCTCGACGTGGCGCTGGCCGGTTACGGCGACGAGCTGCCGCGCGGCACCGAATCACTGACCGTCATCGCCGAGCCCGTCGTAGCGGTGGTCCCGGCCGACGAAGAGCGCGGCACCGACACCGGATTCCCGGAACTGCGGCAACGGTCCCTCATCTGCCTACCGCGCGGCGCAGGCATCCGGAACGTCTTCGACGACGCCGCAGTCGCGCACGGCAGTCCCATCCGGCCCGCGATCGAGGCGTCGTCTCCCGATGCGATCGTCGAATTGGTGTGCAGCGGCATGGGAACCGGCATCCTCAGCGCTTCCATCGCGGCGGCGGACGATCGGGTGGCGGGCTTGCCCATCGAGGGCGTCGACGTCCGGGCTCGGCTCGGCTTCGTGTGGAGAACCGATCCGTCCCCCGCGACAAGACGGTTCGTCGACGTCGTCCGCGAGACCTTCGGCCTCGATGCGGGGTGACGCGGCGGGCTCAGCTCGCCAGCGCGTCCCCGGTCTCGTCCGTCGGCTTCTCCGGAACGGCCGGATTCGCCGAATCGCTGGGCGCACCGGCGATCCAGTCGCCGATGCTCAATCCGCGGCGGCCCCAACGATGATCGAATCGCTGCGCCCGCGCGGTCGCCTTCTCCAGCTTGGCCGGTGAGTAGCGGCGCCGGGCCCAGGTGGACTTCGGCCGGGCCAGACGAATGGCACCGGCCCAGGCGAAGATCGGGATGAAGACGCCGACGATCGCCGTCGAGTATTTGCCCTTGACCACGCAGAAGATCGCACAAGCGATGTTGATCGGAGCCGTCACCGCGAAGGCGACCGGACCGAACTCGACGTCGGTCTCGGCATTGAACGGGTTGAACCCGAGGATGACCATGCCCAGGGCGGCGACTGTCAGGGCGACCACCTGCACGGAGAGCTGGCCCTCGCTCGACCAGTACACGTCCTGCAGACGCAGGATGAGCGCGAACTCGTCGAGCACAAGAGAGGCCCCGATGCCGACCAGGACCGCGCTGATCGAGGCACCCGGCTCGACACCGTTCACGCCGACGGAGATGAACGCGCCCACGACCATCAGCGCGAGACCCGGGACCATGTGGTGCACGTGGACCCCGCCCGACACGTTGTTCTTGAACGGCCCCTTGCCGGCCCGGATCAACCGGGTGATCACCCGCGTCACGACGAAGGTCACCGTGAACGAGGCGAACAGCAGGAACAGCGGAAGTCGTTGATGGGTCAAATCGTCGAGGAACTCCACCGCCGACTCACTCCCTCATCATGCGGGCACGATGCCCGTGCGCCGCTGCTCGATGATCAGGCAGCGGTCCTCGACGTAGAGCAGTCCGGCGTCCTCGGCGATCTTGCGGGCCTCCTCGGAACGGATTCCGAGCTGCAGCCACAGCGCCGTCGCGCCTGCCTCGACCGCGGCGCGCGCGACGTCGGCACATTCGGGACCGGGGCGGAACACGTCGACGAGGCCGATTTGTTCGGGGATGTCCGCGAGCGATCGGTACACCTTCTCGCCGACGATCTCGTCAGCGGTCGGGTTGACCGGGATGATCCGCCACCCGAGGTGCTTCATGTGCGCGGGTACCTCGTTGGCGGCCTTGGCCGTGTTGGCGCTGGCACCGACCACCGTGATGGTGTCGTAGGTGGACAGGATCTTCTCGACGATCTCGTCCGTGGTGCGGGGGCCGGCGGAGTCTGGGGTAGCCATGAAGTGAGTGTAGGTGTCCACACCGGACGATTCGCCACGTCACCGGTGATCGGGCTCAGCGCATCACGCCGTGAAGGACGATGGCCACCAACCGCTCTGCCCAGTCGTCGTCGAATTCCTGGTCCCGCAGCAGGAGTACGTGCAGCATCGCCGATCCGCCGACCACCTCGATGAGACGGTCGGGGTCGACGTCGGGGTGCACCTCGCCGCGCTCGACCGCAACCACCAGCCTCTCGCGCACACCCCCGAACACCGCGGCGAAGCCCGCGTGGACGCGGGCGGCGAGGGCCGGGTCGGCGGACATGTCGGCGATCAGGCCGGGCAGCGCGACACGGGTCACCGGCCTGGCGAACAGGTCTCGGGCGGCGTCGACCATAGACCGCAGGTCGGCCTCCATCTCGCCGCTCGACGGCGGTAGACGCGTCATCTGAGCGAACACCACATCGTGTACGAGCTCGGCCTTACCCGACCATCGCCGGTACAGCGCCGTCTTGGTGGTGCCCGCCCGCTCGGCGACCGCGGCCATCGTCAGGCGGTGATAACCCACCTCGACGACGAGTCGGGCCGCCGCGTCGAGCACCGCGGCGTCGATCCGCGCGTCGCGGGGCCGCCCGGCTGTCGCCTCGACCGGTCCCGCGCCGTCGAGGCCGGCGGCGAGACCAGCCCCGTCGGGTCCAGCGTCCATGAGACCAACTCTCGTCGCAGTCGCGATTTTGCCGAAGTCGCTGCGGGGCCGCGACCCGTCTGCTGTCATTACGCTACTCACCGTAGCGAATCCTGGGGGTGCCCGTGGCCACCGAGCCCGCCGTCGAACACATCGACCATCTACAACGCTCCAGCAGGGACAACACGTCGGTCCCGGACGTCCTCGCGTCCTGGCTCGCCGAACAACCCGACACCCCCGACACCACCCCGGAGGTGACGGTGGCCGCCGGCGGCGACGCCAACGGCATGTCGTCGGAGACCATCCCGGTCACCGCGACCTGGCCGGACTCGGACACCCGCGAATGGGTGATGCGGATGGCACCCGCCGCCGGCGACATCCCCGTGTTCCGTACCTACCGGATGGACCATCAGTTCGAGGTCATGCGCAAGGTAGCCGAACTGACCGACGTCCCGGTCCCGCGCGTGCACCACCTCGAGCCGACGGGATCGCTGCTCGGCGCACCGTTCTTCCTCATGGACCGTCTGGAGGGCGACGTGCCGCCCGACGTCATGCCGTACACGTTCGGCGACAACTGGTTTGCCGACGCGCCTCCCGTCGATCGACGCCGTGCGCAGGACGCCGCGGTCCACGTCATAGCCGACCTGCACGCCATCCCCGACGCGGCGGAGCACTTCGGTTTCCTGCTCGATGACCTGCCCGCAGGGGACTCGACCCTGGCGCGACTGCTCGCCTGGTTGCAGGACTGGTACGACCTCTCGGTCGAGGGCATCGGCCGCTCACCCCTCGTCGAACGGGCGCTGGAGTGGCTCACTGCGAACTTCCCCGACGACGCCGCCTCCGCCGACCCGGTGCTGTCGTGGGGCGACTCCCGCCTGGGCAACATGATGTTCGTCGACTTCGAACCCACCGCCGTGCTCGACTGGGAGATGGCGAAGATCGGCCCGCGGGAACTGGATGTGGCGTGGGTGATCTTCGCGCACAGCGTGTTCCAGGAGCTCGCCACGATGGCCGGGCTGCCCGGCCTCCCCGACCTTCTTCGCGAGGAGGACGTCCGCGCAACCTATCGGGAACGGACCGGGGCCGAACTGCGCGACCTGCGCTGGTTCTACGTCTATGCCGCCGTGCAGTGGTGCTGCGTCTTCATGCGCACCGGCGCCCGACGCGTGCACTTCGGCGAACTCGAGCGGCCCGGCGACGTCGACAGCACGCTCTTCTACCACCGTCCGCTGCTCGACCGTCTGCTCGAGGAAGGCTGATCCCATGTCCGGTCTCGGACCACTCGACGAGTTCCCGATTCATCAACTGCCGCAACCGATCGCCTGGCCGGCGAACTCCGACCGCAACTTCTACGACCGCGCCTATCTCAACGCCCACGATCGCAGCGGCAACATCTTCCTGATCACCGGCATCGGTTACTACCCGAACCTCGGGGTCAAGGATGCCTTCGTCCTGATCCGACGCCGGCAGGAAGACGGCCCGGACACCCAGACCGCGGTGCACCTGTCCGACGCCATCGACGGCGACCGACTCGACCAGCACGTCGGGGCGTACCGACTGTCTGTCGACGAGCCCCTGCGCACACTGCATCTCACGCTCGCCGAGACCGAGGGCATCGCCGTCGACCTGCACTGGGAAGGTCTGTTCGACCCACTCCTGGAGCAACCCCACATCATGCGGCAGGGCACCAAGGTCACGCTCGATGCGCAACGCTTCGCCCAGGTCGGCACCTGGCGCGGATCCATCTCCGTCGACGGCGAACACATCGCGGTCGACCCGTCGACGTGGATCGGGACCCGCGACCGGTCCTGGGGCATCCGGCCGGTGGGCGAACCGGAACCCGCAGGGCGACCGGCAGATCCGCCCTTCGAGGGCATGTGGTGGCTGTACGTGCCGATGGCCTTCGACGACTTCCAGCTCGTCCTCATCGTGCAGGAGGACCCGAACGGGTTCCGCACCCTCAACGACTGCTCCCGCGTGTGGAAGGACGGCCGCGTCGAACAACTCGGCTGGCCGAGGATCTCGGTGCACTACGCCTCGGGAACCCGGATTCCCACCGGTGCAACGATTTCCGCCACCGCATCGGACGGGTCGGCGGTGACGTTCGAGGTGGAGTCACTGCTGCCCGTCCCGATCCACGTCGGCGGCGGGTACGGCGGCGATCCCGACTGGCTCCACGGCGTCTGGCGCGGTGAGGACTTCACCGAGCGCCTCACCTACGACATGACCAGCCCGGAGATCCTCGGGCGCATGCCGTTCGGCGTCATCGACCACGTCGGACGAGCGACCTGCCGGGAAGGCGACGGCACGACCCGAACCGGTTGGGGCCTGTTCGAGCACGGCGCACTCGGCCGTCACGACCCGTCGGGCTTCGCCGACTGGCTGAGCGTCGCCCC
>NZ_JALPSY010000003.1:0-270250 GCF_023218005.1 Gordonia sp. C13
TGGCGGGAACGCCTGGACGGTGGTGGAGGACATCAGTGAAATGAGCCTTTCGCTTCTCGACGGCGGGTCAACCCACAGTAAAGGTGACCCGATCGGATGACGGATCGCTGGTGTGAGCGTAGTCACGCCACGTTGCAACGGGGTACCGGTGCTCCGATGAGCGTGATCGATACGCGACGAGCGGTGGCTCTGTCGCGACAAGCGGTCGGCGTCCATTCTCCACGCATGGCCGACGCCCTGTTCGGGCGACCGAAAAGAATGGATAGAAGAACATATTCGAAACCGTCGCTAACAATAAGTGATGTCATGGTCGGTTAGGGGATGATTCGGTTGTCGACCGGGTGGGCCACAGCGATGTCCGGGTTCGGGAGCGGTGGACGTGGAGATGCTCGGACCGGGGTCGGGAACGCACGCGACGAGTTCGCGCCACTATCGTCAGGGCGTGACCAACGATCCTTTGGCTCCTCTGTTGGACCTCCCCGGCGTGGCCGACGCCGCCGACCGGGCGCGTGACGCGCTGTCCGCGGTACACCGGCACCCCGCCAACCTGCGCGGATGGGACAAGACAGCCACCGAGGCCTCGTGGCGGGCGGGCCGGTCGTCGGCCGCGATCGACGGCGGCAGTGTGGAGCTCCGCCGTGACGGGGACTTCGACGATCCGATCCTCGCGGGGGCGATGCGCGTGTCGCAGGCTCTCGACGGTGAATCGCTCGAGACCCTCACCGGCGTGATCCGACGCGCTCCTGCCCAGGCTCTCGCTCGGCTGCACACGCTCGCCGCCGCCGACCTGGTGGAGGATCCCGACGAGCTCGGCCGGCCGCGGCCTGAGACGGATGTGGCAAATCGTCTCGATCTGTTGGGGCAGTTGATAACCGGTGCAACGTCGGTGCCGGCGCCGGTGCTCGCCGCGGTGGTACACGGCGAGCTTCTCGGGCTCCAGCCGTTCCCCTCGGCGAACGGGGTGGTCGCGCGTGCCGCGTCCAGGCTCGTGGGTGCGGCGACGGGACTCGACCCGCATTGTCTCGGGGTCCCGGAGGTCACCTGGTTCAAGCGCGCGGCGGAGTATCGGTCGCTGTCCGCGGCCTTCTCCTCGGGGAGTCCGGACGGGCTGCGGGACTGGCTCGTGTTCTGTTGCGAGGCTCTCGAAGCCGGTGCGGCGGAGGCGAAATCGATCGCCGATGCGGCGCGTGCCGGGTAGCTGAAACCGGCCCCGGACAACACTGCGGGCGGCCTCCCTGTCGTTACCGACGAGGTTGCCGCCCGCGTAGCACGGACTCAAGTTACCAAGCGTGCTTGGTGGGTTGTGGTCACCGCCTCGGCGATTGAACGCGAGTCAGGTCGCCCGTACCGTCCACGTGCTGCCATTGGAGGGCCATTCTCCCCGGGCTATCTACCGTGCGGGGGAAGGCTTTGGCGCATCAGTGTGTCGGTCGTTTCTCCTGGCCGCGATTTCGCAGGCGCACAACGCTTTTGCCTCTATGCGGCGTGCTCCGCGTGGGTGCTTGCCGCCCGTGCTGGGAAGTGTTGGAGTGGGGGCTCGGTCCTTCTCTTCCGGATCGGGCTTGGCCCTCCGAACTTCCGTACCACTGTTGTACACCGTGATCGCGGTCACATCAAGTGATTCGGGTCCAAATGTCGAACGACTTCCCCGAATCGACGAGAAGTGCTGCGGGACAAAGCATCCGCGGATCTGGAGGGCGTCGGGAAGCTGTCGATGCACTGCGGCCTGCGTGTCGCGAGGCGGGTTCCGGCATCCTGTCGAGTCCTAAGTTCGTCATGACGATCTGCCCCCTGGCGCCGTCCGTGGGACCGAGGCGGCGAACACTTATGTCCGAGATTTACCAACCGCAATTTTCCTTGCGGAAATACGTCTGCTGGGATGTTGCCTATCGGGCTCCGGGTCTATCCTGAGATCAGAACGGACATTTGCGAAAAACGATTGTTGTACTTGCAAAGAATCCGGGGCCGTGTGTATAGTCGTCGGTACCCGGTTCTGATACCGGCGCCTTTCAGCCCGACCCCCCGGGGCTGAAACGCGACAACCCCGGCCTCCTCCCCCCCTGGCCGGGGTTGTCTTCTATCTAAGGGTCGTTTCGTTCCAGGATTCCCCTCACCACAGTCAGTTGTAGTCTGCGCTGTCGTCGTCTTGTGGATTCCTTCCACAGCCCCACGAAGATCTCCACAGAGTCGGCTGCCGGCCTCGTGCGGGTCTTCCTCCACCTCATCATCGACTCCATGCCCGATGATCTGCTCGTTCTCGTCGACCCGGAGCTGTACGACGACGTCGCCCGCTGCGCCGCAGCTGCCGGTTATCGAACGGTCGCAGGCCGACCCGACGACTGCCGCCGCGAATGGCTGACCACCCGCGCCGTGGTGGCCGATCCGGCGGCGATCGCCGTTCTCTCGCTGACACATCCGCCGCGTCGCGACGGTCTGATCCTCGTCAGTGCGGAGGAGCCGCACACCGACACCTGGCGGATGGCGATGGATCTGGGGGCCGCCGACGCGGTCGCGTTGCCGTCGGATGAGAAGCGCCTGGTCAGAACCCTCACCGAGGTCCGCGTACCCCGGCGCCGTCCTGCAGGTGTCCTTGCGGTCATCGGCGCACACGGTGGAGCCGGCGCATCGACGCTGGCCGCTGCGGTGGCTCTCACCAGCGTCGGGAACGGCTCGGCCACCCTGCTCCTCGATCTCGACGACGTCGCGCCCGGTGCCGACCTCCTGCTCGGGATCGAGCAACGCCCGGGATTGCGATGGCAGGACCTGTCCCTGGACGGTGGAGTCGTCGGCGGCACGGCGCTGCACCACGCGCTGCCCCGTGCGGAGGGCGGTCTCGCGGTGCTGACCTCGGAACGCCTCCCGGCGCGGGGCCCGGGTGCGGACGCGGTCGCCGCGGTCATCGACGCGGGTCGGACGCACGGAGATCTCGTGGTGGTCGATCTCCCGCGCGCCGACACCCCGGTCGTCCGCACGGCGATCGCGTCGGCGGATCTCGTCGTGCTGGTCTCGGCTCCCTCGGTCGGTGGCTGCGCTGCGGCGCGCCGGGTCGTCGGCCGGCTCATCGGTGACGAGGTCTCCGTCGAACTCGTGGTCCGGGGCCCGTCACCAGGTGGTCTGCGACCCGCCCAGGTCGCCGACGCGATCGGGGTCCCACTGATCGCCGCTTACCGGCCTGACCCCCGCCTTCCGGTCCGGCTGGAAGGCGGACCGCTCCGTGTCCGGCCCCGCAGTCCACTAGGGCGCGCGGCCCGAGCGGTGCATTCGAGGGTGGTCGGGCAGGGGAGGGCAGCGTGACGCCCGATCGGACCGATGACGAGCTGCTCGAACGCGTCCGTTCCCGCCTGGCCGCAGATGCCGCGGAGCCGAGCCCGGCCGTCATCGCCGAGGCGATCCGCGCCGAGGCGGGCGGTGTCCTGGGCGACACCGACCTCCTCGCGGCACTCCGATTCCTCCAAACCGAGCTCACCGGCGCCGGGAAGTTGGAGGCGCTACTCGCCGAGCCCGACATCGCCGACATCCTCGTCGCCGGTCCCGCCGACGTGTGGGTGGACCGCGGACGCGGACTCGAGCCGACAACGATCCGCTTTCCCGACGAGGCATCGGTCCGGCGCCTGGCGGGACGTCTCGCGCTGAGCGCCGGACGCCGTCTCGACGACGCGCAACCGTGGGTCGACGGCCAGTTGTCCGACGTCGGCCGGTGCGGGTACACGGTGCGACTCCACGCGATCATCCCGCCACTCGCCGCGGACGGCACCTGTATCTCGTTGCGGGTGCTGCGTTCGGCATCGAAGGACCTGCCGAGTCTGATCGCCGGCGGCGCGATCCCGACCGAGGTGGTCGGGACCATCGGAGACATCCTCCGACACCGCTTCTCTTTTCTGGTGATCGGCGGCACGGGTTCGGGCAAGACGACTCTGCTCAACGCGCTGATCGGCGAGATGGACCCGCGTGAGCGGCTCGTGTGTGTCGAGGACGCCCTCGAACTGGCACCACGTCATCCCCAGGTGGTGCGTCTCGTGGCTCGTGCGGCGAATGTCGAAGGCGTGGGCGAGGTTCCGGTGCGCACACTGGTGCGGCAGGCACTGCGCATGCGGCCCGACCGGATCGTCGTCGGCGAGGTACGAGGCGGCGAGGTGATCGACCTGCTCACCGCACTCAACACCGGCCACGACGGCAGTGCCGGGACTGTGCACGCCAACTCGACCTCCGAGGTGCCGGCGCGCATGGAAGCCCTTGCCGCACTCGGCGGGATGGGGCGGGATGCGTTGCACAGTCAGCTGGGCGCGGCGCTACAGATGGTGCTCGGTGTCGCGCGCCGAGCAGACGGTTCACGCGGACTCGTCGAGATCGGCGTCGTACGTCGCGCTCCTGACGGCAGGGTCGACATCGTACCGATCTGGTTGCGCGACAGTGGATTCACCGACCACCGACCACTCTTCGACACAATGCTCGCCAGACATCGACCGCCCGGTAGCTTGCCCATCGGCGATCACGGGGTCGCATCCGGTCCGCCGCGGTTGCCGGCATGATGGCCGCGGTCCCGCCGTTGGCCCCGGTGCTGGCGGCCCTCGGGTTCGGTGTCCTGTTGTGGTCGCCACTGCGGGCCGGACACCGCCTCCGGGTCGTCGTGGGCAGGCCGCGCGTTCCCCGATCGTCGAATCCGACGGCGCTGGTCGCCGCGAGTGCACCGTTGGCGGCCCTGGTGCCGGGCGGACTCTCGGCCGCGGTTGCGGCGGGGATCGTCGTGACCCTGGTGGTGTGGATTCGACGCCGTCGGCGGGCGGAGAGAGGATTCGATCGTCGGTTGGACGACCTGCTGCTGGCGCTGTCCCTGATGATCTCGGAACTGTCGGTCGGTGCGCCCCCGGTCCATGCCTGCGAGGTCGCCGTCGCCGAACTTCGGCGGCGCACATCCGGCGGCGGGCCCGGTTGTTCGGAGATCGCCGACGGCCTCGAGGCGATGGCGTCGCGGGCGTCGCTCGGTGGGTCGGCGATCGCGGAACCGGACACGGCACCGGGCTCGGACGACGCGTCGGGGGCCGCGTCGTGGCGTCGGATCGGAGTCGCCTGGCAGACCGCAGAACAATACGGCCTACCGATGGTGGACACGCTGGCGGCGTTGCGGGCCGATCTACGGTCGCGCCGCGGGTTCGCAGACCGCACACGTGCCGGCCTGTCCGGACCACGCGCGACCGCGATGGTGCTGGCCGGTCTCCCCCTGCTCGGTATCGCACTGGGCCAGGCGACCGGCGCCGGGCCGATCCAGGTACTCCTCGGTGGGGGTCTCGGTGGCCTCCTGCTGATGGTCGGAACCGCCTTGGCCGCTGCTGGAGTCGCCTGGTCGGAACGCATCACCGGCAAGGTGCTGGCCCGTTGACTCCAGTGGCCATCGCGGTGGCGGCTCTGGCTGCGGGACTGTTGGTCTGGCCCGCGCCACGCTGGCGGTTGTACCGGGTCATAGACCCGCCGCCGGGCCCCGACCGCTCACCGAGATGGCTGGGTGCGGGTCCACCACGTGAGGACCCGTTCGCCGTGGCATCCGCCTTCGATCTCTTCGCCGTGTGCCTTCGGGCAGGGTTACCGGTGGGGGTCGCCGCGGCGGTCGTTGCCGGCCGTGCCCCGCCGTCACTCGCCCAGCCGCTCGCGCGGGTCGCCGACCTGCTAGAACTCGGTGCCGACCCGGACGCCGCATGGTCGGCGCTGCTCGACGACCCACCGGATGGAAAGGCATCGGGCGACGACCATCTCGAGGCTCTCGCGGCCCTGGCGCGACGATCGGCCAGAGCCGGTTCGTCGCTCGCCGGCGGACTAGCGGAACTGGCCGACGACGTTCGACGCCGCGCTCACGACGACGCGCTGGCCGCCGCAGAACGTGCCGGCGTCGCGATCAGCGGTCCGCTCGGGTTGTGCTTTCTCCCGGCGTTCATCTGCCTCGGGATCGTGCCGGTCGTCGTCGGTCTGGCGTCGACGGTGCTCGGCACATTCTGAGCTGTCCGCAAACCCACCCCTTTTCGGCAAACCCACCCCTCGAAAACTGGTGGTCCTGCCGAAAAAGGGTGGGTTTGCGGAGGCGGAAATCCGATGGATCCGAACAGGGCTCGCGTGCGTCCTAGTAAATGCAGGAACTCGGAAGTGCTCGTCCCGACAGGAGAACCCATGACCCACAACCTTTCTCGTCTCATCGACCGTGCGGGTGCGCACGCCATGCGGCTGATCACCGATGAGGACGGCATGTCCACGGCCGAGTACGCGATAGGGACTATTGCGGCTGCGGCGTTCGGAGCGATCCTTTATACGGTGATCACCGGGGACAACATCGTGAGTGCGCTGACCGGCATCATCGGGAAGGCGCTCAACACCTCGGTGGGCTGATGTGTCTGCACGCGTGGCAGATTCGGCTGGTGCAGCTGGGTCGCAACGAAGACGGGATGGTGACGGTCGAGGCGGCCTACGCCGTGGCCGCGATAGTCGTCGCGGTGTTGCTCGCCGTCGGAGCAATCGGTGGCGTGACGGCCCAGATCCGTTGCACCGACGCTGCGCGGGAGGCAGCGCGGTTGACGGCGGCTGGGGATGATTCGGCGCGCGAGGTCGCGAAGCGGACGGCGGGGGATCGGGCGGTGGTGTCGGTGTCGGTGCAGGGCGAACGTGTCGTCGCGCAGGTCCGGACCTCGGTGCCCCTGCTGCCCGGGCTCACGCTGTCGGCGCAGGCGGTCGCGGCGAAGGAACCACGCGGCGAGGACGAGGTGCTCTTCGCTCCCGGCGTCGAACCGTGAGAGCGATCCGCGGTCTCGTCGCCGACGACCAGGGCAATGCGACGGTGCTGGGTGCGTTCGCGATCGCCGCTCTCGCCGCAGTTCTCGTCATGGTCATCTACGTCGGCGCGGCCGTGCTCGCCCGTCACCGCGCACAGTCCGCGGCCGACCTGTCTGCGCTGGCGGCTGCCGCAGACCATGTGGCAGGGGAGTCCGACCCTTGTACCGCTGCGCGTGCAGTGGCTGCGGCGCAACGGCCGTCAGCCGAGGTGGTCTCGTGCCGACTCGACGGCGACGACGTGCTGGTCTCGGTGCGCGTACCGGTCGACCTGGGCAGCTTCGGGGTCCGGGCAGCTACGGCATCGGCGCGGGCCGGGCCGGCCGAGTGATGGGGGAGCGCTACCCGCGACTGTCCTCGTCGACGACGATCCGCTTGGGATACACGCGTACCGATTGCATAGGGGCGAACCACAATTGGTGAAAGTGCACGTCGGTGTCGCCGCGGTAGGCGAGTTCGAAGGCCTCGGTTCCGGTGTTCAGCGGGATCCACGGTCGGACTGCCCGCACGAACGAGGACCAGTGGATCAATTCGCCCTCGGTCAGGAAACCTCCTGCAGCAGCCCAGGTTTCGCCGGACTGTGCGTCGGACGACGCCAGGTACACCTCGCCGAGCGACGGCGTGATCCGCGGGCCGATCATCGCGGTCTGCAGGTACCACTGGGCGGTGGTCACCACCGGGGTGAAGCCGCCCGATCGCGCCGCGCACCACCCGTAGTGCAGGTCGAGGGCGTCGAGGGCCGCCTCCTCGGAGAAGAACACATCGCGTTCGCCGATCGAGGCCGGCAGGTTGTCGGTGTCCTGGGTCGGCCGCGCTAGCAGGAAGAAGGCGCGCGAGGGCCGGGTCACCACCCGCTTCGTTCCGATCCCCCGATCGGATGCCTCGTCATGCATGAGCCAAGTATTGCCGAGACAGCAGCTCGAGGACCGCCACTGCGCCATCTTTGTCCAAAGGATCATTGCCGTTGCCACACTTGGGGCTCTGCACACACGACGGACAGCCACTCTCGCATCCGCAGCTCGCGACGGCGTCCCGGGTGGCGTCGATCCAGGTGAGGAAGGCGGAGTGCCCGCGCTCGGCGAAACCCGCCCCGCCCATGTACCCGTCATAGACGAAGACGGTCGGCAATCCGGTGTCGGGATGGAGGTCGGTGGAGACGCCGCCGATGTCCCAGCGGTCGCATGTCGCCACGAGGGGGAGGAGTCCGATCGCGGCGTGCTCGGCCGCGTGCAGTGACCCGGGCAGCCTCGTCTCGTCGATCCCGGCCTCGGCCAACACCTCGGGTGTCAGTGTGTACATGACCGCCCGGGTGTGCAGGGTCTGCTCGGGCATGTCGAGTTCGACGGCGTCGAGGACCTCGCCGGTGCGCAGAGTCCGTAAATACCCGACCACCTGGTGCGTCACGTCGACCTCGACGAAGGTCACGGTCAGCGGGCCGAACTCGCGGCTCTCGATGACGGAGGTGATCGAGATGTCGGTGGTCTCGCGCGCGGCGGTGGTCCAGTCCGGGTCCTCGGGATGAGCCAGGGCCAGGCCGTCGTCGAGGTCGAGCTCGTCGACGAGGTATGTCTCGCCCTGATGGATGTGCACCGCCCCGGGGTGCACCGTCGACATCGCACGTCCGGTGTCGACGGTGCCCAGGACCTGCGAGGTCGTGGTGTCGACGATCAGCACCTGTCCGCCGATGCCGCCCCGGATGTCGATGTCGGCGTGCGGTTCGACGCCGGCGGCGACGTACCAACCGGACTTCCGCTTGCGCAGCAGCCCTTCCGCCGCCAGCGCCTCGGCCACCGGCCGTGCATCCCAGGCATCGATCTCGGCGTCCGACAGCGGTTTCTCCGCGGCGGCACACAGTAGATGCGGCCCGAGGATGTACGGGTTGGCCGGGTCGGTGACGGTGGCCTCGACCGGTTTGCCGAGGAGTGACTCGGGATGGTGCACGAGATAGGTGTCGAGCGGGTCGTCGCGGGCGACCAGGACCACCAGCGAGTCCCCGGACTCGCGCTGGCGACCGGCACGGCCCGCCTGCTGCCAGAACGATGCGACGGTTCCGGGGTAACCGCTGACGATGACGGCGTCCAATCCGCTGATGTCGACACCCAATTCGAGTGCGTTGGTGGTCGCGACACCGAGCAGCGCGCCGTCGGAGATGGCCTTCTCGAGCTTGCGCCGGTCGTCGGCGAGATAACCCGCCCGGTAGGCCCCGACCCTCGACTCGAGTTCGGGCGCACTCTGCGACAACAGGTTCCGCGCGGACAGCGCTGTCAGTTCGACGCCCCGCCGGCTGCGCGCGAAGCACAGGGTCCGTGCACCCTCGACCACGAAATCGGCCAGTAACCGTGCGGATTCGGCGCCGGCGGAGCGTCGGACCGGTGCGCCGTTCTCGCCGGTCACCGCCGGCAGGAAGTCCGGTTCCCACAATGCGACGGTGCGTTCGCCGCGCGGCGAACTGTCCTCGGTCACCGCGACCGCGGGTTCACCGATCAAGCGGCCCAGCGCCTCCGCGGGTTGTGCGACCGTCGCGCTGGCACCGATGACCGTCGGATCGGCACCGGCTGCTCGGGCGATTCGCAGCAACCTGCGCATCACGAGGGCGGTGTGCGAGCCGAAGACGCCACGGTAGTGGTGGCACTCGTCGACGACGATGTAGCGAAGATGCCGGAAGAACTGACGCCACCGGGCGTGATGGGAGAGGATGCCGATGTGCAGCATGTCGGGGTTGGTGAAGATCCACCGTGAGTGCACGCGCGCCCACTGTCGGATCTCGGGGTCGGTGTCGCCGTCGTAGGCGCAGGGCTGCAGATGCCCGAACTCCGGCCGCCCGGCGATGACCGAGGAGACCGACCGGATCTGGTCCGCGCCGAGAGCTTTCGTCGGCGCGAGGTATAACGCTGTCGAATTCTTTTCATTCAACAGAGTCGAAAGAATCGGCATTTGGTAAGACAGCGATTTACCCGATGCGGTGCCCGTGCAAATGGCGACATGATTACCGCGGAATGCCTCGTCGGCGGCGCGGGCCTGATGTGTCCAGAGGCGTTCGATTCCGTTGTCCGCGTAAGCGTCGAGAAGTGCTTGGGGAACCCATTCCGGCCACTCGGCGAAAGATGCAGGGCGCGACGGGATTACCGACAGGTGCGTGAGTGGGGACTCGTCGGGGTCGGTGCCTGCGAGGGACCTCGCGAGGAGGCCTGTCCCGAATGTGGAGTACTGCATTTTATGGAGGAAACTCTTCAAAGTGGTGTCGACGCGGTAGGTCTGGGGAAGCTCGGGATGTTACCGACGGATGTCGTGCTGCTGAAGTTTGGCGAGGTTTTTGCTCATCTTGGTTGATGCGACTATCGCAACTGGGCCGGACATGATTGACTGGGTGCGGCCGCAGCTTTCGCAACCCGTCGAGGCGGGCGACAAGCGTGTTGCAGCCGTGGTACTGAGGTTAGTTTGGCGGATCGAAGCAGATCTTCGCGGGGCTCTTTGAGGTATGGCGGTCAACCGGCCACGACGCGATGACCCATCGTGTCGCGACAGTTGATATGTAAAGGATTGCAAGACATGGCACAGGGAACTGTGAAGTGGTTCAACGCGGAAAAGGGCTTCGGCTTCATCGCGCCTGACGAGGGCTCCGACGACGTGTTCGTCCACTACTCCGAGATCCAGGGATCCGGTTTCCGTACCCTCGAGGAGAACCAGCGGGTGGAGTTCGAGGTCGGCCAGGGGACCAAGGGCCCGCAGGCCACCGGCGTTCGCGCGGTCTGAGACCACCTGCGCAACTGCTCACGCAGATTGCCGACAACCGCTCCTGTCTCGATCAGTCGAGACGGGAGCGGTTTGTTTTGTGTGGGCCGATGAAGCGCCGTCGCGAACCGCCGCGGGAAAGGCCGGTTTCGCGGACCCGGACCACCTAATCTCGATCTGTGGGCCAGTTGTCGTTTTTCTCCGCGGAGACCGAGGAGCCCGCGTACTCCGATCTCGCGGGTCTGCTCGTGGCGCACGGTCAGGCCGTCCGTTCGGATTCCGGTACGCGGGTCTCGATCGTCGTCCGCGATCGCTGGCGCGCGGAGCAGATCGTCGAGGAGATGCGGGCCTCCGGTCTCGACGCCGAGGTCACCACTTCTGATGAGGGCACCCCGCTGGCCCGCACCGCCGCGAGTCATGAACTGGACTCGCTGCACCAGGCGTGGTCGGCCGGAGCGGTCAAGGCGATGCCCGCCGGCTGGATTCCGTCGTACCGTGCGTTGCGGCTCTGGGTGATCGCCTCCGGCCACTCCGACGAGGGCCGCTACCAGCTCGGTCTCGACCCGCACGCCCCCGACACCCACGCGGCCCTCGCCACCGCTCTGATGCGGGTGGGGATCGCACCCACGCTGGTCGGCACGCGGGGCCATTCACCTGCACTGCGTATCGCCGGACACCGCCGTCTCGTTCGTTTGCACGAATACGTGGGTCCTCCACCGAATGCCGCGGCGGTGCCGGATTGGCCACCTGCGGACATCCATTAGCGATCTCGACGAGAATTCTTTGACCTGGGAAAACGCGGGCTGGTAGCGCGGTATGGGTCACATCTGACAGCGCGACATGGAATTCAGATGTGCAAACGGCGCTATACATAAGGTACAAACCCATCGAACACACCTGTTTCAACGCGCAGGTGGTTCTCCACCCAGTCAACCGAAGGACGCCCCGGTGGCCGAGACCAGCACCGCATCCCGCTCTAGTGGGGGAATCCGACGACTCGTGATCGTCGAGTCCCCTACGAAGGCGCGCAAGATCGCCGGTTACCTCGGCTCCAACTATGTGGTGGAGTCGTCCCGCGGCCACATCCGCGACCTGCCGCGCGGCGCCGCCGACGTGCCCGCCAAGTACAAGGGACAGCCCTGGGCGCGTCTCGGCGTGAACGTCGACGACAACTTCGAACCGCTCTACGTCGTCTCGCCGGACAAGAAGACCACCGTCAGCGAACTGAAGTCGCTGATGAAGGATGTCGACGAGCTCTACCTCGCCACGGACGGTGACCGCGAGGGGGAGGCCATCGCCTGGCACCTCCTCGAGACGCTCAAGCCGAAGATCCCGGTCAAGCGGATGGTCTTCCACGAGATCACCGAACCTGCGATCCGCGCCGCCGCCGAGAACCCGCGTGACCTCGACATCGACCTGGTCGACGCCCAGGAGACCCGCCGCATCCTCGACCGCCTCTACGGCTACGAGGTGTCGCCGGTCCTGTGGAAGAAGGTCATGCCGAAGCTGTCGGCGGGGCGTGTGCAGTCCGTCGCGACGCGCATCATCGTCGAGCGTGAACGTGAGCGCATGGCGTTCGTGTCCGCCGAGTACTGGGACATCGCCGCGACCATGGACGCCGGCGCCGAGGCCAGCCCGTCGACGTTCAAGGCACGTCTGGTCAACGTCGACGACGCCCGCGTCGCCACCGGTCGCGACTTCGAGGCGACCGGCGAACTGAAGAAGTCCGACGGCGTCGTCGTGCTGAACGCCGACCGTGCGGAGAGCCTGGCCGCAGGCCTGCGTGGCGCGGCCATGACGGTGACGTCGGTCGAGGAGAAGCCCTACACCCGCCGCCCGTACGCGCCGTTCATGACGTCGACGCTGCAGCAAGAGGCCGGCCGCAAGCTGCGGTTCACCTCCGACCGCACCATGCGCATCGCGCAGCGGCTGTATGAGAACGGCTTCATCACCTACATGCGTACCGACTCGACGAGCCTGAGCGAGTCGGCGATCAACGCCGCCCGTGCCCAGGCCCGCGAGCTGTACGGCGACAACTTCGTCCATCCGACGCCGCGTCAGTACACCCGCAAGGTCAAGAACGCGCAGGAAGCCCACGAGGCGATCCGTCCCGCGGGCGAGACCTTCCGGACCCCCGGTCAGGTCGCCGGCCAGCTCGAGGCCGACGAGTTCCGCCTCTACGAGCTCATCTGGCAGCGCACCGTCGCCTCCCAGATGGCCGACGCCAAGGGCACCACGCTGAGCCTGCGCATCGCGGGTACCGCCTCCTCCGGCGAGCGCGCGACCTTCGCCTCGTCGGGCCGCACCATCACGTTCCCCGGCTTCCTGTCGGCCTACGTCGAGACCGTCGACGAGCAGACCGGCGGTCAGGCCGACGACGCCGAGAACCGCCTGCCGCAGCTGACCGAGGGACAGTCGCTCACCGCGACCGAGCTCACCGCTGACGGCCATTCGACCAACCCGCCGGCCCGCTTCACCGAGGCGTCGCTGGTCAAGGTGCTCGAAGAGCTGGGCATCGGCCGTCCGTCGACCTACGCCTCGATCATCGGCACCATCCAGGACCGCGGCTACGTCGTGAAGAAGGGCAACGCCCTTGTCCCGTCCTGGATCGCCTTCGCGGTGGTGGGGCTCCTCGAGGCGTACTTCGAGAGTCTCGTCGACTACGACTTCACCGCGACCCTGGAAGACGACCTCGACCAGATCGCCACCGGCAACGAGAACCGCACCAAGTGGCTGACGGAGTTCTACTTCGGCGACGAGCGGTCCGGCGACGACGCCGAGGCACGATCTGCATCGTCGGCGATCGCCCAATACGGCGGCCTCAAGAAGCTCGTCGGCGTCAACCTGGAGGAGATCGACGCCCGTCAGGTCAACTCGATCCGGCTCTTCGACGACGAAGAAGGCCGTCCGATCTACGTGCGCGTCGGCCGCTTCGGCCCGTACCTCGAGCGTGACGTCAACGCGAACAAGAAGACCGACGCCGACGCCGAACCCGATCTGCAGCGTGCCAACCTGCCGGCCGACATCACGCCGGACGAGCTGACCCTGGAGATCGCGGAGAAGCTGTTCTCGACGCCGCAGGAGGGTCGCTCGCTGGGCGTCGACCCGCTGACCGGCCACGAGATCGTCGCCAAGGAAGGACGTTTCGGTCCGTACGTGACCGAGATCCTGCCGTCCGACGACGATGACGACGACGGTGATGCCCCGATCACCATCCCTGCGGGTCCGACGCCGCGCGACGGCGGATCCCCCGGTGCCGGCGGCAGCGATGCCGGCGACGCCGATGTGGTCCCGCTGGATTCCCCGGGCGGCGGCACCACCACCAAGACCAAGCCGGCTGCGAAGAAGGCCGCCAAGAAGGCAGCGAAGAAGGCCGGTCCCAAGCCGCGTACCGGCTCGCTGTTCAAGTCGATGGACATCTCGACGGTCACCCTCGAGGATGCGCTGAAGCTGCTGTCGCTGCCGCGCGTCGTCGGCGTCGACCCCGAGTCCGGCGACGAGATCACCGCGCAGAACGGCCGCTACGGTCCGTACCTGAAGAAGGGTTCCGATTCGCGGTCCCTCGGCAGCGAGGAACAGCTCTTCGAGATCACTCTCGAGGAAGCCCTGAAGATCTACTCCGAACCGAAGCGTCGTGGACGGCAGGCTGCTGCTCCGCCGCTGCGTGAACTGGGGAAGGACGACGAGGTCAGCGGCAAGCCGATGGTCATCAAGGACGGCCGCTTCGGTCCGTACGTGACCGACGGCGAGACCAACGCCAGCCTGCGCAAGGGCGACGAGGTCGACTCGATCACGCCGGAGCGCGCGATGGAACTCCTCGCCGATCGTCGTGCCCGCGGCCCGGCCAAGAAGGCGGCGAAGAAGGCTGCCAAGAAGGCCCCGGCCAAGAAGGCGGCGAAGAAGACGGCCGCCAAGAAGACCGCGAAGAAGGCTGCCGCCAAGAAGACGACGGCCAAGAAAACCGCGGCCAAGAAGACGGCCGCGAAGAAGACGGATTCGTCGGAGGACTGAGCGCCCTTCGTGGCTCGCTTCGCTCGCACCTCAGGGAGCGGGGGTTGGCCGCGCTCGCACCTCAGGGAGCGGGGGTTGGCCGCACTCGCGCCTCGGACGCGATGGCCGGCTTCAGTCCAGGCGGTACGGCTCCATGTGCGGGCGGGCGAGGAGGGTCTCGATCCCTCGTCCGCGGAGTTCAACGCCTTCGCCGATCTCCCAGTGCTCGGCCTCCTGATGCGAGGCCAGGAACACGGCACGGGCCGAACCCAGCACACGGGTGGGCTCGTCCTTCGCGAGTTCGGTGAGACGGGCGGCCTCGTTCACCGGGTCTCCGATGACGGTGTACTCGAGGCGCTGTTCGGCGCCGATGTGACCGGCAATCGCCTTGCCTGCGGAGACGCCGATGCCGATGTCGGTGTCGCCGAGGGTCTGGTACAGCTCGGCACGTAGTTCGCGCGCGGAGGCCAGCGCGCGGCCGGCGAAGTCGTCGAGGTCGAGGGGAGCGCCGAAGATCGCGAGCGCTGCGTCACCCTGGAACTTGTTGACGAAGCCGCCATGGCGTCCGACGACGGTCACGACCACTCGGAAGAACTCGTTGAGCAGCTCGACGATCTCGCGAGGCGGACGGTTCACCGCCAGGCGCGTCGAACCGACGATGTCGACGAACAGCACGCCGACGTAGCGTTCCTCGCCGCCGAGTTCGGTACCGGTCTCGATGGCGCGTCGAGCGACGTCCTCGCCGACGTAGCGGCCGAACAGGTTGCGTAGTTCCTGTCGTTCGCGCAGGTCGGCGACCATGTCGTTGAAGCCGGCCTGCAGCAGGCCGAGGTCGCTGCCGTCGTAGATCTTCACCGCGACGTTCAGGTCGCCCTCACTGACCTTCGACTGGGCGCGGCGCAGCTGCTTGATCGGGTCGTTGATCGCGGCCACCACGCGCACGATCGCGATGACGCTGAATGCGAGAGCCGACACCGCCATCCACAGGATGGGACGTTCCAGGCCGGTGGAGTCGCCCTCGAAGATGCCCAGCCGGTGCAGCACGATCAGGCCGATGATCACGACCATCGGCGCAACAACGCTGATCACCCAGAACGCGGTGATGCGGGTGGTGACGCTCGGGGCGATCGCATGGTCGGGGTTGTTGGCCATCGCGGCGACGGTGATCGGCCGCATGACCTTTTCTGCCTGCATGTAGCTGAGGGCGCAGGTGACCATCGCACCGATGGCGCTCGCGATGGCGACGATGAAGGCGTTCTTCGACGACACCGTCAGGTTGACCAGGGTGAAGAGCGCGCCGCCCACCACCCACAGTGCGGCGTTGACGACCGTCAGCAGCGTCGGTAGCGCGAGGGCGCGGCGTCGGGCGGCCTCGTTGTCGAGTCGCGTGCGTCTTCGGTGCCACACGAGCACGGGTAGCGACAGCTGGATACTGGCGTAACCGCCGATGACCATTGCTATCAGCAAGTAGCTCGCGAAGATCACCTGGTTCAGTGCGGTGATCTCGTCCAGGCTGATGGAATCCTGGAGCGGCATCCCGAAGCGGAGGAAGGCGAAGGTGAAGAGCGCGCCGACGAGATTCGCGCGGAGCATGTCGAGCGCGAGGATCGGCCACGGCGTATGAATCAGCCAACGGCCAAGGTGCAGCACCTTGGACCATCGCGACCGCTGTTCCACCACGGAGACTACGGTAGCTGGCTGCTTGCAATCGTTAAACACGGTTCCGCCCCGTTGGCGTGTCCGAACTGCGGTTTAGGGTGTCGTTGTGACCAATGTCTTTGATCGGCTGACCGGCCAAGAGGCCATCGCGGACGATCTGCGGGCTGCCGCGCGTGCTGCGCGGGTCCTCGCGCAGCAACTCGACGCGGGCAGCAGCGAGGGCCTGTTCGTGCCCGACGACGAGATCCCGGGCGTCGACGCGGGGTGGTCACGCGCGTCGATGACGCACTCCTGGTTGTTCACCGGGCCGCCGGGAAGCGGCCGTTCGGTCGCTGCGACGTGTTTCGCGGCCGCCCTGCAGTGCCAGTCGCCCGAGTCGGCGAACGTCGGGTGCGGCGAGTGCCGCGCGTGTGTGACGGTGATGGCAAAGACCCACGCCGACGTGAGGCACGTCGTGCCCGAGGGTCTGAGTCTGGCGGTCAACGCGATGCGCGACATCGTCCAGGCCGCCGCCCGACGCCCCGGGACCGGTCGCTGGCAGATCGTGATCGTGGAGGACGCCGACCGCCTCACCGAGCAGGCCGCCAACGCGCTGCTGAAGGTCGTCGAGGAGCCGCCACCCCGCACCGTCTTCCTGCTGTGCGCGCCGTCGGTGGACCCCGAGGACATCTCGGTCACCCTCCGGTCGCGATGCCGGCACGTCGCGCTGGTGTCGCCGACACCCGCGGCCATCGAACGGGTCCTGATCGAACGCGACGGCCTCGACCCCGAGCAGGCCCGATGGGCGGCGTCGGTCTGCGGCGGCCACATCGGCCGCGCCCGGCGCCTCGCCACCGACCCCGACGCCCGTTCCCAGCGGGAGAAGGCGCTGTCGCTGGCGCGGGCGGCTTCCCGGGATTCGACGGCGTACGCCGCGGCCGAGGAGCTGGTGCGTTCGGCGGAGACAGCGGCCAAGGCGATCAGCGCGGAACTCGACGAGGCCGAGACCGAGGAGATGAAGACCGCGCTCGGTGCGGGTGGTACCGGCAAGGGGACCGCCCGGATGCCCCGCGGTAGTGCCGGCGCGCTCAAGGAGCTGGAGAAGCGACAGAAGTCGCGGGCCACGCGCGTCGGACGCGACGTCCTCGACCGCGCCCTCGTCGACCTCGCCGCGCTCTTCCGCGACGCGCTCGTCGTCGGGGTCGGGGCGAAGGTGACCGCGATGCACCCCGACAAGTCCGACGACATCTCGATACCCCTGGCCGGCTACGCCCGCCCCGAGCAGCTGCTGTCCTGCGTCGAGGCCGTTCTCGACTGTCGTGAGGCGCTGGACATGAACGTCAAACCCAAGTTCGCGGTGGACGACATGGTCGCCCGGATCGGGTTGGCACTCAAGCGCAAGGTCGACGCCTAGATCAGCTAGATCACGGATCTCGCTGATCCACCCACTATTGGTAACTGATGTGTTACCAATAGTGGGTGGATGCATTCGAGGCGATCGCCGACCCGACTCGTAGGGCACTCGTCGAACGTCTCGCGCAGCGCCCCGCGCGCGTCGTCGATCTCGCGGCCGAACATCCGGTCAGCCGTCCCGCGATCTCGCGTCACCTGCGGGTCCTCGACGAGGCCGGCGTGGTCTCGGCCGTCGACCACGGCCGCGAACGGCACTACGAACTCGTGCCCGGCGGACTGGCACCGGTGCGCGACTGGCTCGACGAACTGGCGGCGGGAGCAACGCCGCCGTTCGGCGAGCATCATCTCGACGCGCTCGATCTCGAGGTCCGACGCACCGTGCGGGAGTTCGACGACCCGAGCCACCAGACCGGCGAACAGAAGGAGACAGGATGAATGCCGACGTGACGGCCACCGGCCGCCGGGAGATCCGCGACGGGGTTCCCTATGTGGTCCTCGAGCGCACCTTCACCGCGCCTGTGGCCGCGGTGTGGGCGGCCATCACCGAACCCGGACGGCTGGAACGCTGGGTGGGGACCTGGGACGGCGATCCGACCGACGGGTTCGTCGATTTCCGTATGACCGCAGAGGGTGAGGACGCGGCGCCGGAGCAAATGTCCATTCTGGACTGCGAGCCGCCGAACCGGCTCGTCGTCGAATCGAAGTCGCCCGATCCCGAGGGCGGACCCGACGACGTGTGGCGGCTGGAGTTGGATCTCACCGAGGCCGATGGGACCACCACACTCACGTTCGCGCAGGGACTTCCGCGCCCCGAGATGGCCGAGAACGTCGGTCCCGGGTGGGAGTACTACCTCGACCGGCTCGTCG
The DNA here is from genome assembly GCF_023218005.1 of Gordonia sp. C13. Lineage (NCBI taxonomy): Bacteria > Bacillati > Actinomycetota > Actinomycetes > Mycobacteriales > Gordoniaceae > Gordonia > Gordonia sp. C13. The sequence goes on from NZ_JALPSY010000003.1 coordinate 18,451, forward strand.
CGGCGGAGTCCGGCAGCGGCGTCGGCACGGTGGACTGGGATGCCTACTATCCGGCGCTGTCGGCTCCGTACGCCCAGATGTTCGCCGGCTGAGCACGGCGCGACTATTACGCGACGGTAATCAGGCTGCAACACGGCCTCTTTAACGTCTCCGGTCATGACACGCCCCCTGGGTACGGGGATCAACATCTCTGGACTGACCAAGACGTTCACCTCCCGTTCGCTGCGCGGGAGTTCGACGGTGACCGCGTTGTCCGACGTCTCGCTGAGCACGTCGGAGGGTTCCTTCCTGTCGTTGCTCGGTCCGTCGGGCTGCGGCAAGTCGACGGTGCTACGGATCCTCGCCGGCCTCGAGGACGCCACCTCGGGGACCGCGCTCATGAACGGGCAATCGCCGCAGGACCTCCAGCGAAATCATGAGCTGGGCATCGCTTTCCAGGATTCGGCGCTGCTGCCGTGGCGGTCGGTGGAGTCCAACATCAGACTGCCGCTGCAGGTCGGCGGGATGCCGGCCGACGACGCTCTCGTCGCGGACCTGATCGAGCTCGTGGGGCTCAAGGGTTTCGAGAAGTCCAAGCCCGCGATGCTCTCCGGCGGTATGCGCCAGCGTGTTTCGATCGCTCGCGCCCTGGTCGTGAAACCGACTGCGTTGCTGCTCGACGAACCCTTCGGAGCACTCGATGACATGACGCGGCAGCGGCTCAACGTCGAATTGCTGCGTATCTGGACCGAGAAGCCGGCGACCACGCTGATGGTCACGCACGGCATTGCCGAGGCGGTTTTCCTCTCCGACGTGGTGGCGGTCATGAGTCCGCGGCCGGGCACGGTGGTGGAGGTGGTCCCCATCGATCTGCCGCGGCCACGTGTCCCGGAGATGATGCGCACCCCCGAGTTCCATGCGATCCACGACCATCTCTCCGGTCTCCTGTTCGGCAAGCAGTCGAACTCGAAATCGACCGAAGATGTTGCGCCCGAACCCGTTGCGGAGGGCGTGAGTGGCTAGATTCGGATCGGTCCGATGGCTGGCCGGTCTCGGAGGCATCGTCGGGCTCGTCGTGGTGTGGTGGATCGCGGGTGCGCTGGAGCTGTTCGGCGGAACGATCCCGACGCCGTGGTCGGTGCTGGCCGAGATCGGCGAGACCGGGTCCGCCTACTACGTCGACAACTTCTCGCTGACAGTCGAACTGGCGTTCCGCGGATTCCTGTGGGGTAACGGCCTCGCGATCGCGCTGGCCATCGTCGTGATCCTCTTCCCGCCGGTCGAGGGGCTGGCGACCCAGCTCGCGATCCTGTCGTACTGCACGCCGATCATCGCCGTCGCACCGATCATCCAGGTGGCCTTCGCCGAGGTGACGACCATGATCGTCTTTCTCGCGGCGATCTCGGTGTTCTTCACGACGATGATCGGGACGTTGTCGGGGCTGCGATCGCCGCACGCCGGCAGCCTCGACCTCATCAAGGTCTACGGCGGCGGCCGGTTCGCGCAGCTCTGGCGGGTGCGATCGGTTGCCGCATTGCCGAACACGCTCGCAGCCATCAAGATTGCTGCTCCGGCGGCGGTACTGGGCGCAGTGCTCGGTGAGTTCCTGGCGATGCCCGAGACCGGGGCCGGTCCGGCGATGATCATCGCCCAGCAGAGCGGCAACATCCCGCAGGTGTGGGCCATCGCCCTGATCAGCGGAGCGGTCGCAGGTCTCGGTTACGCCGTGGTCGCGGTGATCGCCAAGTATGCGACGAACTGGTCGAGCGGAACGGCGGCGGGACGATGAGCGCCGAGGTGAGGACTCTCGGAGCAGGTGGGATCGGAACCGGTGGTCTGTGGGCGGCCGGGCGTTTCCTCGGCTCCCTGCTGTTGTCGTTCGCGTTGATCCTCGTGATCTGGTGGCTGTTCCTCCTGGCCTTCCCCGACATCGGGCCGATCATCGGACGCACACCGGTCGATGTGTTCAACTACCTGTTCGTCGACGCCGACGCGCCGGCCAATCGCGCCGAGATCTTCGACAATCTCTGGATCACGTTGCAGGACGCGGCGATCGGATTCGTCGCGGGCATGCTCGCCGCGATCGTCACGGCAGCGATCTTCGTCGTGTCCCGTTCTGCGGCACAGACCTTCATGCCGATCGCGATGCTCCTCCGATCGGTGCCTCTGGTCGCGATGACGCCGCTGATCACCGTCATCGTCGGCCGAGGTGTCGCGGTGGTCGCGGTGATGGGCGGGATCGTCGTGTTCTTCCCCGCGCTCGTGATGATCATGACCGGGCTGTCGAATGCGCCGCGCCAGATCACCGACGTGATCAGTGTGTACGGCGGCGGGCGCTGGACGGCGTTGCGGCGCTCCGCGATTCCGTCGGCGGTCCCGTCGTTGTTCAGCGCGGCCAAGGTGTCGGTGCCGGGCGCGCTGATCGGTGCGACCGTCGCCGAATGGTTGGGGACCAACAAGGGCCTCGGTGCGTCGCTTCAGCGGGCTCTGCCCGCCGCGGCCTACGACGAACTCTGGGCCTCGGTCCTCGTCATCACCGTTGCTTCGATCGTCATCTACGCCGTGGTGGGTGTCATCGAGACTGTCGTCCTGTCGCAGATGGGAATGCAGCAAACCTAGGTCGGGCGCACCTGTGCGACCGAATCAGCTTCGTGCGAAAGGTAACTCTCACATGGCAAACTCCTTCGACCGTCGGTCGTTTCTCCGCTATTCGATGATGGCCGGGGGCGCCGCCGGTGCACTCGGCCTGACCGGCGCGTTGTCGGCGTGCAGTTCCGGTGGCTCTGCGAGCGGGGGTACGACCTCGACCAATCCGAAGGTGCAGCTGTCGTGGCAGAAGAACATCGAGTTCGCCGGTGAGTACTTCGCCATCGAGAACGGCTACTACGAGGAGGAAGGCCTCGGCACACCCGAACTGATCACCGGCGGTGGCGCCGGTACGGGCGTCGAGAACGGCCTGACGTCGAACAAGGTGTGGATCGGCATGTCCGCGCCGCAGCTGACCGCACCGGTCATCCTGCAGGGCGCGAAACTGATGACCGTAGCCGCGACGTTCCAGCGCAACCCGTTCTGCATCGTCTCGTCGGCGGGCAAACCCATCCTCAGTCCCGAAGAGATGAAGGGGCGCAAGATCGGCGTGCAGGCGACCAACGAGAACGTCTTCCAGGCGCTGCTCACCGCCAACAACATGACCGAAGCCGACATCGAGAAGATCACCGTCCAGTACGACCCGACGCCGCTGAAGAACGGCGAGGTCGACGGCTGGGTCAGCTACGTGACCAACGAGCCGATCACCCTGGAGGAGAGCGGTTTCCCGAACGCCAACTTCCTGTTCGCCGACTTCAACCTGCCGCTCGTCGCCGAGACGCTCGTCGTTCGGCAGGACACCATCGACAACGAGCGCGACAAGGTGAAGGCCTTCCTCAAGGCCGACATCAAGGGCTGGTACGACGCGGTCGCCGATCCGGCGGGGTCGGCGAAGCTCGCGGTCACCAAGTACGGCAAGGATCTCGGACTCGACGAGGCCGAGCAGACCAAGGAGGCCATCGCGCAGAACACGCTCGTCGTCTCCGAGGACACCAAGGCCAACGGTCTGCTCACGATGACAGACGATCTCATCGCGCAGAACATCGAGGCTCTGGCCAAGGCCGGCTACGACATCAAACCCGAGCAGATCTTCGACATGTCGCTCATCAAGGAGGTCTACGAGGAGAACCCCGATCTGAAGAAGTGACCCGCCCTATCATGGGTGGACGGTCGCAGGCCGTGCAGTCGATGAGCGAGGGAGCAGGCGATGTCGGACTTCATCCGCAAGATCAAAGAAGAGGCCAAGGCCGTCTCGGCCGCCATCGACCAGGAGCTGACCGTCCTCGAAGGGGTGCCCGGGTACGACCCGCTGGCCGATGACACCGACGCGGAATCCTCCCAGGAGACCGCAGCCGTCGAGGCCGAGGACGAGACGACCAAGTAGAGAGACACGACGCAACGGCCGTCGGGTGGGATGTCCCCCCGACGGCCGTCGTGCGTCACGCGCGCGTGGTCACTTCACGACGAACCGCAGCAGAGCCTCGTTGACCTCGGCGGCATGCGTCCACAGCAGGCCGTGGGGAGCGTCCTCGATCTCGACGTACTCGGCCTCCGGGACGGCGTCGTGGAAGCGGCGACCGGTGGCGTCGATCGGCAGGATGTTGTCGGCGGTGCCGTGCAGGATCAGCGTCGGCTTCCCCGAATCACGGACTGCGACAACGTCCTTGCGGAAGTCTTCGATCCAGGTGGGGACCACGGCGTAGGCCGCGACCGGCGCGCTGCCGACGGCGGTGTTCCAGTTGGCGTCGACGACCTCCTGGGTGATGCGGCTGCCGAGTGTGTCGTCGAGGTTGTAGAAGTCCTTGTAGAACTGCGTGAACCAGGCGTACCGGTTGCTCTTGGCCGCCTCGGCGATGCCGTCGAAGACCGCGGCGTCGACGCCCTCGGGGTTGTCGTCGGTCTTCACCAGGAACGGCTCGAGCGATGCCAGGAAGGCGAACTTGGCGATCCGCTCGGTCCCGTACTTGCCGGCGTAGCGGGCGAGTTCGCCTGTGCCCATCGAGAATCCGACCAGGATGACGTCACGCAGGTCGAGGGTCTCGAGCACGGTGTTCAGGTCGGCGGCGAAGGTGTCGTAGTGGTAGCCGGTGCCGACCTTGCTCGACTTGCCGAACCCGCGACGGTCATAGGTGATGACCCGATAGCCGGCGTCGAGCAGTTCGCGGGCCTGCAATTCCCAGCTGTTGCCGTCGAGGGGGTAGCCGTGGATCAGCACGACCGGCCGGCCGGCCCCGTGGTCCTCGTAGTAGAGCTCGATGTCGGCGGAGTTCTCGGTGCCGACGGTGATGTAACCCATGGAGATCACTTCTCTCTTCTGCAGCGACCCGAGGGGGTCTGTTCGGAGCTGCGGAGAACGGGCGTTCTCTGAGCTGGTTGCTATGCTAGAGAACGATCGTTCCCCACGCAAGGGGTAGCTCGGAATCCGGTGAGGACGGTGTGTCGTGGCAGCTTCGAAGGACACTGTGGTCGACCCCCGTGAGCAGGTCATTCGCGCCGCCGATGAGCTGTTCAACGCGTATGGGGTGCACGCGGTCGGGATGGACAAGGTCCGTGACGCGGCAGGTGTGTCGCTCAAGAAGATCTACTCGATGTTTCCTTCCAAAGAGGCACTGATCCTCGCCGTCCTCGACGATCGAAGCGGGCAGTGGGGCGCGGGTATCGCAGCCTGTACGGAGGGGTCCTCGGCGCCGCGGGAGAAGCTGCTCGCGATCTTCGACTTCCTGCTCGGATGGTTCGGAACCGAGGAGTTTCGGGGATGCGCGTTCATCAACGCGTACGGCGAACTCGGCGGGGAACTGCCCTCGGTGGCCGAGGCGGTGCGCAGGCAGAAGGCTGGCTTCCAGGATTACGTGGCCGGCCTCGTCGCCGAACTCGGCGGGCCGCCTCGCCTCGCTGCTCAGCTGGCGATTCTGGCCGAGGGCGCCCAGACGACGGCGGCGATCGCCGGGACCGCGCAGGCGGCCGACGACGCGCGCAATGCTGCCGAAATTCTGATCGATCAATCGCTCGGATGAATTGTCGTTCGTCCGGGTGAAGCACGCGCTCAAGATCGTGTGGTGGATCAACAAGTCGATTGCGAAACAGGGCTCGGCTACCGCCACCACGTGGAAGTCCGGACGTGCCGACACCTCGTACGTGATCTACCAGGAGTGCGCGACGCCCGATCCGGTCCTCGGACTGACGATCAACGGCCGCACACAGGCTTACAAGGTGACCGGCACCGGCAAGCCGGCCGACAACGGCGGTGGTGACAACGGCGGCGGCGACAACGCCGGAGGCGACACCGGTGGCAACGGCAGCCTGGGAAATCTGTTCGGCTCCAGCTAGTCCCACGGCCGGTGGGGGATCAGGCGGCTTCGCGGTCCGTCGAATCCCCACCGGCCGAACCGGTTCCGGAGGAGTCTGACTTCTCCCGATCGTTGCCGGCGCTGCTGTTCGATGAGTTGTCTCCGCCGGTCGACGAGTCGGAATCTCGGGATCCGCTGTCGCCGGAGTCCGGCTTCTCCGAACCCGAATCCGAGCCTTCGGAATCCGGCTTCTCGGAGCCACCCGGTCGGTCGCCGGCGTCTTCGGAGACGGGTTCACCCTCGCCGCGATCGACTGCGGGCTCGCGCTCACCCGTGGGGACGTCGTCGGCGGCCGGCGGCACGATCCCGGCCGGGACGATTCCCCGGGTTTCCGGCGGGCCTTCCGGCTTCTCTGCGCCGGTTGCGACTTCGGATGGCACGGTGACGGTGTATCCGTCGCCGAGCGGGTCCTGCTTCACCGGATCCACGGCCGTGACCGGTACCGCTGCGTTGTCGGGGTTCGGCGCCTGGGTCGGGTAGTAGGCCTCGGCGAGTGCGTCCCAGCGGGCGAGATCGTCCTTGTCGTAGGTGATCCCGAGCGTGTCGTAGATGGCTGCCACCAGCAGTGCCAGGGGATGCGCGGCGTCGTACACGAGGTATGTGGTGTTGGCGCTGGTGTATTCGGTCGGGTCACCCAGACGTTCGACGTCGCCGTACGTGTGCGGTCCGTTGCCCGAGTGGATGGTGAGGAACCCGGCCGCGTTGACGATGAGCGACGAGATGGGCCGGTACGCCACCCACTGGAAGTTGCTGACTGGGTCGCCGACGACGATCACCGACACGACCTTGATCTTGCCGCTGGCTTCCGGATCGCGGGCGCCGTTGGCGTCGATCCCGGCCACCGCGACGAACGGCTTCAGGAACGGCATCGTGTCGAGCCAGGCCTTGATGCCCCAAGGGCTCCGCGGGTCGGAGACCAGGACGACCATGTCCTTGCCCGGGACGAAGAAATCGTTGTCGTAGGCCCGGGGGTTCTCGGCGGCGTCGCCGAGTGCGTCGGCGCCCTGCGAATAACCGGTGTAGACCACGAACGGGCGGTCCTCACCCATCTCGGCGAACGCGGCCATCACGGCCAGGTTCTGGTTCATCGCATGCTCTTTGGACTCGTCGTAGCCCGGTGAGAACGGTGCGAGCGTGTTCGAGCGACCGGCGATGACGGGTCCGAAGGACTCGGGGTAGTTGATGATCAGGGTTTGCCGCTGGCCGACGTACGGAAGGTTGCGCGAGATCAGCGTGGTGTCGTCGGTGCCGGGGGTGACGACCATGATCGTGCCGTCGGGCAGGTCGGCGAAGATGTCGCTGGTGTTTCCGTGCTGGGTGGCCTCGCGGACGATTTCGCGATCGATGAGGTCTTCGACGACGGGGATGTTTGTCGACGCGACGGCAATCGGCACGACGGTGCCGAGAGACAACGCGCTGAGCGTCAGCGATGTGGCTGTCGCGCGCGATGGTTTACGAGAAGTTGTGGCAGTTCGCGCCGGTTGAGACCGGTGCTTACCTCCCCGACGTGCCCCCAATTGACCTCCTACAGTCGGATGGAGTCTAAGGAGCGGGAGGCTCGGGACGTGTCATCTGAATGGATTAACACCGACATTCCTGGCACGCATTTATCTTTGCGTAGCTAAGTGTTTGAGGTATGCGTCGGCCGACCGGGTGAGAAACTGAGCGATCTGCGAGGGTATGAGGAGCGTCGTGCAGGGATCGGCATCGCACGATCCTGGTGGAGCCGCCCAGGGGAATCGAACCCCTGACCTATTCATTACGAGTGAATTGCTCTACCGACTGAGCTAGGGCGGCGTGCTACGCGAGGCAGCGCAGACGAGTCTAGCGAGTCCATCGCCCGCAACAAAAACCGGCTCCATCCGCGCGCCTGGACGTGCCCCCGCACAGAATCGCGACCTGCGCCCAGGCGCGCTAGCTGTAGCTCGCGAACGTGGTCTGACCGGGTGATTCTGGCGAGGGCCCGGGGCTCAGAGCGGGTAGTCGGAGCCGCAGACGACCGGCACCCGATGGGCGGAGTCGAGCGCGTTTCGGACGAGCGCGGCGACGGTCGGGGAGTAGGCCATGCCGACGTGACCGATCTTCGACGCCGGGCACACGTCCTGGACCAGCGTGTTGACGACGTTCGGCCCAGGTGTCATCAGGGTGTTCGTGTACGGGGTGGAGATCTCGTCGTAGCGGGTCGCGAAGTTGACGTAGTCGATCGACGGGTGCCGCGGACCCCAGTAGCTCTGGCCGGGAGCCCGTGCCGGGAGTCGGTCGGTGATCGACCCGACGCGCGAGGTTCCCTGGTGCGACGCCGACAGGGAGATGAGGGTGTCCACCTTGGAAGCGCGGCCCGGGAGCTGCGTCACCAGCTGGGCGATGGCTCCGCCCTGACTGTGGCCGATGAGGTCGACCTTGGCGGCGCCGGTGGCGGCGAGGACCTTGTCGACGAACGGTGCGACCTGACGCGCCGCCGCCTGTTCCTTGTTGCCGAGACCGCCGGTGTTGCCGCTCCACGACGCCTGGCCGTAGGTGAGGCTGAAAACGCAGTACCCGGCGTTGGCGAGGGTCGGGGCAAGGTACGCCCAGTTGGCGCTCTGGTTCATCGCGGTGGCGTGCAGCAGGACGATCGGGTCGCGTCCGTGTCGATCCCGGCAGTCGAACCGGTTGCTGCCGGCCGGCGACTCGGCGGCCGGGCTCAGGTAGTGCTCGGCGATCGCCTGGTTGGCATCCGTGGTGACGGGGAAAGGGGCGGCCTGCGCGGTGCCCGGGGCCAGCAGCATGCAGGCCGCGGCCAGAGCGGTCGCAGCGGCGGCGAGGCCTGATCGGAGACGGGTCATACGAGCATTGTCGCCGATGACCGTCGGCGCGACAGGCGGTCTCGCACCCATGCCGGGATCTCCGCGATCTGGGTCAGGCGGAGCCTGATGCCCGAGGGGTCGCGGAAACCTGCGCCGATCCCATACGGCCGTTTTTCGGGGTTCTCGGTGAACTCGACGCCGCGGGCGGACACGGCCTCGTAGTCGCCCCGACAGTCTTCGGTGGTGAGGAAGACCGTCGCCGCGAACCCCTAGGACATCAGGCTGTGGCTCTCTCTCGAGATCTCGGCCTCGAAGGCCGGTGGGCCGGGGATGTCCATCACCACGATGGAGACGTCGTCCTGTCCCTGCTGCCCGACGGTGAGCCAGCGGAACCCGCGCATCTCCGGCAGCGAGACGTCCGAGCGGACCTCCATCCCGACCTTCGTCGTCCAGAATTCCAGGGCCTCGTCCTGGCCGTGTACCCACCGCTGAGCGCTTGCAATGCGAATCATGTTGTCCACCATTTGAAGTGGATTGTGTGGGGACGGTTCCCCTCGGCGACGGTGCGATCCGTCTCGCGCAACACTGCCCGCTCGAGTCGACGTGTTTGCAGTTTGGAGTGTGGGGACTGCCCGAACGCGGCGGTGAACGCGCGCGAGAAGTGATGCACCCACGCGGCGGTCTCGCGCTCGACCTAGCCGCGGCCGGTCCACGATCGCTGGCGCTCGATCGGTTCGGTCTTGTACAACCCGATCGCTGATTCCATCAACGCGCTGTCGAGTGCATCGCCGACCGAGCCGATCGATACGGCGAGGCCGGAGTCGCGTAGCGCCTCGGTAGACGCCAGCGCTGTGTACTGACTGCCCGCATCGCTGTGGTGCACCAATCCTGTTGCGGTAAACGAGAAGTAGATTCTTCGTCGGGCGAACAATGCTTGCTCGAGAACGCTGGTCACCAACGGTGTCGTCTTGCTTGTCGTCACCCGCCATCCCAGGATTCGGCGCGAGTACACATCGACGAGAAACGCGGTGTGGACGAACCCTGCCAGCGTCCAGCAGGGGGTAAAATCAGCCACCCACCATTGGTCGGGCCCGACCGGTGAAGACCACTGTCGCTCCACCAGATCAGGATGCCGCGGCGCGCGATCATCGCGCTGGGTCGTGACCGTTCGACGCTTACCGGGTACGACTACGGTGATGCCGCAGATCCCCATCAGCCGGCCCACCTGATCGCGACCCATCTCCCGGCCCTCGCGCCGCATCGTGTGTCAGACTTTGCGGACGCCGTAGACACCACGATTGCGGTGAAACGCCTGGTACACGGCGTGAGCGGCGTACGCCTCGGCCACTTGTGTCGCCGAGACCGGACCCGCCTGGGTGCGGGCGTAGTAGGTGGACGGGGCGATCTGCACGCCGCGCTCGGAGAACACTCGGCAGATCGGGGCGACCCCGAACCGGTCCTTGTGAGCGTCGATGTAGTCGACGATCAGCGCAGTCGGCGGTCGACCTCCGCCGCTGCGAAAAACGCTGACGTGGTCTTTAAAATGTCGTTGGCCCTTCGTAATTCGGCGTTCTATTTGCGAAGCGCGGCCAGTTCGGCGTCCTGTTCGCCGACCGTAGTCGTCCCTCAACCTTCTCCAGTGCCGCTGATCTTACTGCCGCCATCACCCTATGGGCTCAGCACTGGAGCGTCGACCCGAAGCCCTTCATCTGGAAAGCCACCTCCGAATCGATTGTCGACAAAGTCAGTCGCGGCCGCGGCACCCTTGACAGATCAATTCACAGACGGACCACTAGGACCCAGCGGCCCGGGTGACGGTGGCGACGACTTGTCCCTGCGTCACTGTCGTGGACAGCGTGAGACGAGATCGCTTGTCTGCGTCAGGAGCGGTTACGATTGCTTCGGCGATCGGTGCCGACAGCGTAATGCGGACGGTACGTTTTATATGCCTGGCTCCGTAGGTGGAATCAAATCCCTTGTGGATTAGAAGACTTCGTACGTCGTCATCTGTTATCCAATCAATGTGGATGGCAGACAGCTGATTACGTAGGCGCGCGAGCTCAAGATCCACGATCTTGCCCGCTGAGGTCTGGGTCAACGGCGCGAAGTGCACAACCTCGTCGAAGCGGTTGTACAGCTCCGGGTCGAAGAACTGTTCGACGACGTCGGCAACGATCTGCTGCGAGTCGCGACGTGCGCCGGGCCGGAATGGGGCCGCGAGCCGCTGCAGTGACGACGAGCCTCGGTGCTGGCGTTCGTGGGCGGCTACTTCGGCAGATCCGAGGTTGGATGTGAATAGGACAATCGCGTTGCGGAAGTCGATGGTCTCGTTGCCTGCCGACAGCCTCAGGACCCCGCTGTCCAGAATCTGCAGTAATGACCGCAGGACTGTCGCGTGCGCTTTCTCGACCTCGTCGAAGAGGACGAGCCCCGGCCGGGAATGGTTACCCGCGATCAGGGTGGGGTCAAAGAGCGTCAGGCCTTCCTTTGCACCGGCGTAGCCGGGCGGCGCCCCGGCAAGCGATGCCGAGTAGTGTTCTTGTGCAAGGGCATTCATGTCTATTCGGCAGAGGCTATCGGGATCGCCGGTGACCTGACGCGCGAGTTGTCTTGCGAGCTCGGTCTTTCCCACACCTGTCGGCCCAACCAGCAGTAGCGAGGCGATCGGACGGTTGGGATCGCGCAGCCCCGCGGCGGAAATCGTCAATGCGCGCACCGCCGCCTCGATAGCGGCCTCCTGCCCGACGATATGTGACTGCAATGCGGCAGTCAGCTCCTGTGGTGATCGGAGCCGTCCCAGCCTGAACCGGCTGGAGCCCATCGGGCTGGGGGGCGAGTTCGTGGGTAATCCAGGTTGCATCGAGAGATCCTCCTTGAAACATAAGTGTAACGGCTATGGCTGGACCCTGTCGTTTCGAATACTTTACGATCAAAGTACCTCGTGCAGAAGGCTGGCGAGAGTTGACGAACTAAATGGAGGGTCCAACATGCGACATGGAGACATCTCATCGAGCCCGGACACGGTTGGCGTTGCCGTCGTGAACTACAAGATGCCGCGGCTGCACACCAAGGAGGAGGTACTCGACAACGCGCGCAAGATTGCGGACATGGTTGTCGGGATGAAGGCCGGCCTCCCGGGCATGGATCTGGTGGTGTTCCCCGAGTACTCCACCATGGGCATCATGTACGACGCCGACGAGATGTATGCGACGGCCGCCACGGTGCCAGGCGATGAAACCGACATTTTCGCCGAGGCATGTCGGGCTGCAAAGACCTGGGGAGTCTTCTCCTTGACCGGTGAACGGCATGAGGATCACCCGAACAAGCCGCCGTACAACACATTGGTGCTGATCAACGACGAGGGCGAGATCGTGCAGAAGTATCGCAAGATCATGCCGTGGACCCCGATCGAGGGCTGGTACCCGGGTGGGCAGACCTATGTCACCGACGGCCCGAAGGGTATGAAGGTCTCGCTCATCGTCTGCGACGACGGCAATTACCCGGAGATCTGGCGTGACTGCGCGATGAAGGGTGCGGAACTCATCGTCCGCCCGCAAGGCTACATGTATCCGGCCAAGGAACAGCAGGTTCTGATGTCAAAGACGATGGCGTGGGCAAACAACTGCTATGTCGCAGTGGCCAATGCGACTGGTTTCGACGGCGTCTACTCGTACTTCGGCCACAGCGCCATCGTCGGATTTGACGGGCGCACGCTGGGGGAGTGCGGGGAGGAAGACTACGGGATTCAGTACGCGCAGCTCTCACTTTCGACGATCCGGGATGCGCGTGCCAATGACCAGTCGCAGAACCACCTGTTCAAGCTGCTCCACCGCGGCTACACCGGCGTCTACAACGCAGGCGACGGCGACAAAGGGATCGCCGAATGCCCCTTCGACTTCTACCGTGACTGGGTGACCGACGCCGAGGCCACTCGGGAAAAGGTCGAGGCGATCACCCGCAAGACCATTGGTGTTGCGTCCGCACCGGTCTACGATCTGCCCACCGAGAAAACCGCAGAAGCATAGCCACGGAGTCGATCTCGTCGGGGAGTCACGTCATGTCACCGGCGGGATCGATTCTGTTTTCCGCGTGTGGGACCTCACACGAGCGATTTACACCCAGGTAATAGCGCGCTGAAATCATAGGACGTAACCGGCGATCCACGCTGCGCAGGGAGAGAGTTCGATGTCTGACCCACGCATGAATCTCGGTCTGCTCATACCTGAGAGTGGTCCGGCGGGCATCTTCGGGCCTTCGTGCCTGAGCAGCGCCGAACTGGCCATCGCCGAGCTCAATGAGCATGGCGGACTTCTGGGTTGCGAGGTCTCCGCCACCGTCATCGATGGCGGCGCCGACATCGGGGACGTGACCCGCGACGTCTCCGCATGGGTGTCCAACGGTGAGGTCCAAGCCCTGATCGGCTGGCATACCTCGGCGCTGCGTCGCGAGATCGTCCGATCCGTTGGTGGTCTGGTGCCCTACATCTACACGGCGGTGTACGAGGGCGGCGAATCGTCACCCGGTGTGTTCACTACCGGGGAGGTGCCCGAACGTCAGATCGTGCCCGCGCTGCAATGGATGGGTCGAGAGAACGGCATCACATCCTGGTTTATCGTCGGCAGTGACTATGTGTGGCCACGACGCACGACTGGTCGGATGTTGAAGTGGGCGACAACAGATGCCTACGGTCCAGGTGTCAGGCTTGTCGGGGAGCACTTCGCGCCGCTGGGTGAGACCGACTTCAGCGGTGTACTCGATGAGATCGAGCGCTCCGGCGCCGACGGAGTGTTCGTGTTGTTGCTGGGCCAGGATGCGGTGTCGTTCAACAGGCAGTTCGCCGCACGTGGGTTCGATCGCGACCTTCCTCGACTCGGTCCGCTGATCGATGAGAATATGCTGCTGGCGGGCGGTGTGGGCGCTGCGCGTGAACTCTATTCCGTGTCAGGATTCTTCGAATCCTTGGGGACCGGCCACAGTCTGGAGTTCGGTGGGCGTTATGCGGACCGGTTCGGTGTGAGTGCGCCGCCGCTGGCCTCGCCGGGCGAGTCCTGCTACGAGGGTGTGCGGCTCCTGGCTGAACTGGTTGAGCGGTCGGCGTCGGTGACTGTGTCTGAATTGAGTGCGCAGGCACAAGCCGACATTCGTTATCACAGTCCACGTGGACATGTCCGATTCCGTCGGCACCATCTTGCTCAAGACGTGTACATGGCGAAGGCCAACGGGCTCGAATTCGATGTCCTCGAACAGATTGCGATGGTCGGCTAAACCAGCAGCGGGCGCCGGTCGGCTTACTGACTCGTGAAGTCCTCTGCTTGTTTGCCGTAGTGTTTGAGCATGCGTTCCAGCGCTCGGCGGTCGCGTGCGGCGAAGATGCCCAATACCTCGGCTTCGGTGGCAGCGATAGTGCCGAGGAGTTCCTGGTGGACGCTCGTACCCCGGCTGGAGGCGTGCACCAGTACTTTGCGCCGATCGCGCGGGTCGGCGAGCCGGAAGACGTAGGCGTTCACAGCCAGCTTGTCCACGTACTTGGTGAGGGTGGGTGCGGCGACGCTCAATGCGCGCGCCAAGTGATTCATCGCCACGCCGTCCCGACGCACTATGACGTCGAGTGCGTACCAGTGATCGGCGGACATATTGTGCTGCGCGGTAATCCCGTCGATGCGGCGTGAGAGCATTCGACTCAATGAATCCAATCGCCCTGCGAGTGGCCGGGGTGAGACCTGGAGGGCGTCTGCCTCGGCCGCGTCGGCGGCGCCCGCTGGCTTGGTCTGGACATTGGTCATTCAATCATCCTTCTCTTGGTACGGGGATGCGCAGTACGAGCGACTGCGGCCACCGTTCCAGCCCCCGCTGGCTACATACTAGCGTTCACAGGATTGGTCCTCAACCATATCGTTGTCAGTTCGCATATTTCGGTTACGAACAGTTAACACCGAGATATTTCACAATGACAGTAAAACCTCTACGCTCAGTTGCGGGAAGCCATTGGCTTCTCATTCAGGCAGTAACTTCGCGAGTCCGGTCGACAAGACCCGTCCCTCCCCGCTGTGCGGCATCCGCAGGCTCGCGACCACCGTTGAAGGAGATGAAGTGTCAGGAGCACACGACCACAATCACGATCATGGGCACAGCCACACTCATGAAGGTGCGGCGTGCGACAGCGAGTCCGCTGGGTACGGCACCGACAAGGTGCGGCTTGAGGCGTTGGTCACCGATGGCGTTCATCGCATCGGAGATCACGAGGGGCCGTTCTCTATTCACGTCCTGGGCATCGGCAAGACCGGTTCTAACGTCGTTGAATCGATGCTGCGCGAGTACGCCCCCGGGGGTGCTGCAGCCGGCTCGGAAACACCGTTCCGTGGGCTGGCCATCGACATCGGTGATGCCGAATTGACCGGTGTCACCACCGCGTCGGCAGCGCTGTCCGGCGATCTCGCCAGCGCGGAGGTCGTCGACCTCCCCGCGCTGGAGAATGAGGCGCTGTTCAGCGAACTGCGCCGCTACCGCGAATTCCTCAAGAAGGAGTACCCTCGCTACTACTGGAATCCCAACTACGAGCCGTGGCTTCCCAACGATCTCGTGGTGCCAGAGACTGGCGAGCACTTCCCGCGCGCGGTGTCCAAGGGCCTCTACGGCGTCGACTACTACACCGGTGGTGAGGTTGCCCAGGCACTGGACCGCTTCGCCGACGGGATCATGTCCAGCGACAAGACTCCACTGGTGATCATCGCCTTCTCGCTGGTCGGTGGAACGGGCAGTGGCATCGTCGTAGAGTTGGCCCGCCACCTATCCAACATCCGGTTGGGCCGTCGTGCGCTGGTTGCCGGCATGTGCGTTCTGCCCGCCGACGCCGACAACGACGAACTTAAGGACGGTCGCGCGTTCATCGCCATCAACGAGCTCGACTGCATGGTGGACGCCGACAAGAACAAAGGCGTCATGACCGTCTGGGGTGACCTCTACAAGAACCCCTTCACCGCAGGCTTCTTCGGTGTACCGCAGAACGCGGTGTACAACGCGGTCGGCGACCTTGACGCGGCGCACAAGGCCATCGACACCGGTATCGCGCAGTTTGTTCTGCGTGACGGAGGCGATCACTTGTACGAGTCGATCAAGGCACTCAACTGGATGAATGTCCCGGCCGACGCGTGGCACCCGGCCACCCGTGGTGATCAGACCGACAGCTGGATCAACCTGCTCGCAGTGGGCATTGGTCCGGCCGACACGCCGCTGGTCGGCGAGGTAACAGACTCGGCAGCAGTCGAATTCGTCGAGGTTCGCGCCTTCGGTGCGGATTCGGCCAGTGCGGTCACCGCGTCGTTGTCTGAATCGCTGGATCCCGTCGTCGGGCCCAACACGCTGGCGTTCGCGGGTTCGGGTGCCACCACGGTCGCCGCCTTCATCCCGCGGCTGAGCAAGCTCGACATGAGCTGGTTCGTGCCCGCGCGGGAGGCCTACGACGCCCTGGATTGGGAGTCCAAGCTCATGCGTCACGCATGGCTGCTCGATCTCGGTGTGCTGCTCTGCGAGCCCTCGACCCGATTCGAGGGAGTCGGCGGCGAATGCCTGTTGGGCTGCGCGTGCTGGGTTGTTGTGCCGCACTTGGCAATCCGTGGTGAGGTCGAACAACTCGAGCTGTCCAAGTGAGCACCGGAACCGACATCGAGCGCTCGGAGGCCGAGATGACTACGGAGCCAGCAGGTCTGGACTGGGATCAGGCCGTCGAGAAGTATCGGGACGGCGCGGCGGTCGACACCCTTCCGGGCGGGGCAACCGTGACCGTCAGCGGAGCCGACGACGAGCGGATCTACGTCAAACACCGGCTCTGGACCGCGGAACTGCACCGCTACAACCTGGAAAAAGGTGTTGACCTGGTCAACCAGGGGGCCATCCCGCGAGAGGCCAACAAATTCATCGACAAATACCGAACGTTGGTTGCCGACGAACGCCCCACGGTCGCGGCAACCGTTCTCAAGGACCTCGGATACCTGAACTAGAAGGGCTGAACTACCACCATGGCACTATCCATGTACCACAGTGCAAGCGGAAAACAGGCGCCGCACTGTATCAATGTTGTCGGCCTCGGTAAGGCCGGCGCCCAGCTCATCGACGCGCTGCTGCGCACCGGTGAGATCGAGGACATGCTCGATGATCCGCGCGCTCGGTTCACCGCATTGGCGATCGATATCGGCGAGGGCGACATGCGTCAGATGCGCCAGTACGCTGACTCGTTCTACGCACGCCTTGATGATCGTGGGATTCCCCGGGACCGCGCGCAGATTCGGACTGTGGCCCTGGACATCCCCGATGCCGCGGATCTCGAGCAGAGCATGGCTCGCTTCCCCGAGTTCCTTGGCCAGGAGTTTCCGCGGTTCAGTTGGAAAGGTCAGGACGACAGCGGATTCGCCTCGTGGTTGGATGCCACCAAGACGCCGACCACCGAGAAGAACTACGTCGGCCAACTGGAGGTTCCGTCCTCCGACGAACATGTGTCCCGATCCTTGGCGAAGGCGATCTATGGCCGTGCGTACTACGACGGCGAACGCCCGCTCCATAGCGAACTGGAGGCATTTGCCGACAGTATCGACCAGACCGGCCTGCCATGCCTGGTCCTTGTTGCCTTCGGTGTTGGTGGCGGCACGGGCAGCGGAATGGTTGTTGACCTCGCCCGCCACCTGAGCACCGGTGCGCTCGGCCGTCGCGTGCCGGTCATCGGGGTCGGTTTCATGCCGTGTTCGGGAGATCCTGAATACCAGCGTGGCGCATCGGTTTACACCACTCTCAACGAGATCGACTGCATGCTCGATGAGACGAAGAACGAAAAGATCACCTCGGTGTGGGGTGACATGTACAAGAATCCGTTTACCGGCGGATTCTTGGCGGTCACCCAGGAGCAGTCGTGGGAGCGTCTGTACCGGTACACCACAATCAAGAAGGGTGTGCTCCCCGAGATCCGACATCAGCAGGCGCTGCACGTCACGAACAAGTTCGTCGACGACTCGTTCGCCCGCTACGTCGTTCACGACTACGGTCGCGAGATCTTCCGCGTTCTGCGTCCGGCCGGTTTCACCGGTGCACCACATGAGCGAGTCAGTTTCGGGCCGCGCAACTTCACCGTGTTCAACGTCGCCAAGCTCATGCATCCCGGTGTGGAGGTACTGCCGGGCGAGCCGATCAGCAAGTGGCGTAGTGCGATCAGCGACTGGATCGGGTATGTCCCGCAGTGGATGGGTATTCGCGAGGGCTTCGCGACAGAGTATGTGGAAGCACATACCTTCGCGGCCCGTACCAAGTGGAACGCGACCCTGCAGGCCAAGCTCGAATCGACTCTGTCGCAATACCTGCTGCCGGGTGAGGACGGCTCGCTGCGGACCACCGAAGGCGAGTTCTTCGACGAGTTGACGGTGTACTCCAACATCATCGTGCCGGGTGTGGCGAAGGCGGACCTGACGGCGTTCGCCGAGGCCAAGAAGCTCTATGACGCGGTACCTGCCAGTGAGCGGATCGGCCTCAGCAGTTGGCTGCTCGAACTCGGCATCGTGCTCTCGGAGCCATCCGATCAGTTCGAGGCCACGATGGGCAAGGCCCTCGCGGGATCGCCCGGGTGGAACACCCATATCGGTGTCGACGAGATGGCGGGCGCAGCGCTGCCGGCCACCGCTGTCGAGTACACCAACGAAGTGATGGCAGCCTCGGTCGCCACGGTGGTGCCGACGCCATAACCGGGGCCCGGGGCGGTCCGCTCGGCGCGTGTGGGTGTGCGAACCGAGCGGACCGACCGGTCCTGGCCCCAGAATTCTTGTGCAGGAGGGCAGTGGAGTCCGAAAGTGGTTGGCAAGACGACTATTTAGCCTGGATATTGCGCCTGAATGACACCCGTGATTCGGTGCGGTACATGGTTACCCACCGGCTGGGTGACCGGACGATTGCGGAAGCGGTGGCCATGCAGGTGGTGGTCTCGATGCTGGCCCGACCCCGGGTGTTTCGTTACCAGGGACTGCCTTACGCGGGACGTATCGCGGCCCTTGCCGAACCGCTCATCGCCGACCCGGACGGCGACTGGCGAGCACAGCAGTGTTCCTGGGAACAGCTCGCCGCCCGGCTGATCCAGATGCCGACCGAATTGCGCAACATACATGTGGCAGCACATGTTCACGGACTTAGTGCCGCCGAGATCGGTTCGGCGCTCGGAGTGGACGTCGAGACGGTGCAGTCGATGCAACAGCAAGTGGAGGACTATCTCCGACCAACCGATGATGGTGTCTGAGTTCTCGTAACCGACCCGTCTCATACAGCAGAGGAATGACCCAGTGCATATTGCCGAAGGCTTCTTGCCGCCGATCCAGGCGGCGTGTTGGGCGGCTGTAGCCGCACCGTTCGTCGTCCACGGTGCCGTGGCCGTCGTGCGCGAGGTACGTGAGCATCCCGAATCGCGGCTGTTGCTTGGGGCGGCAGGGGCATTTACCTTCGTCCTGTCCGCAATCAAACTTCCGTCGGTGACCGGTAGCTCGAGCCATCCCACCGGAACCGGGTTGGGTGCGGTGCTCTTTAGGCCGCCGGTGATGGCCTTCCTGGGAACGGTGGTACTCCTGTTCCAGGCGCTGCTGCTCGCGCACGGCGGTATCACCACCTTGGGTGCCAACGCGTTCTCGATGGCCATCGTTGGTCCGTGGGCGGGGTACGTGGTATGGCAGTTGAGCCGAAAGTTGAAGGCACCCTTCAGTGTCGGGATATTCTTCGCAATGGCGATCGCGAATCTCTCGACATACTGCGTTACCTCTGTTCAGCTCGGCATTGCCTTCCCCGATGCGACCGGCGGTGTGATCGGTTCGGTGGTGAAGTTCCTGGGTGTCTTCGCGGTCACTCAGATTCCGCTGGCCATCATCGAAGGCCTCGTCGGGATCCTGATCTTCAACGTCCTGCGGAAGGTGGCACGGCCGGAGTTGCTGCGTCTGGGAGTTTTGACCAACCGGACCGCGCAAGACAGCCCAGTCCCGGCCAAGGAGACCATCCATGTTGCGTAACAGGAAAGTTCCGGTCACCGCACTGATCATCGGCGCGATTGTCGTGATCTTCGCTCTGTCGATGTTCCTTAACCGGAACGCCCCGGAGGATGAGGCGTTCGTCGGTAGCGATTCCCTGGCCACCGAGCACATCGAGGAGAGCAATCCTGACTACAAGCCATGGTTCTCGCCGGTCTTCACCCCCGGATCCGGTGAGATCGAATCAGGACTGTTCGCGCTGCAGGCCGCCCTCGGTGCGGGAGCGTTCGGCTTCGCACTGGGCGCGATGTGGCAGCGCCGGCGCCCTGAACGTGAGGCGAATGCACTGGCCGGTGATGTCGACGCCATGGCCGCGAGCGCTGGCGAGGTTGACCGGACATGAGTGCCGGCACCGCCGCCATCGACAGCGTTGCGTGGAGGTCGCCGTGGCGCCGCCGGTCGGTCGCAGAGAAGGTCATTCTCTTCGGCGGGATCGTCGGATGTGCGGTGGTGCTTCCCCCGATTCCGGCGGCGCCACTGTTGATCGTGGTGACCCTGATCGCCGCGCGACGAGCCGGGGTTCCGTTTGCGCACGTATTCCGTACCGTCCGAGGACCTGCGACCTTCATTGCGATCGCGGCGCTCTCGACTGCGGTCTCGATCGATTTCGGCGCTCGGACGGTATCGATGACCGCAGAAACGGCTTCGGGTGCAGCTGAACTCGCACTGCGTGCGATGACGGCGTCGCTGGCGATGCTCGTCTTCGCCTCCACGACACCGATGACCACGTTGACGACGGCGCTACGGCGGGCGGGGCTGCCGGCGGCCTGTGTCGACGTCATCGGGATCATGTATCGCATGGTGTTCGTGCTGGTGGAGTCGCTGGCAACGATCCGGCAGGCGCAGGTCGCGCGACTGGGCTATGTAGGATTCCGCCGATCACTCAACTCTGCGGGCCTACTGACCGCGGCTGTGCTAATTCGGTCTTGGACTCAGGCACAACGGCTGGAAACCGGATTGGCGGGTCGCGACCAGGGCATCGGTATGCCTGTTCTGTACCGACAGCCGGTGAGCCGACAGTTCATCCTCGGCGCGGTATCCGTTCTTATTGTTGTTGTCGCACTATCAGTTTCGTGGAGGATGGCATGAGCCATAGATCGCTGAGCGCCGAGCATGTGGCGTTCGCATATCACGGTGCGAGCGAGGCGCTGATCGACGTCGATATCGAGGTGGCACCACGGTCACGGGTGGCACTGCTGGGTGCCAACGGATCGGGAAAGACAACGCTGCTCCGAATACTGGCCGGATCGCTGCGGCCGTCGCGCGGGACGGTCAGTCTTGACCACACCCCCATCAAGTACGGCAGGGCAGGGCTGCGCACTCACCGTCAGAATGTGCAATTGGTTCTGCAGAATCCGGATGATCAGCTGTTCTCGGCGGATGTCAGACACGACATCGCCTTCGGGCCCGCGAATTTGGGATTGAATACCGACGAGATCCTGGAGCGGGTCGACGAGGCGATGCGGCTGCTGTCGATCACCGATCTGGCCGACCGGCCGACTCATGAACTGTCGTACGGGGAACGCAAACGCGTCACGATTGCCGGTGCGATGGCGATGCGGCCCTGTGTGTTGCTCCTCGATGAACCCACTGCTGGCCTGGACCCTGCCGGGGTGGCCGAGATGTTCCAGGCACTTGAACGGCTCGAGGAGAGTCACACCACGGTGGTCCTCTCCACCCACGATGCCGCTCTGGCGTTGGACTGGGCGTCGTCGGTTGCGATCGTTGAGGGCGGCACAGTCCGCCAAGGTGATCCCGGCGAGCTGCTCGGCGATGCGTCGCTCCTGGCGGCCGCCCGGCTCGCGGCTCCGTGGTCGCTGGAACTCGCCGCACTGCTGGCGCGTGACGGATTCTTGCCGCAATCACTGCGCCCGCGCAATGTCTCCGAGGTACGTGCGTCTGTCGCAGCACACTCATTACGCCACGGCGGACTGAGACCGGGCCAGCGAGCTAGACCTGGCTGCCAGGAAAGGCCACTGCGGTACTAGCCCCGTTAGGGGCGAACCGCTTGCTCCGCCGAGAGATTCGGTTCCACAGGGCTTTCCGGCGGGGTGAGATGTTCGAGCAGTGTCCGGCATCGGGCGGGATGTTCAATGTCACGTCGGTGCAGGATTGAACCGTCCTGGATCGGATGGAGTCCTGGTTTAGGCCACCTCCGCTTCGGAGGCGACCGTCTCACAGTTGCGCGTCTCGTACTCGATGGGCGGGCAGTAGCCGATCGCTGAGTGCAGCCGCTCGGTGTTGGACCAATGCACCCACGAGGTGGTCTCGCGCTCGACCTCGCCGCGGCCGGTCCACGATCGCTGGCGCTCGATCGGTTCGGTCTTGTACAACCCGATCGCTGATTCCATCAACGCGCTGTCGAGTGCATCGCCGACCGAGCCGATCGATACGGCGAGGCCGGAGTCGCGTAGCGCCTCGGTAGACGCCAGCGCTGTGTACTGACTGCCCGCATCGCTGTGGTACACCAATCCTGTTGCGGTAAACGAGAAGTCGGCTCTTCGTCGGGCGAACAATGCTTGCTCGAGAACGCTGGTCACCAACGGTGTCGTCTTGCTTGTCGTCACCCGCCATCCAAGGATTCGGCGCGAGTACACATCGACGAGAAGCGCGGCGCGATCATGTGGGCCGGCTGACTTTACCTACTGCTGGACCCTGGAAGGGTTCGTCTACACATACAGCGCCAGCACTACCCGATCCACATCGGTGACGCGTCGTTTGCTCTTACCGACGATCACCGGATCGAAAGTGCCGTTGCGGTCGCGGGGCACCTCGATCGGCACCTGCCCGCACGCGTCGGTCAGCACCCGTTTCGTACGCGTGCCATTGCGTGAATTGCCGGTGTTCCGGCCGGCCACGTCATGTTTGTCATAGCCCAGATGCTCGGTCATCTCCTCATCGAGCGCGGCTTCGAGCACGCTCTTGGTCAACGCCTTGAGCAGCCCGTCAGGACCGGTCAGTGCCACGCCCTGTGCACGTGAGCTACGTACCAGATCGCTCACCAAGGCCTGCTCGGCCTTGGTGAGCTCACGCACCGCGTCCGCGGCGGTGACATCGTGTTCCTGACCGGTCTGAACCGGTCCTGCCACTGGGGCATCCACGCCCCCGATTGTGTCGGTCATCGTCGTGATTCCTCCTGCCCCACGCCGGGGGCGATCAAAACCACTTACGCTAGATTAGCGACAGCCCCCGACGGAGGAATTCGACGCCGCGCGGAGAAAGTGCATAGCCCACTTCGAGGCTCTCGGTCAGTCCCAGTTTTTCAGCTTGGCTACGTCGTTCTTGAAACCTGCTCGTTCCCTGCCGAGTTCGGCTGAGAGCTCGGTAGATACGACGCCGGGTCGACGGCCGATGACCTCGAGGGTGGCGCGGGTCCACGGGCCGATCTTGGAGCAGGTGTCCATTCGATCGAGCCGCGAACCGATGTCGGCGACGTCGTCGTCGGAGAGATCGTCGTCGGCGCGCAGTGCGATCCGCGGGTCCTCGCCGATGCAACGGAGGCCGATCCGGTAGGTCGGATCGTGGGTGTTGACGCACAGCGTCACCCGTAGCTCGTCGACGTTCTGGTAGCCGGCTCGGCGGGCTTCTTCTGAGGTGATCTGTGCGGGGTCAGTGCGATGAAGCTCGACCCGGGGCGGATGCGGGGATGTCCCCAGCGTCGAAGGCGAGGTCGACGGAACCGTCGGCGACCCCGCGCGCCACAGCGGCTGTGAGAAGCACATCTCCGACCGTAACGACGGCGCTGCGGGCGCGCAGGGAGTCGGGACGACCGCCTGTCGTGCCTGTGGAGGACGTCTGAGATGTTGCTGAGAGCTGTTGTAGGGTAACCCGAGATCAGCGACGGCAATGCCGGCGTCAGGGGGATCTTCCTTTGGTGTCGTGTCGTCGCGTGCACAACTGACGACGACGATCACCAGCCGGGGGGAGGGGGTCTCATGGTGTTGCAGCGTCCGCAGTCCCTGTGGTTCCCCGACATTCCCGCGTGGCCGTCCTCCGGCGCGACACCGGCCGTCGATCTGGCCGCTCACCTCGCCAGATTTCGTTCTGTCGACGCAGTTCACGGCACTGTCGGCGGCACCGCTGCGGCAGTTCTCGACGCTCCGGCCCCGCCTGTCGAGCCGTTGACGCCGACGGTCGTGCCACCCGCTCTCGAGGTTCCGGAGAAGCCGTCGTCGGACCTGGATTCCTTTCTCGCGGAGGCCGAGAAGTCGTTCCGCGCGAAGCGAAAAACGTTGTCCGGCACCGCTCCCGGCTGGCGTCGATTCCTGGGTTCGGGACCGCGAATCGTGGGTGCGACAGCCGCGATTCTTGTGATTGTGGCCACAGTCGTCGTCTCGATTTCGCTCGCCGGTGGCGGTTCCGACCGGCCCGCGGTCGCCGCGGATTCGACAACGGAGTCCACTGCACCGACCGAGGCTCCGTCGACGTCGGGCGTCGCCAGTCACCCGGCTTGTGTGCAGCGACCCGTCGGGTCGGGGACCACGGTGTCCAACGACGACGAGAAGGGCGACCAGGAGTCCGGCCCGGGCGCCATCCGCGCGTTCAATCACGGCTACTACGTGCTGCGCTCGGCGAAAGCCGCGCGCGCCGTGGCGGCCCCGGGTGCGGTCGCCTCCGAGTACGTGATGCAGCAGTACATCGATCAGCGCCCGATCGGTACGCGGCACTGTCTGAAGATCACCGAACGGGCTCCCAATGAGTACTCCGTGGTGCTCACCGAGCTGCAGCCCGACGCGGCTCCCATCACTTATCGCCAGGTCATCCGCACGTCCACGGCGGGTGGCAAGACCTTCATCCAGTCCATCAGGTCCGTCGAATGAGTTCAGGCCGTAAGTCATTCGGATGGCGCAGAAAGGTAGTTCCGAGATGACCCAGAGTCGAGGTCGGCATCGTAGGCGTCGGGCGCCGAGTGGTCCGGTTTTGTCGGTGACGTCTGCTGTGGTGGCGGTGTCGATCACTGCTGGTGCGGGTGCGGCGTTTGCTGTTCCGGAGCAGGGTGGTACTGATCCGGCGGATTCGGCGCCGGGTCAGGGTGGTACGAGTCCGTCTGATGTGGCGCCGGGTGCTCCGGCTCCGGGTGAGACGGTGGTGCGGCCTGTTGTTGTGCCGGGTCCGGGTTCGATTCCGGGTCCGCCGGTGGAGGCGCCGTATCAGTCGTATGACGAGTCGTTGTCGCAGAGTTACGAGCAGCCGTATTCGTCGGCGATCACCAATCCTGTTGCGCCGCGGGTTGCTCCGCCGGTGCGTCCGATTGCGCCGCCGCCGGACAAGATTCGTGTGGGTAACTTCGTGACCGACATTCCGCAGGGGTTGTCGTCGAAGGACGTCAATTCGATCAATGCGTGGTCGGCGTATGGCGAGGCGAAGATCGCTCAGGGTTTGATCTCGGTGGGTGTGCCCGAGGATGAGGCGAGTCGCCGTGCTGCTGCGACGATCATCGGTGTGATGGCTGGTGGTACGGCTGGTGCTGTGGCGCTTGGTATTCCGGCGGCGGTGGTTGGTGCCGTTGGTGGTGCAGGTGTCGGCGCGGCGGCACGGGCACTCATACTCGGTATTCCTACTTTGGGTGTCGAGGTGCCGTACGGGGCGGGTGTTGGCGCTTTGATCGGCGCGGGAGTTGGCGGTGTCGGTGGTGCTGCAGCGGGTGCGGCGATCGGTTTCGCTATTGGCGGCACCGCGGGTGGTCTTCTCGCCTACTCGCTGGGTGCCGGCGATCCGGGTGCAAATCCGGATGAGCCGTGGAAGAACGATGGTCCGCGCCATGCGGCGCCGGAAGTCGAGGGCCCGAATCAGTTCGAGTTCCATCTGTCTGCAGATGAGGCTCGTGAGTCTGGTCTGCCGGCCGTTGGCTACGTGGTCAACAGTCGCGGTGACGTGAACGCAAAGGTCGGTACAACCACGTACAAGTGGTCAGGTGAACAGGCGGGAGCACCGTACGCGGTTCTAGGTCCGGGGGCAGAAAAGTCTGTTCGAGACTGGACCAGGGCGCAATCAGACAGCTTGAAGAAGGCGATCCCGGGTAGCGAGGTTCTCTGGCCGGCGGAAAGCGCACGGTAGTTCGGGCGGCCATTGGTTCGGCACTCACGAAGCCTGACGGACGCTTCCTGAGTCAAATCAGCGCATAGAGAGAGGCGGAGCGAAGATATGAAGAGATTGGCAGTGGCCGCGGCGGCGTCTGCAATTGCTGCGACTGCAAGCTTGGTCGGGGCGGGGCAGGCGTCCGCAGCCCCAATACCTCACTTTCCTGCGTCGACTTCCTTCGGGACGTTCGGCGACCACTCCTTTTGTCATGGTGTCTTGAGAGTCGATGTCGACGCGCCGCCGAAAAAGCGCGGTGTCGTGCGGGTGACTGTTACCTCTCTCGGGTTCACAGGAATTGGGGCAACTTGGAAGCGAAACCCAAACTGTCGCATGCGAATTAACACGCTCTACAACGGCTCCGCAGGGTTTGGTCGGGAGAAGTGGGTCACCGCTTCGTTCGGTCCTCGTAGGGGTGAGAAGAAGGTTTGGGAAGTCGCCACGGGATCAGGTCCCGCGTCTATCGGTTTGACGACCTACTCAGTAAACAGTCCCGTGCGCGTGCGGCAGGGATACAACGGTGGCGCCTACGTGCTCGTTCCGTAGGGCGCGCCGCAATCCGGGTTGACTAGTGAAGTTCGGTGGGAGAGGTAGCGCAGCGGTGACCCAGAGTCGAGGTCGGCATCGTAGGCGTCGGGCGCCGAGTGGCCCGGTTTTGTCGGTGACGTCTGCTGTGGTGGCGGTGTCGATCACTGCGGGTGCTGGTGCAGCGTTTGCTGTTCCGGAGCAGGGTGGTACTGATCCGTCGGATTCGGCGCCGGGTCAGGGTGGTACGAGTCCGTCTGATGTGGCGCCGGGTGCTCCGGCTCCTTCGCGTCCATGACGGTCAGGGCTCTGCGCCGAAGCTTCCGGTCGACGTGCCACAGTCATTGGGGTGCGGCGGTGATCTTCTGGTTCCATAAGGACCGATGACTGCTTCGACAACACCTCGCGTCGGCGACCCGCAGATCTGGGATGAGCGGGCCGTCGTCGTCTGTGGAACCGCCGGTGGGGTCGGCACGTCTGTCGTGTCGGCCCTCCTCGCCGAACATCGTGCTGCGTCGAGTCTCGGCCTGCTCTCGTGGTGGGTCGACGCTTCCGGCAACGACTGCGACATAGAGCTCCGCCTCCGCGGGACCGGCAACGAGGAGTTGCTTCGCACCGCGTCGGGCACCGGCTTGTGGTTGCCGCCCGACGAGGCGGCGGTCACCGACGCCGTTGTGGAGGTGTGGCGTCAGGGAGCAGTGCCGGTGATCGACGCCGGTGCGCACCCGTTGACGCTGCTGCCCGAACTCGCCGAAGACGACCTCCCGAACCTCACGCCGGTCCTCGTGATCAGTCCGCGCCCAGACCTGCTCAACCGGGCACGGGTCATCTTCACGGAGTGGGACCGCGCCGGCGTACTCGAGAACACCGTCGTCGTGATCGACTCCCAGCTGCCGGTACAGCAACAGACGGGCCTCGCGGACATGCTCGTCGGCGTGGTGTCCGGGTCGGTCGGCACGGTGATCGGCCTCGACTACGACCCAGTCCTCGGCGCCGGGACCGCGCTCGACGAGGACGCCCGCCGCGGGTTCTTGCCGGCAACGATCGAGTCCATCGCGAAACTCGCAGCAGCGACATCGAACCGACGCTGACACGATTCAAGAGTGCGGCCTGAGGGCTGGAGAACGGCACTCAGGCCGCACTCTGTGAAACCGGGCCCTTTCGGAACAGGTCCCGAAGGTGCAGCATGGGGCAGTATGACCGGGTCCACGCGTGCACCGCTCACTGCCAAGCAAGCCACCGAGGTCGTTGCCGACCCGTGGCGCGTCGTCGCCGACAAACTCGTGGCCGCCTACCGCACCGGGTCGATGGTGCGGGGGCTCGAGTTCGTCACCAAGATCGTCGACGCGGCAGAGGAAGCCAACCATCATCCCGACGTCGACCTGCGGTACGGCTCAGTGCATCTCACCCTCACGACACACAGCGCGCATCAGCTGACCGAAGCTGATGTGGCCCTGGCAAACCGGATCACCGGGATCGCCGCCGAGATGGCGCTCGAGAAACTCGTGGACCCGGTAACGAAGATCGAACTGGCGATCGACGCCATGGACATCTGGGCGATCCGTCCGTTCTGGCAGGCGGTCCTGGGTTACTCCGACGGGAACGACAAGGAACTCGCGGAGCTCGCCGACCCGGCCGGGCGGTTGCCGTCGGTGTGGTTCCAGCAGATGGATGAGCCTCGCCCGCAACGTAACCGAATCCACTTCGACCTCTGCCTACCGCATGACGAGGTACACGAACGACTGCAGGCGGCGATCACCGCCGGTGGGCAACTACTATCGGACGAATTCGCGCCGGCGTGGTGGATTCTCGCCGACCCCGAGGGCAACGAGATCTGCCTGTGCACCTGGCAGGGACGGGACTGAAACACTTGGAATGAAACAAGCCGGTTCGATCGAGGAGATCGAACCGGCTTGTGACACAGAATCTTACGAGCAGAGACCCTCGTCCTGCGCCGCCTTGGCGACCGCGGCCGCGACGGCCGGTGCGACCCGGTCGTCGAGCGGGCTCGGCACGATGCGATCGGCACGCAGGTCATCAGACGCCACCGAGAAGATCGCGTCTGCCGCAGCGATCTTCATGCCCTCGCTGATCCGGCGTGCGCCCGCGTCGAGTGCGCCCTTGAAGACGCCCGGGAAGGCGAGCACGTTGTTGATCTGATTCGGGAAGTCGCTGCGTCCCGTTGCGACGACGGCCGCGTACTTGGCGGCGACCTCGGGGTGGATCTCCGGATCGGGGTTCGACAGCGCGAACACGATCGCGTCGTCGCTCATCGACGCGATGATCTCCTCGGGGATGAGGCCGGCCGAGACGCCGATGAAGACGTCGGCGCCGTCGAGTGCCTCCACCGCACCGCCGGTCAGGCCGCGCGGGTTGGTGCGCGTCGCCAGGTCGGCCTTCGACTCGTTCAGACCGTCGCGGCCCTCGGAGACGATGCCCTTCGAGTCGAGCACGATGACGTCGGCGATGCCGACGGCGAGCAGGATGTTGGCACATGCGACGCCCGCGGCGCCGGCGCCGGAGATGACGACGCGCAGGGTGGTGATGTCACGGCCGAGGTGGGTGACGGCGCCCTTGAGGGCGGCGAGAACCACGATCGCGGTGCCGTGCTGGTCGTCGTGCATGACCGGGCAGTCGAGGGCCTCGATGACGCGACGCTCGATCTCGAAGCAGCGCGGTGCCGAGATGTCCTCGAGGTTGACCGCACCGAAGCTCGGACGCAGACGGATGAGGGTCTCGACGATCTCGTCGGGGTCCTTGGTGTCGAGAACGATCGGGATCGAGTTGAGTCCGGCGAAGCTGCGGAACAGTGCGGACTTGCCCTCCATGACCGGCAGCGACGCACGCGGGCCGATGTCACCGAGGCCGAGCACGGCCGATCCGTCGCTCACCACGGCCACCAGACGGTCGGTCCAGGTGTACTTGTTCACCAGGGTGGCGTCGGTGTCGATCGCGCGCGACACCTGGGCGACACCCGGGGTGTAGGCGATCGACAGGTCGCGCTGGGTGTCGATGGGCGCCCGCAGTTCGACCGACAGTTTGCCGCCGGCATGCGCCAAGAAGATCTCGTCGTCGGTGATAGGCAGATCGGCAATGGTCGGTTCGGTGAACGGCGTCTCGCCCATACGTGTGTCCTCCGTGCTTGTCACGGTCGGGTCCTCCTGAATCCCGCGAAACGCGGGTTGCATCGTCTCGCCGGCCACGCTGCCCGCGAGCTATCGAGATACGCATCGACGCCGGGGCGGGTAGCTCGGCGGACGCGAATCGGGCGCTCGAGCGCGGGTGACGCTCGTTACGGCCGCATTAAGTGTCTCACTGCTTGGGACCGTTCTGGAAGGCGGGTCGGCGCTGGTGACGGCTTCATCGGACAATGGTAAGGTACAACTTGTGTCTATGTCGCATACCTCTGCCGAATCCGCTGCTGAGCGTGTATATGCCGAGGTCAAAGAGCAGATCCTCACAAATGAGATCGCCGGCGGTGAGCTCATCAGCGAAGGTGAGATCGCCTCGAAGTGCTCGGTCAGCCGCACCCCCGTGCGTGAGGCGTTCCTGCGTCTCGAGACCGAGGGATGGATGCGGCTCTACCCGAAACGGGGAGCGCTCGTGGTGCCGATCGGCGACCGCGAGAAACGCGACGTCGTCGACGCTCGGCGTCTCCTCGAAGGACATGCCGTCCGATCGGTCACGTCCCGGCCCGCCGCCGTCGCCGAGCTGGTGGCACGCCTCCGCGACAACCTCGACGCCCATCGACGCGCCGACGCCACCGGCGCGGCCGAGTTCTCGCGCCTCGACGCCGAGTTCCACCAGCTCATCGCAGCGGCCGGCGACAATCCGCTCCTCGCCGACTTCTACACGACGTTGGGGGAGCGCCATCGACGCATGACGATCGCCTCGGTGCACCGCGACGCCGCGGTGGCGACGCGCATTCTCACCGATCACCTCGACCTCCTCGGCGCCATCGAATCCGCGGACGCCGACCGTTTCGAACACCTCTTGGCAGGGCACCTCGCCGGTGTCCACGACCTCTCGGGAGAACCCGCATGACCGACAACCGCAACCGCTTCGGATGGCCCGCCGTCTCGCTGGCCGTCTTCGCGACCGCGTGGGGCGGCAACGAGTTCACCCCGCTGCTGGTCCTATACCGACAGATCACCGATCTGTCGCCGGTCGTCGTCGACGCCCTGCTGTTCGCCTACGTGCTGGGCATCGTGCCCGCGCTGCTGATCGGTGGGCCGCTGTCGGACCGCTTCGGTCGACGGCCGCTCATGCTGCCTGCGCCGGTGTTCGCCGCGCTGGGTTCGGTGCTGTTGGCCGCGGGTTCGCAGTCGGTGACCCTGCTGACCGCGGGGCGCATCTGCAGCGGCATCGCCCTGGGCCTGTCGATGGCCGTCGGCGGCAGCTGGATCAAGGAACTGTCCGACCGCGACGGTGCGCGGGCAGGCGCCGGCGCAGGACGCGCGGCGATGAGCCTGACCGCGGGATTCGGTATCGGCGCGGGCGTCGCCGGCGTGCTCGCCCAGTGGGGTCCGTGGCCGCATGTGCTGCCGTACCTGGTGAACATCGCCATCGCGGTGTGCGCGGGAGCCCTTCTGATGGTCGTGCCGGAGACGCGATTCCGCAGTTCGACGCCTGGCCGTCTGGTCGACGATCTGCGTATCCCGGCTGCCGGTCACCGGCGGTTCATGTTTGTCGTCCTGCCGGTCGCGCCGTGGGTCTTCGGTGCCGCCGCGTCGGCGTACGCGATCATCCCGGCGCTGATGTCGGCACGGACCTCCGGCGCGCCGATCGCGTTCGCGGCATTGTGTTGTGTCCTGGGACTCGGTGCCGGATTCGGTATCCAGTCGGTGGGCCGACGCATCGACGTGCCGGGGAGCTCGCGCGGCGTGGTCGTCGCCCTCACGACCCTCGTCGCGGGCATGCTGGTCGCCGCGCTGGCCGCGCACGTGCTGACGGTGTGGCTGTCCCTGGTCGCCGCGACGCTGCTGGGTTGCGGCTACGGCATGGCGCTGATTGCCGGCCTTCTCGAGGTGCAGCGCATCGCCGGGCCCGACGACCTCGCCGGCCTGACCGCCGTCTTCTACAGCGTCACCTACCTGGGGTTCGCCGTCCCCGCGCTCCTCGCGTGGATCACCGAGACCTGGACCTCGATCACCTACACCGAGATGTTCCTGTTCGGTGCGATCGCCGCGCTGGCTTGCCTCGCGGTCGCCGCGTCGGGGCACACCAGGCATCGCCCGGAGGTCCGGCCGGTGGCGGTCGAGCAGCCGATGCGCGCCGAGGGCGTCGTCACCGGACAGTCGCACTGAGACGACGCCGGGTACCCTGCTGAGTGTTTGGTCGGGGCTCGCCAGGGAGCGGAAGCGGGTCCCACCGCGGGGTGTGACGAGCGAGTGTGGAAAGGCGCGGGGTGATGGTGCTGGCTGCGTGGGTCGTGATCGTGTCCGCGCTGGTCCTGATTCTCCCGGGCGCCTTCGTGGGTCGGCGGATGAACCTGCCGTGGCCGGTGGCGTTCGCGGCCGGACCCGCCATCACCTTCGCCCTGGTCTCCATCCTCACCGTCCTGTACTCGGCGGTCGGCTTCGAATGGAACGCGGTCTCGGCGCTCGTCGGGCTGGTCCTGGCGCTCGTCGGTGCCTGGCTGTACTCGCGCCTGCTCGGCACCGGAATCGGGCGTCGCCTCGCGCCGGCACCGGCGGACACCGATGAGCTACGCGTCGGGCGCACCGCGATCCTGCGCGCGGCGGCAGGCCTCGGACTCGGTGGACTCATCATCGCGATCACCTGCATCCGACCGGTGGCCAAGACCGCCTTCGCGGGCCTGAACAACATCTCGCAGGTGTGGGACTCGTTGTGGCATGCCAGTTCCCTGCGGTGGATCGACGAGACGGGTGTCGGTTCGGCCATGCGCATGGGCGAGCTGATGAACTACGACACCCAGGGGTTCAACTACTACCCGAACACGTGGCACGCACTGGGCGCTTTGCTGTTCCCGCTGACCGGCGCGAACCCCGTCGAGCTCTACAACACGTATTCGCCTGCGGTGCTGGCTGTCACGGTCCCGCTGGGTGTTGCGTCGTTGGCCTACTGGTTCGCCCGTCATCGCTACGACGTCGACAATTCTGCGCTCATCGCCGGCACCGCCGCCGCTGTCTCCGCGCTGTTCCCGTCGCTCCCGTATGTCGAGGTGCAGCTGACCTCGGTGCCCAACGCCGTCGGCGTGAGCTTGGCTCCGGTCGCGGCGGTCCTGGTTCTCAGCGTCGTCCGGGATCGATCGCGGGTGGCGCCCGCGGCGCTGGCCGTGGCAGGCGTGACGGCAACGCATCCTTCCGGCCTGATCCTCGTCGGTGTCATCGTCGGACTGTGGTGGCTGTGCGAGGGACTGTGGCGTCCGGCGACGAGTCGCCTCGCCGATCTCGCGACACTCGCCGTCACCGCCGTGCTCACGATGATCCTCATCTTCCCCGTGGTAATCGGCACGATTCGGGTCGCCGACACCAACGAACTCCCGTTCTTCGACTTCCGCGAGGAAGGAATCGGGGTTCTGCGCGGCCTGGCGCAGGGCGCGTTCAACGGCACGATCCCGCTGGAGCTCAACCACTTCCCGATCTGGCCGCTGATCATCGTGACGGTTCTCGGTCTCGGCGTGCTGGCCTGGCTGCGCTGCTGGGCGGGACTCGCCGTCTGGTTGGTCTTCGCGCTGGTGACGACCAACTCGGTGGTGTCGCTGGGTCCGCTGTCCTACCCGTTCGGCGCGATCGGCGGCTACTTCTATAACTCGCCGCACCGACTCACCTTCGTCGTCGCGATCTTCTCGGCAGCGGCCGCGGGTGTCGCGATCGGCGTGGCGGTGGTCGCGCTGATCGGCGTCCTCGGGCGGCGGTTCGGTCAGTCCGACGAGAAGTCCGCCGTGGGCACCGGGCGCCCGGGCTGGCTGGTCGCGGCGACCTACGTGGTGCTGCTCGCGCTGATCGCCGGCGCCGCAGTGGTCCGCTACCCGCCGAACGCACAGATCGCCTCGAAGGAACGCGGCGGCAAGTACGTCGGCCCCGACGACCTCGCCGCCTACGCCTGGCTGGCATCGCAGCCTGATGCGCAGGACGTGCTCGTCCTGAACAACCTCGATCAGGGCACCGGCTGGTTGTACCCGGTCACCGGCGTCACCCCGATGTTCCCGTTCTACCGGGCCAACGAATTCTCCGACCGGCAGCGCGACCTCTTCTGGGGCGTCGCGAAGATCGGCGCCGACCCCGCGATCGACCAGATCGTCCGGGACATGAACGTGCACTACGTGATCGACTCCCCGACGAGCTACTGGGAGTTCCAGCGCGGCCGGCCCGACCCGGAGAACGGCCACCAGGGCGACCCGTTCCTCGAACTGCGCGAAAACGGCGCTCCCGGACTGACCGAGGTCTTCCGCCAGGGCGAGGCCGTCATCTACCGCGTCAACGACCGGGTCTACCCGCCGGCTCCGCCCGTCGAAGGTGCTCCGGCCGAGGGCATCCCGCCCGTCCCGGCCCCTATCCCCTGAGGTGCGAGGAGCGCAAGCCGCCGGGCTGAGTGGCGACGCGGCCCCCTCCCTCCCCGAGGTGCGAGTGTGGTTGCGCGCGTCGTCCATTGCTCCCTGAGGTGCGAGCGCAGCGAGCCTCGAAGGGCTGGTGAGACAACTTCGCCCACCTGACTACCGGTCGACGTCAACCCGACCGGCAGACTTCGATCGACGTCTGCCGGTCGAGTTGAGGTTCGGCAGTCGGGATCCGGGCGCTCCTCAGCGAGCGGACCCTTTCGACCTTCACGACGGCCGGTTCACCGGCCCTTCGAGGCTCGCTGTGTCAGCCACTGGGCTGAGTAGCGACGCGGAGGTGCACTCCTCGCTCCCTGAGGTGCGAGGAGCGTAGCCGCTGGGCTGAGTAGCGACGAAGGAGCGTATCGAAGTCGACGAGCCACGAAGGGTGGTGACCATCCCTCGAGAATCGTGATCAGCGCGGGTACGCCGCGGCGAGGAGGATCGAGGCGAGGGTGGCTTCGGCGTCGGAGGCGTTGCGTAGGTCGATGACCTCGCGTAGCTGAAGGCGTGTTTCATCGCCGGACTCGGTGTCGGGTCCGTGGATTTCGTCGCGCACTTGTTGGAGGTGTTCGGTGAATCGGCGGGGTATGTCGGGTCGCCGGTTGATGTGTTCGGGGTTGGGTGGTGCGCCGGGTTCGGCGTTGAGCCGCCAGGCGCAGCGGCCTTCGTCGGGTCCTTCACGCACCATGCGGGTGGTGTACTGGCCTGCCTGGTTCCCGACCATGCGGTTGTGTTTCGGGCAGGCGGGGGCGAGGTCGGTGATGTCGGTGAGTCCACCTGCTGCCCAATCGAGTTGGGCGTGATGCATTTCCAGGTGTGCGGCGGCGAGGTCGCAGCCGGGGGTGGAGCAGTTTTGGCCGTCGGGTCGGGCGAAGGACACCAATCGTTGTTCGCGGGTCGCGAGGCGTTTGCCGCGTCCGAAGTACAGCGGGACTGCGGTGGCGTCTTTGAACACCGCCAACCAGGGCTGAGCGTCGGCGGCCATGTCGATGAGCTCGGGGATGGGAATGAGGGTGCCGGTGGCGGTGGTGGCGAACCCGGCTTCGCGGACCAAGTCGTTGAGGTCGGCTTTGATGATCAGCTGGGTCGGTAACCCGCGGTGACTCTTACCCAGGAGGCCGTCTTCGACGACAGCTTTGAGCAGTGCGTTGAACGCGTCGTGATTGAGCTGGGCGGGGGTGCGGTCATCGCGTTCGGCCGCAGCAGCCACCGCTTCGGGGTCGGCGTCTTCGATCGATCCGTGTGGGGAGTCGGGGTCGTCGGGGTTGTTCATGCCGGGTTTGGCCCACACGGCGAGCAGCATCGTGACCCGGGCGAGAAGCTCCGGAGTCAGATTGGCGGTCATCTTGGCGGTGCCGTCGGCGCGCTGGCGATTGACGCACAGGTTGCGGCGGCGTTTGCGATCGGTGTCGTCGGCGAGTGTGCCGTCGGGGTCGAGGTGAGCCAGTAGGCGCGAGCCGAGGGCGGTGATGTCGGCGGGGGTGTGGTCGACGGCGATCTCGGCCATTTGCCGTTCTGCGGCGACTTTGATGTCGTGGTCGATGGCGTGGGGGATCTGGTCGAGGACGTCGAGTACTGCCCGGACGTGGGAGGTGCTGACGTGGCCGTCTGCCAATGCTTCTGCCAGAGCGGGGTGTTCGGGTTCGAGTGGTTCGCCGGTGGGGCTGAGGTGGGTGGCGGTTGCGTGGCGTTGTTTGGTGCGGCGCATGGGGTCGGCCACGCGTAGGCGGTGGGTCATGAACGCGGTGATACTGCGATGCCCGGTCTTGTGGGGCAGATCGCGGTCGGCGATCTCGACGATCTGTCGGTCGCCGGCGAAAGTCATTCGGGCGATTGCCCGTTCGGTCTCAGCAGCGACATCGACGAGTTCGTCGTGCGAGCATCCGGTGAGGTTCATCGTCTGCAGCTCGTCGATGAGGGAGTGGATCCGGTCGATAACAGCGACGGCGCCGGACGGTTCAGCGGCGTCCGGATTGCCCAGCGATGTGTCGGACATGGCGGCCACCCCCTGAACCGATAGTGCGAATGTATGTTCGATAGTACGCCCGAAACCCGAGCACTGCAACGATTGTCGGCGAAGATTTCGCCGAGGAATTCTGTCGGTAGGTACTGGTAGAGTGCGGGTTCGCCTCGATCCGACGGGCCATATCCGGCCAAAACTCGCGCCCGATGACGGGGACGGGGGTTAGCGTCGAAGTATGCAGTCGTGGATGTGTGTTTTCTGCGCAAACGAGTTCGCCCCCGACGCGGACCTTCCCGAGGTCTGTCCGATCTGTGACGACGACCGCCAATGGTTGCCTACGAGCGGGCAGCAGTGGACCCGGCTCGACGAGAACGCCGACAACGCTCTTGACGTCACGGAGGTTGAGCCCGGCCTCGTCCGGTTGTCGCTGAGACCGTCGGTCGGTATCGGTCAGCAGGGATTCCTGGTGACCACCCCGGAGGGCAACATCCTCTGGGAGCCATCAGGTTTCATCGGCCCGGCCCTCATGGACTGGTTGGACCTACACGGCGGTGTCAACGCAATCGCAGCCAGTCACCCGCACCTCTACGGCGCCAGTGTGTCCATCAGCCACCATTTCGGCGGGGTGCCGGTCTTCTACAACGACGTCGATCGCCGATGGCTGACCCGACCCGACCCGGTCGCGAAGTTCTGGTCGGGTGAGGCAGAGGTCCTCGGCGATGTTCGACTCGTCCAGTGCGGCGGGCACTTTCCGGGCAGCGCAGTGCTGCACCTGCCGCACGCCGCGGACGGTCGGGGAGCGCTGCTGACCGGCGACACCATCAAAGGTGTCGCGCAACCGGGCATGGTGACGTTCATGCGGAGCTACCCGAACATGATCCCGTTGTCGCCGAGGCTCGTTCGTCAGATCGTCGGCCGGGTCACGGCACTGTCCTTCGACCGGTTGTACGACGCTTTCGGCGTCGTCGTCGACGAGAACGCGCGTGAGGTCGTCGAATCGTCAGCCCGACGCTACATCGGTTGGGCCAGCGACGAGATCGTCGATCCCGACGATCCGTACGCCACTCGATGACGGTTCAGGCGTCGGGGTAACCGGTCGGGTTCTCCGACTGCCAGCGCCACGTGTCGACGCACATGTCGTCAATCGTCTTGGTGGCGTGCCAGTTCAGGTCTGCGTTCGCGCGAGTGGGGTCGGCGTACGACGCGGCGATGTCGCCGGGCCGACGGGGTGCGATCTCATAGGGAATCGGCTTGCCGCTGGCCTTCTCAAAGGCGTGGACGACCTCGAGGACCGAGACACCCTGCCCGGTGCCGAGGTTCCACGTCGACATGCCGGTGTCGCCGGTGCTGATGCGGTCGAGTGCGGCAACGTGCCCGGCGGCGAGGTCGTCGACGTGGATGTAGTCGCGGACGCCGGTGCCGTCGGGGGTGTCGTAGTCGTCGCCGAAAACCGACAGCTTCGCGCGCCGGCCCACTGCGACCTGCGCGACGAACGGCATGAGGTTGTTCGGGATACCCGACGGGTCCTCACCGATCTGACCGCTCGGGTGCGCGCCCACCGGGTTGAAGTAACGCAGTGCGGCGATCCGCCAGGCGTCGGAACTGGCCGCGACGTCGCGCAGCACCTGCTCGATCATCACCTTCGTCCAACCGTACGGGTTGGTGGCCGACGTCGGGAGGTCCTCGGTCATCGGTAGCTCGGGGTCGGCTCCGTAGACGGTCGCCGACGACGAGAACACCAGGGTGTGCACGTCGTGGCGTTCCATCGCCCGCAGCAGCGAGAACGTCGTGCCGAGGTTGTTCTGGTAGTAGTCCAGCGGCTTGGCCACCGATTCGCCGACCGCCTTGTACCCGGCGAAGTGGATGACCGCATCGACGTCCTCGTGGGCGAAGAAGTGCTCGGTCTTGTCGACGTCGGCGAGGTCGAAGGCGTGCACCGGGATGGAACGGCCGCTCAAAGCCTCGAGTCGACCGACCACGGTGGGCTTGGCGTTGCTGAAGTCGTCGACGATGACGACGTCATGACCGGCGGAGACCAGCTGGATCACGGTGTGCGAGCCGATGTAGCCCGCGCCGCCGCTGACGAGTACGCGCATGTGACCACCGTAGGCGCCGGACCTGGGAGAACGCCAAACGTGCCCCGCTTGGCAGCAGGAGATCGGTAGCCATGGGGTCCTGT
This sequence comes from Gordonia sp. C13, assembly GCF_023218005.1. NCBI lineage: Bacteria > Bacillati > Actinomycetota > Actinomycetes > Mycobacteriales > Gordoniaceae > Gordonia > Gordonia sp. C13. The sequence continues at coordinate 56,500 of NZ_JALPSY010000003.1, forward strand.
GCTGGTTGGGAGGTCCGACTGACTATCGGCGGAAGTAGTGCCCGGCGCGCAGATCCTCGATCAGGCCGGGCTCGACGGGCGTCCAGTTGAGTGACTGCTGGGTGAGGGAGCTCGAGGCCGGTGTGTCGAGAGCGAAGAACGAACCCACCCAGCCGAAGTGCGACAGTGCCTCATCTGGGTCGACCGAGCGGCTCGGGATATCGAGCTCGTGACCGATCACCTCGGCGATCTCACGGGTGGCGATCCCTTCCTCGCCGACAGCGTGCATCACCGATCCGGGTGGCGCCTTCTCGAGTGCCAGCCGGGTCATCCGCGCGGCGTCCCGAACATGCACAGCAGGCCATCTGTTGGAGCCGTCGCCCACGTACCCGGACACCCCGGTCTCCCGAGCCGCATCGATGATCGTAGAGATGAATCCGTGGTCCCCGACTCCGTGCACGGTGGTGGAGAACCGCAGGGCAACGGGGCGAACACCTTTCTCGGTGTAACCGAAGGCGAGTTCTTCGCCACCGCCGCGGGGCGCATCGGGACCACGCATCGAGTGGGAGTCGTTTTCCGTCACGACATGTCCCGGTCGGATGCCGGCGACACCCGAGGCGAACAGCAGGGGACGGTCGGAACCGGCCATCGTCTCGCACAGCGTCTCCAGGACCGACCGCTCGGTGCGACCGGCGCCGGCGTAGTCGGAGAAGTCGTGCTTGAAAGCGAGGTGGACGACGCCGTGGGCGGCGTCGGCTCCCTTTCGCAGACTCTCCAGATCGTCGAGGTCGCCGCGGTGCACCTCGACACCCTTGTCGTGGAGGGCCGCGGCGGCTTCACGCGAACGGGCGAGGGCGACCACCTCGTGACCGGCGTCGAGCAATTCGGGGACAACCGCTGATCCGATCCAACCGGATGCGCCGGTGACGAAAACACGCATGGTGAGGCCTCCTGTCTCGAGGTCCGACCGCGCTTCAGACCCAGGTGATCGCCGCGATCGAGGCCGCACCGGTCGACGTCGCGCCACTCGACGCCGTCTGTGCCGCGATCGGCGACGCCGGCGTCTTGTTCGACCGCGTCCATGCACGTCGCCGAGACGCGGTGATCTCGGCGAACCCCGGTCTTCTCGAGCGGGAGCTGTTGAAACTGAATCGCCTGGCCGCCGCCATCGCGGACGCTCTACGCGCGCGCGGCGTCCCCGAACTCACCGCGACCGTTTCTGCAGAGGCGGGTGTCGCGGTGTTCAAGATCAGCTTTGCCCGATGGATCGCCGACGACCCGGACTCGGATTTCGCCGGGAGTGTCCAGAAGGTGCGTGCGGAGCTGGGTGCCCAGGTCGGCGAACCCGCTACCTGACCACTTTCTCGGTGACGGCGTACTTCTGTTCGACGGCGTCTTTGGCGGGCTGCCACCAGGCGGCGTTGTCCCGGTACCAGGCGATGGTCGCGGCCAGGCCGGCGCGGAAGTCGACGTACTGCGGGGTCCAGCCGAGTTCGGTGCGCAGGCGCGTGGAGTCGATGGCGTAGCGGCGGTCGTGGCCGGGTCGGTCGGTGACGAAGTCGAACGCGTCTTTGGGCTGACCTTGGAGTTCGAGGATGGTTTCGACGACGGTGCGGTTGTCGACCTCGCCGTCGGCGCCGATCAGATAGGTTTCGCCGATCTGGCCTTTGTCGATGATGGTCCACACCGCGTCGTTGTGGTCGTCGACGTGGATCCAGTCGCGCACGTTGCGGCCGTCGCCGTAGAGCTTGGGGCGTACTCCGGAGAGGACGTTGGTGATCTGGCGGGGGATGAACTTCTCGATGTGCTGGTACGGGCCGTAGTTGTTCGAGCAGTTCGAGATCGTCGCGGCGACGCCGAAGGACCGCACCCAGGCGCGGACGAGCAGGTCGGAGCCGGCTTTGGTCGAGGAGTAGGGGCTCGACGGGTTGTAGGCGGTGTGCTCGGTGAAGCGGGCGGGGTCGTCGAGGTCGAGGTCGCCGTAGACCTCGTCGGTGCTGATGTGGTGGTAGCGCACCTGATGAGCGCGCACGGCCTCGAGCAGCGTGTAGGTGCCCACCAGGTTGGTCTGCACGAACGCCGACGGGTCCGCCAGCGAGTTGTCGTTGTGGGATTCGGCGGCGAAATGCACCACCTGATCGCTCTCGCCGACCAGCTTGTGGACGAGCGCGGCGTCGGCGATGTCGCCTTCGATCAGCTCGACACGGTCCGCGACCGGAGCCAGGGTCTCGGGGTTTGCGGCGTAGGTGAGTTTGTCCAGCACCCGGATCGTCACGTCAGGGCGGGTGGCCAGGGTGCGCAGCACGAAGTTGGCGCCGATGAAACCGGCACCACCGGTCACGAGAACACGCACGTCGTTCCTTCCGCCTGAGGCATTCGTGGACGTCACTCTACCGAGGCGGCTGGTGTGGACTCGGTGAGCTGGATCGTCGGGCACTAGGCTGAGGCGCATGCGAGGGATCATTCTGGCCGGTGGCACGGGCACGCGCCTGCACCCGATCACGCAGGGTGTGAGCAAGCAGCTCGTCCCGGTCTACGACAAGCCGATGATCTACTACCCGCTCTCCACGCTGATGCTCGCCGGCATCCGCGACATCCTCATCATCACCACCCCGCACGACGCCCCGGCCTTCCAGGGATTGCTCGGCAACGGTGACCAGTTCGGCATCAACCTCACCTACAAGACCCAGCCCTCACCCGACGGCCTCGCCCAGGCCTTCACCCTCGGCGCCGACCACATCGGCGACGAATCGGTCGCACTCGTCCTGGGCGACAACATCTTCTACGGACCCGGCCTCGGCAGCCAGCTGCAGGGCTTCGAGAACGTCGACGGTGGTGCGGTGTTCGCGTACTGGGTGTCGAATCCGGAGGCCTACGGTGTGGTCGACTTCGACGCGAGCGAGACCGCGATCTCGCTGGAAGAAAAGCCGGCGCAACCGAAGTCGAACTTCGCGGTGCCCGGACTGTACTTCTACGACAATGACGTGGTCGAGATCGCCCGCGGGTTGAAGCCCAGCGCCCGTGGCGAATACGAGATCACCGACATCAACGCCCACTACCTCGAACGCGGCAAACTGTCGGTGACGGTTCTTCCTCGGGGCACCGCCTGGCTCGACACCGGTACCTTCGACAGCCTCCTCGACGCCGGCAACTTCGTGCGCACCGTCGAACAGCGGCAAGGTCTGAAGATCGCGTGCCCCGAGGAGATCGCCTGGCGGCGGGGCTTTCTCGACGACGACGGGCTCCGATCCCGCGCGGAGAAGCTGCGCAAGTCCGGCTACGGCGACTACCTGCTCGAACTCCTTCAGCGAGGCAAGGGGTTTTGAGTACACATCCGATGCGAAAGGCTCATCCATGAAGGTGCGACCGCTCACGATCGACGGCGCGTGGGAACTCACCCCGGTCCAGCACGGCGACGCACGCGGCCTGTTCGCCGAGGCGTTCAAAGGTGACCTGCTCGCCGAGGTCATCGGGCATCGCTTCGACCTCGCCCAAGTCAACTTGTCGGTGTCCGCGGCGGGTGTGCTGCGCGGTGTGCACTTCGCCGATGTGCCTCCGGGACAGGCGAAGTACGTCACGTGCGCGTCGGGGGCGATCCTCGACGTCATCGTCGACATCCGCGTCGGTTCCCCGACCTTCGGCACCTACGACACCGTCCTGCTCGACGATGTCGACCGACGTGCGGTCTACCTGTCGGAGGGGCTCGGCCACGCCTTCTGCGCCCTGGCCGACAACTCGACCGTCACCTACCTCTGCTCCACCGGTTACAACCCGTCGGGTGAGCACGGCATCAACCCGCTCGACCCCGAGCTCGGCATCGAATGGCCGACGCAGGCCCGCGACGGATCGCCGCTGGAATACGAACTGTCCGAGAAGGACACCGCCGCACCCGGTCTCACCGAGGCGCGCGAGTCCGGGCTGCTGCCGGACTACGACGACGTGATGTCGTTCCTGCAGGGGCTCGCCGCGGAGTGATCCCCGCTTTCTGAGGTGCGAGCGCAGCAAAAGGCTGCCGATGCCGCCTCACCAGGCCTTCGTGGCTCGTCGCTTGCGCTCCTCACGCCTCAGGCAGCAGGGGGGTAGCGTCGCTTGCGCTCCTCACACCTCAGGCAGCAGGGGGGTAGCGTCGCTTGCGCTCCTCACACCTCAGGCAGCAGGGGGTAGCGTCGCTTGCGCTCCTCACACCTCAGGCAGCAGTGGGTAGCGTCGCTTGCGCTCCTCACGTCTCAGGCAGCAGGGGGGTAGCGTCGCTTGCGCTCCTCGCACCTCAGGCAGCAGGGGGGCGGTTCTCCGGCTTCTCGGCGTTCTGCAACGCGATGGCGCGGGCGAGGCGGGCGTACTTCACCTCGAGGTCGCGGAACCGGAGGTACGTCGAGACCGTGGTGAACGCGAACGCGATGACCAACAGGAACAGCACGAGGTCGAGGCCGCGCTGGATGCCGATCTTGTTGGCCACCCAGGTGACGTCGTCCTGACGCAGCATCGCGTAGAGGCCGAAGCCCACGAACGCGACGAACAGGATCTTCACCCCGGCCGACGAGCGAGCCGTGCCACGGTTGACGACGAAGAACCCGACGAGCGCGAGCAGTCCGATGATCGCGAGGATCTGGAACCAGATCATGGAGTCCTCACTTCCTCATCCGGGTGTGGAACAGGCCGTCGGCGACGATGTTGACCCCGTTGATCAGCGACTGTCCCTTCGCGCGCGAGTATTCGGTGTAGAGGATCGTCACCGGTTGCTCGGCGACCCGCCAGTTGTGGTGGTCGATGAGCGCGATGAACTCCGACGCATGGCTCATGCCGCTCATCAGGAGGTCCAGGTCGTCGGCGACCTTCTTGTTGAAGACGCGAAGTCCGTTGTGCGCGTCGGACAATCCGAGCCGTCGAGTGCGCGGGCTCAGGAAGACGATGGTGCGCAACGCCATCCGACGCAGCAGCGGGACCGACTCGCTGCGTCCCTCGGCGAAGCGGGTGCCGACGATGATGTCGACCGGTTCGGTGCGCAGGCGGGCGACCATCGCCGACACGTCGTCGACCTGATGCTGGCCGTCGGCGTCGAAGGTGACGAAGAAGCGTGCGCCGGGCTGCTTGCGCGCGTATTCGACGCCGGTCTGGATCGCGGCGCCCTGCCCGAGGTTCACCGGATGACGCACCAGGTGGACCCCGGCCGCCTTGATCTCCTCGGCAGAGTTGTCCGACGAACCGTCGTCGACACAGACGATGTTGGGGAAGGTCTCGCGTGCCTTGGCCGCGACCTCCCGGATCACCTGACCCTCGTTGAAGACGGGTACCACCAGCCACACGTCGGCATTGGTGATGGGTTCGGCCATGGTGAACAACCCTATCCCGGCCGGTCGCGGCGCTCAGCGCCCGGCACGCCCGGCTAGTCTTGTCGGGTGCCGATCGACGTGATGATGCCCTTCTACGGCGACGTCGCGCAGTTCCGCGAGGCGGTGACCAGTGTCCTCGACCAGAGTGACCCGGATCTGCGGCTCGTGGTGGTCGACGACTGCTATCCCGACCCCACACCCCGCGAATGGCTCACCTCGCTGAACGACGCGCGCGTCCGCTACGTGCGCAACAAGACCAACCTCGGCGTCAACGGCAACTTCCGCAGGTGCGTCGACCTCGTGACCGCCGACTGGTTCGTCGTCATGGGTTGCGACGACGTGATGCACGCCGACTACCTGGCTACGGTCCGCACCCTGACCGAGCACCACCCGGAGGCCTCGGTCATCGCGCCCGGCGTCGACGTCATCGACGAGAACGGCCGGACGGTGCGCCCCCTGGGGGACCGCATGAAGAACGTGCTGGCCCCCTCCCGCGCGACCGTGCTGTCCGGCGAACGCCTTGCCACCAGCCTCTATCACGGCAACTGGACCTACTTCCCGTCGTTGCTGTGGCGGACCGCCCCGGTACGCGAAGTGGGTTTCCGGCCGGGGCTGGAGATCGTCCTCGACCTCGCGCTCCTCATCGACCTCGCCGCCGCTGACGGCTCACTCGTCTACGACCCCGAGGTCGTCTTCTCCTACCGCCGCCACAGCGCATCGGTGAGCTCGGTGCAGGCCGTCGACGGACGGCGCTTCGACGAGGAGAACCGTTTCTTCGCGGAGGAGGCGCAGCGGTGCGCCGAACGCGGCTGGCCCAAGGCGGCGCGGGCGGCCCGGCTGCATGCGACGTCGCGGTTGAATCATTTGCAGGCGCGGGTGGGTGCGCAGGTCGGCCGGTTCAGCCGCGGATAGAGCTTGTGCCCCGTGGCTCCCTGAGGTGCGAGCGCAGCGGCCCACTGCTCCCTGAGGTGCGAGCGCAGCGAGCCTCGAAGGGCTCCCGACGCCGTCTCACCAGGTCTTCGAGGCTCGTCGCTTGCGCTCCTCGCACCTCAGACAGCGAGGGGTGGCTCCTCGGATTTCGGAGGACGAGGGTGGCTCCTCGGGTCTCGGAGGGCGGGGTGGCGCGTCGCTTGCGTAGCTCTCAGGCCGCCGGTCGCCGCAGCACCCCGACCACGTGCACGCCGAGGCCGACGAGAGGACCGACGACGAGGGCGACGCAGGTGCGGACCTCGACGTCGGCCGGGATCAGCAGCATGCCGACGGCGACGAGCGTGGCGACCCACCATCCGGCCGCGTACCAACGGTGGGCGCCCGCGGCGATCGCGGCGGCGCCGGTGACGGTCAGCAGGGCCAGGCACGTGGCACCGGCGGTGAGGAGGGCAACGACGTAGCCGTCGAGGTCGAAGTCGGCGCCGAAGATCGATCGCAACAGCCACGGCCCGACGGCCCACGCGGCCACGATCCCGACCCCGCCGATCACGCCGACGATGCCCAGCGGAGCTATCAGCGCGGCGGTCCGACGGTCCCGTCGGTCGACGAACCGTGAGATCAGCACGCCCTGGAAGCTGTTGAGCGGCACCAGCAGCGGCGCGCGGGTGAGTGTCACCGCCAAGATCAGTGCGCCGATGACCCGCGCCTCATCGGCGTCGGGGGTGCCGCGCAGGTTGGCGGTCAGATTGATGAGCACCGGGAAGCCCATCACGAGGACGGCACTCGCCGCGGCCGCGGCCATCGCGGTCAGGGTGTTGGCAGTGAGACGGCGCGGTGGCACGTCGCCACCGACCCCGACCGCACGCCGGGCCGCCGACGAACCGAGCAGCAGCAGACACCACGACACGGAACCGATGACGGTGATGACCAGGAAGGCCGTGGTGCCCCAGCCGGCGGCCACCGCGATGACGGCACCGGCCAGACGGATCAGCGCGTCGACCGACAGCAACACCGCGAACGACGACCAGCTCAGCATCCCGGACAGCGCGCCGCACAGGTGCGCATACACCGCGAAGCTCGCCACCCCGGCCGACAGCAGGGCCACCGACAGCCAACGCTCGTCGGTGAAGACCTCACCGCTCCACAGCGGCGAGGTCGCGGCCACGAGAGTGGCCAGACCAACCCCGATCCCGACGTTCACGAGTATCGGTCGCGACCGGACGGTGCCGTCGGAGGCCGCGCGCACGGCACGCGTCGTCTCCTGCAGCTGACCGTTCTGTGCACCGGTGACGAGGCCGTAGGCCGCCCAGAACACCGCGAAGACGCCGTATCCGATCGCGCCGAGATGTCGTGCGGCCAGCAGCAGCACCAGATAGCCCGATGCGGCGGCGATGAGCGTCGCGATCGTGACGCGTCCCAGGGACCGCGCGTCGGTGTCGGTTCCCCCGGCCGCACCGGAAGGGGTGTCCGGCGTCGGTGCCGGCCTGTCCGTCGTCACGGGATGCCTCAGGACGGGGTGGGGAACGGCGGCAGCTCGGGGGTGAACAGCCAGGCGTCCCACAGGTCCTTGAGCGGCTTCGACGAGTGGTTGGCGGCGAGCGACATGAAGTCCTCGGTGGTCACCGACCCGTAGCGGTACTTCTCGGTCCACCGTCGCAGCAGTGCGAAGAAGTCACCGTCACCGATCCGCAGGCGCAGGGCGTGCAGCGTCAGTGCGCCGCGCTTGTAGACCCAGTCGTCGAACATCTTGCGCGGGGTGGGATCGGCGAGGGGCACCTTCACCGGCTCGGCGTCGAGCTTCTCGTAGTAGTGGCGGGCCCACTCGTCGGCGCTTCGGCCGCCGGACCGCTGGCTCCACAACCACTCGGCGTAGCAGGCGAATCCCTCGTGCAGCCAGATGTCGCGCCAGCGTGAGGCGGTCACCGAGTTGCCGAACCACTGATGGGCCAACTCGTGGGCGATGAGGCGGTCGGCGTCGCGGCTGCCGTCGCAGTGATTGGCGCCGAAGGTCGAGAAACTCTGTGCCTCGATGGGGATTTCGAGTTCGTCGTCGGTGACGACGACGGTGTACTGCGGGAAAGGATAGGGCCCGAACATCTCGATGAACGCCGAGATCATGTCCATCTGCGGGCCGAAATCGATCCCGAAGTTCTCTTCGAGGCGGGACGGGATGAGCCCCGTCACCGGAAAGGGCTTGTCGGCCAACGAGATCTGCTTGTACTGACCGATCTGGATCGACGCCAGGTAGGTGGGCATCGGCTCCACCTGCTCATAGACCCAGGTGGTTTGCGCGGCGCGGGCCCTCTTGGACTCCAGCACGCCGTTGGCGAGCGCGTGGTAGGGGCTGTCGGTGGTGATCGAGATCCGGTACGGCGCTTTGGCACTCGGATGGTCGTCGCACGGGAACCACGACGCCGCCCCGTTGGGCTGGTTGGCGCACAGTGAGCCGTCGGTCAGTTCTTCCCAGCCCACCTCACCCCATGGGCCTCGGATGGGACGGGGGCTGCCGTGATAGCGGACGGTGATCGTCATCGCGCCGCCCGGCGGCACCGGGGTGTCCGGCGTGATGGTGAGTTTGTTGCGGCGATGGCTGTAGCGGGCACGCTTGGCGTTGACCGAGACCCGCTGCACGGACATCGAGCCCGCGAGATCGAGGGTGAAGCGCTTGAGTTCCCGCAACGACGTCGCGGTCAGGACAGCGGTGCCGTCGAGGCGATTGCTCGCGACCTTGTACTCGAGTTCGAGGTCGTAGCGGGAGATCCGGAAGCCGAGATTGCCGTTGTCCGGCAGGTACGGATCGAGGACGTCCGACGGCGCGCCCAGGACGGGCTGCCCGGTGTTCCCTCGCGACCCCAGGCCAGACTTTCCCGGCACTCTCGACTCCTACTCCGTTCTGCCGTATGGCATGTTCGCCGGCGGTCGGGTGCCGTGGCCCCCGGGTTGCCGGTACGGTGCGTTTTGGGTCACGACGCGGTTGCGTTTGATGACTCGATTTCGGCGTAACACCCGCGACGAGGTGATGTCGTCGCGGACACTGTGAGAGTACCTGGCGGCGGGGATCCGGGCCCGCCCGACGATGCGAGGAGCAGGGTTATGAGCGGATTCGGCAGTGTCGCGCAGTTTCTCGCGCGACTGATACTCGGCATCATCTTCATCGCCCACGGCTGGCAGAAGCTGGTGACGCAGGGGATGGACGCCACGAAGGTGGCCTTCGGTCCGGCCGGCATGGACGTGCCGTACCCCGATCTCGCCGCGTACTACGCGACCTGGGTGGAACTGGTCGGCGGCATCCTGCTGATCCTGGGCCTGTTGCTGCCCATCGTGGCCACGTTGCTGATCGCGGACATGATCGGCGCGATCGTGTTCGTGCACTGGGATGCGGGATTCTGGAACGCCGACAGCGGATACGAATGGCCGCTGGCACTGATCGCCGGTCTCCTGGCGGTCGGCTTCACCTCGGCGGGACGTGTGGCCGCGGACAGCTACATCATGCGACGGCGGCGTCGAACCGACGTGGTCTGAGGCTCGGCGGTAGGCGAAGCTCGAGACGAGCAGGGTCGCCACCTCCGCACGGCGGCGCCGGTTCCGCCGACGCAGCCGGCGTGGAGGTGGCGATTCCCGTCGGAGCGGCGAGGGCTCGGTCGGGCGGGGTTGTCAGGCGAACGCCAGGCCGTCGATGGTGGCCGAATTCTGCGATGCGGTGTCGTTGTCGGCGAGCTGGGCCACCAGGCGCGCGATCACGGTGCGTTCCTCGTCGGCATGGTGCAGGCCCACTCCGTCGATCTCACCAGGGGTGAGGATCTCCAGGGGATCGGTGTCGTGCCGGTGGATCACCGCGGCACCGAGAAGGCGCTGTGCCTGACCGGGATCGATGTCCCAGCAGGCGTCGGCGGTCATCAGGTAGAGGCGGACGGCCGGCGGATAGTCGTGCAGGTTCACGAGCGCCCAGGCCCAGTGCTTGGCGACGTCGACGGTGTCGGCCTCCCCGCGACCGTGGGTGCGCACGTACTTGCCGTGCAGCTCGCTGCAGAGGTAGTTGGCGTCGGTCCACAACTGCAGGTGAGACATGCACCGGACGCAGTCGTGCAGATTGGACAGATACTTCGTCGAGTATGGTCCCTCGCGTCGTGCCCTGACCTCGCGGAGGACGGAGAATGCGGCGAGCGCATGCTCGTATTCGCCCGCGGAGAGGAGAGCTTCGGCCTCGACCTGCAATTCCTCGATCATCTTCGTCATTCTGGTCGATTTCGCGGGCGGCCACCGGCGTATTGACCGAACTGGGACAACCCGTGCCGATTCCTGGCACAGGCCTCGACAGGCTGGCATCGTGGCAAGGATGAAGGACGACATCGGCAGCACCCCCGAAGGCTCCGACGGCGAATACAGCCTCGACGAGGACGATCAGCTCCAGCCGGAGGACACCCTGGTCGACCGCGGAGTCGACGACGTCCTCGACGAAGGTTATTCACCGCCCGACTACCGGCCCAAGGGCGCTGTCCACGGGTTGACCGCCCAGGAGCAACGCGAGGGCGAGAGCCTCGACGAGCGACTGGCCGAGGAGGAGCCCGATGTGGGTGCGGTCGATCCGCTCGACGAGATCACCGCCGACGAGCATGCCAAGAAAGACTGGCGCGCACACGATTCCGACCGGAGCGACGAGTTCGACGAGGACGACGAGGTCGGTGACCGACGGGCCGGTCGGCTGATCGCGCCGGACGAGGGCTCGGGTATCGACACCGAATCCGAGGTCATCGCTGCCGACGCGGGCATCGACGGCGCGGGCGCCTCGGCCGAAGAGGCCGCGGTGCACTACATCTCCGATCAGGAGTAGGGGGGACCTCGATACGGCCCTCGGGTGGCCCCTCGGGCCTACTCGGCCGGCGGGTTGGGGGCCTCGGGTGGCCCCTCGGGCCTACTCGGCCGGCGGGTTGGGGGCCTCGGGTGGCCCCTCGGGTCTACTCGGCCGGCGGGGCGAACTGCGCGAGAGTGTCGACGATCTTGTCGCGGATCGCGGTCTTGTCGAGCCCCAGGCCCGTGAGTGCCTCGGCCACCGAGTTGTCGGCGAACAGTCCGAGCAGCAGGTGTTCGGTGCCGACGTAGTTGTGTCCGAGATCGACGGCGATGCCGACGGTTGCCTCAAGGACCGCCTTGGCCGCGTCGTCGTAGGGCACAACGGTCGACGCCTCTGATTCCGGGACGTCCCGCGACGCCGGGACGAGCGGTGTCACGGCCTGTGCGAACGCCTCGGCGTCGACCCCGAACTCCCGCAGCACCACGAAGACCAGGGCCTGTGGATCGTCCGTCATCGCCGCGGCCACGTGCCCGGGTGTCACGAATTCGGCCCGATCCGCGGCCGCCGCAGCGTTGGCGGCCATCAGGACGTTCGCTGCGCGGGGCGTGAACCGCGAGAACGGGTTCGACTCGTCGGCCGGTCCGCCCGCGGCATCGCCTGCGGCCGACACCCGGTCGACGAACCGCTTCTGAGCTGCCTGTTTGCTGACCCCCATGCTGGTTCCGATCGCCGTCCACGACGCGCCGGATCGGCGGGCCTGGTCGACGAAGTGGCCGATCAGGCTGTCGGCGACCTCGTCGAGGTGGGCGGCGGCGAGGACTGCGTCGGACAGTTGGTCGAGTGGGTCGTCGTGCACCTTGCGGATCGCAGCGATCAGGTCGTCGAGACGGACGGGAACGGAGTTCTTTGCCATGCGTCAACCGTAGGTTGACGGGAACTCTGTCGTCAACCCTCGGTTGACGATCGGATCGTCCGGGGGTCGGATGCAAGGCTGACCATCGTTGACAGCGACGGAAACCGTCGTGACGATGGATGCGGAGATCCGCCGAAGACGCCGCCGCACACTCCTTCGTTTGCCACGGGAGGCTTTCCAGTGAGCATCACCGAACCCACTGTCCGCCCAGACTCGCGATCAGATGCGGGTGCCCCGGATGCCGAGCGCCCGGGAGTGGTCGCGGGCGGTTCCGACACCGTCCGTCGCTTCCTCGATGTGCGGTCGCAGACAGACGCGCTCGCCGATCGACTCTCGCCGGAGGACCAGACGCCGCAGTCGATGACCGAGGCGAGTCCCGCGAAATGGCATCGGGCGCATGTCACCTGGTTCTTCGAGGAGTTCATCCTCCGCCGGAACCCGGACTACGTGGTCTACGACGAGACGTTCCGCTACCTGTTCAACAGCTATTACGAGACCGTGGGAGAACGACACCCGCGTCCCGATCGCGGTCTCGTGACCCGGCCGGGCGTGCGCGACGTGACGCGGTATCGCGAACACGTCGACGCGGCGATGGTCGCGGCCCTCGAGTCCGGCCGACTCGACGACGCCGCGCTCGGCCTCGTCGAACTCGGCTGCAATCACGAACAGCAGCACCAGGAACTGCTGCTCATGGACATCAAGCACCTGTTCTCGACGCACGCGTTCGGGCCGGTCTACGTCGACCGCGAACCGGACGCGCCCGGGGAGGTCGCGCCGATCCGATGGCGCGAGTTCACCGGTGGTGTCCACGAGATCGGTGCTGTCGGAAGTGGATTCGCCTACGACAACGAGGGGCCACGGCACCGTGTCTATCTCGAGGACTTCGCGGTGTCCGATCGCCTCGTCACCAACGCCGACTGGCTGGAGTTCATGGCCGACGACGGATACCGACGTCACGAATTCTGGCTCTCCGACGGATGGGCCACGGTCAACGGAAGAGACTGGCGTGCACCGGGTTACTGGCGCGAAGAGGACGGCGGGTGGACGACCTTCACGCTGTCCGGACGCCGGCCCGTCGTGCCCGATGAGCCGGTGACCCACGTGTCGTTCTACGAGGCCGACGCCTACGCACGTTGGGCCGGCGCACGCCTCCCCACCGAGTTCGAGTGGGAGGTCGCCGCGGGAACACTCGGCGACGCGCGTGGACAGCTTCTCGACCCCGACCGCTGCCATCCGGGCCGAGCCGGTTCGGCGATGGTCGGTGACGTCTGGGAGTGGACGGCCAGTGCGTATCTGCCCTACCCGGGATTCGTCCCGGCGAACGGGGCGGTGGGCGAATACAACGGCAAGTTCATGTCCGACCAGCACGTGTTGCGCGGTGCGAGCGCGGTGACTCCGGTCGGCCACGAGCGGATCACCTATCGCAACTTCTTCCCCGCCGCGTCGCGGTGGGTGTTCTCGGGACTGCGGCTCGCCCGATGACTCTTGCCGCGGACGCGCTTTCCGGGTTGTGGCAGGACCCGCCGACGCTGCCCACCAAGTGGCTCTACGACGAGCGCGGGAGCAAGCTCTTCGACGAGATCACCCGGCTGCCCGAGTACTACCCGACGCGCCGGGAGACCGCGATCCTGCGCACGCGTTCGGCCGAGATCGCCGCTGCCACACAGGCCCAGGTGATGGTCGAACTGGGTTCGGGCACCTCTACCAAGACCCGGTTGTTGCTCGACGCCTTCAGCGCCGCCACACCCGACGCCGAGCGGTTCACCTACGTGCCGGTCGATGTCAGCACCGAGATGCTCACGATCACGGCCGATGTGTTGTCCGCCGACTACCCGGGCATCGACGTCGTCCCGGTGGTCGCGGACTTCACCGAACCCGATCTACGTCTGCCCGACGCCGACGGCCCTCGCCTCGCCGTGTTCCTCGGCGGCACCATCGGGAACTTCGACCCCGACGCGCGGCGGGCGTTCTACCAGGGACTGGCGAAAGCGCTCTCGCCCGGCGACTTCTTCCTGCTCGGCACCGACCTCGTCAAGGACACCGGCCGACTCGTCGCCGCCTACGACGACAAGGCCGGTGTGACAGCCGATTTCAACCGCAACCTCATAGAGGTGCTGCGGACCGGGCTCGACGCCCGCGGCCTGTACGCCGACGACTTCGAACACATCGCGCGGTGGAACCCGGGCGAACACCGCATCGAGATGTGGCTCCGTGCCCGCCGGGACATCGACGCGTACTTCGAGGTCCTGGGCCGGGCGTGGCGGCTTCCCGCCGGTACCGAGATCCACACCGAGATCAGCACCAAGTTCGAGCCCGATGCGCTGCGCGACGAACTCGAATCCGCCGGACTGCGGGTGGTCACCGTGTGGACCGACCCCGCCGGGGATTTCGCGCTCACGCTCAGCCGGCGCTGAGGCCGCTCACCCCTCGGCGAGGAGCTCCCGCACCCGCGGGATGACCTTCGTACCGTAGAGCTCGACGCTGCGCATCAGCTGCGCGTGCCCCAGGGTGCCGTGGGAGTACTTCATGTCGAAGCGACTCAGGTCGAGACCCTTCGCCGTCGAGACGATCTTGCGGGCTACGGTCTCCGGCGATCCGACGAACAGCGCGCCGTCGGGCCCGGTGGACCGCTCGAAGTCGAAGCGGCTGGGCGGTGGCCACCCTCGTTCGCGCCCGATCCGTGCCACATAGCCTCGGTAGTGCGGCCACAACTCCTCGCGTGCCTGCTCGTCGGTGTCGGCGATGTGGCCCGGGCAGTGGACGCCGACCGGCAGGTGGTCCTTCTCCAGGTCGGTGAGAGCGCGGTGATAGAGGTCGACGTAGGGGCGGAAGCGGAGGGGGTCGCCGCCGATGATGGCCAGCATCAGCGGGAGTCCGTACGACGCTGCGCGCACCACGGATTCGGGGCTGCCGCCCACGGCGATCCACGTGGGTAACGGAGGGTTCTCGAGCTGCGGGAACACGGGCTGAGCGCGCAACGGGCCGCGTGTCGAGCCCGACCAGTCGACCGGCTTGCCGGTACGCAGTTCGGCGAAGAGTGCGAGCTTGTCGGCGAACAGCTCTTCGTAGTCGGCGAGGTCGTAGTCGAAGAGGGGGAACGACTCGGTGAACGAGCCGCGGCCGAGGATCACCTCGGCGCGGCCCGAGGAGAGCGCGTCGACGGTCGAGAACCGCTGGAACACACGGATCGGGTCGTCGGAGCTCAGGACCGTGACGGCCGAACCCAAGCGCATCCGACTCGTGCGTGCGGCGACGGCGCCGAGGACGACCTCGGGTGCGGACACCGAGTAGTCGGCGCGGTGATGTTCGCCGACACCGAGGAAGTCGACGCCGACCTCGTCGGCCAGGATCGCCTGGTCGAGCACATCGCGCAGTGTCTGCGCGTCGGAGAGCGGGGTGCCGTCGGGGGCGGCGGTGATGTCACCGAAGGTGTCCAAGCCCAATTCGAGTTCGTGGCCGGCCGTATGTGATTCCATTGCGTCTCTCTGTTCTTCCGGTTCTGTTGCGAGCCGGAACCGGTTATGGGACACATTCTCATATGCGGCAAATGGTGTGCCGCTACGTCGTGCTGATAGTTCTCACGGCCACTTTGGCCTGACAGAGCAGTACCGAGGGTATTGCTGTGCCATGCTTCTATCCGTCAGGGGACCATTGTGAAGTGGTCCTTTTCTTCTAGAAAGAGGAGACCTTCATGTGGGACTCATTCTGGGATTTCATCTGGTACACCATCGTCATCTTCGCATTCGTGGCGTACCTGATCGTCCTGTGGCACATCATCACCGACCTGTTCCGTGACAAGAAGGCGTCGGGCTGGCAGAAGGCCGTCTGGGTGGTCTTCCTGATCATCTTCCCGTACCTCACCGCCATCGTGTACCTCCTGGCCAAGGGCAAGGGCATGGCCGAGCGTCAGCGCGAGGCCTACACCGAGGCCAAGCAGGCCTCCGACGAGTACATCAAATCGGTCGCGGGAACCTCTCCGACCCAGCAGATCACCGAGGCGAAGGCTCTCCTGGACTCCGGTGCCATCACGCCCGAAGAGTTCGAGCACCTGAAGTCGAAGGCTCTCGGCGGAGCAGCCTGAGTCACGGTACGGTCGTCACACCGACCTGACGACGACCTGGAGCCGCGGTGATCGGATACCTCTGTAAACGCATCGCGGCCTGGGCTGTCCTCGTCTTTCTGGCAACCAATCTGACCTATCTCCTGGCCACCTGGTTCCTCGACCCCCGATCCAATTTCGCCGTCCGCCGACCCCCGTTGCCGGAAAGCGTCGTCGACGCCACGCTGTCCTCCCACAACCTCAACGACAAGACCCCGCTGGTCGAGCGTTGGTGGAACTGGCTGACCGGCGTGGTGCTGCACTGGGATTGGGGGTCGACGCCGGTCGGTGAGAGTGTCAACAGCGAGATCGGTTTCCGGCTGGTCTCCTCGGTGCAGCTGCTCGCCGCCGCCACCATCATCTCCACCCTGCTCGGTATCGCCCTGGGCGTCTACACCGCGCTCCGTCAGTACAAACTCGCCGACCGTGCGTGGCAGTTCATCTCGATCGCGATGATCAACCTGCCGGTTCCCGTTGTCGGCCTGGGCATCGTGCTCGCCGCCATCTCTCTCAACCAGTCGCTCGGCCACAGCGTCGTCTACGTCTCCGGGGCGTCGAGCGTGGGGGTCGAAGGTTTCTTCCCGGTGCTGCTGGACCGTGTCCAGCACCTCATCCTCCCGACGATCACCCTGGTCGTGATCCAGTACGCGGGACTGCATCTCCTCCAGCGGTCGATGGTGCTCGACACCATCAACGCCGACTACGTCCGCACGGCTCGCGCGAAGGGGCTCACCCGTGGCGTGGCGGTTCGACGACATGCGTTGCGCACGGCCATCATCCCGGTGGCCGTCGGCATCGCCTTCGCGATCCCCGCGGTGTTCACCGGCGCAGTCCTCACCGAGACCATCTTCGGATGGGAGGGGATGGGCAGGTACTTCGTCACCTCCATCAACACCAACGACATCCACGGGGTCGTCGCCGTCGCTGCCTTCGGTGCCCTGGCCACCGCGGTCGGCGCGATCCTCGCCGACCTCGCCGTGGTCTACCTCGACCCGAGAGTGCGGGTGAGCTGAGATGGCCATGCTCCCGCCGGAACCGCGCGGGCCGCAGTCCGGACACCTCGACGCGGCCGCCCCGATCATGGGTGAGACCGGCGGTGTCCTCGACGAGTCGGACACCGCATCGGCGCCCCTGGTCCGGCGACGCAGCGGCCGGGCCAAGATCTTCGCGAAGCGATACGCACGCAACCGATCTGCGCTGCTCGGCCTGGCCATCTTCGGATTGCTCGTGCTCTTCGCCGTCTTCGGCGGGCTGTTCACCGCCTACTCCTACACCGACACCGATTTCCTGGCGATCGGCTTCCCGCCGTCGACTCAGGGGGTCGAAGGCGCCCACTGGTTCGGCACCAACGACGCCGGCAACGACCTGTATGCGCAGGTGGTACACGGACTCCAACGCTCGCTGACGATCGCCCTGGCCGTGTCGATCGGGACGACCGCGATCGCCGCGTTCCTCGGCGGACTCGCCGCCTACTTCGGCGGTTGGGTGCAACGCGTCGTCCTGGGCGTCGTCTATCTGCTCCTCGTGGTCCCGACGTTCCTCATCCTCGCCCTGGTCTCCAACAGCACCGGCGGTGACTGGCGGTGGCTGATCGTCGTGCTCATCGCGTTCGGCTGGATGATGCTGGCGCGCGTGATCCATTCACTTGCGCTGACCGTCCGCGAGCGCGACTACGTCGCCGCCGCAAGGTATCTGGGCGTGTCCCCGGTGACGATCATCCTCCGGCACATCCTGCCCAACATCGCGTCATTACTGGTCATCAACTTCGCCCTCGGCGTCGTGGCCACGGTGCTCGCCGAGACCGGGCTGTCGTTCCTCGGGTTCGGCGTGAAGATCCCCGACGTCACCCTCGGCTCCTTGCTACAAGCGGGTGCCGGGACGCTGGCCGCGTCGCCGTGGCTGTTCTGGTTCCCCGCTGCCGCACTGGCACTCCTCACGGTCTCGATGGCGCTCATCGCCGACGGCCTGCGCGACGCCTTCGACCCGACGTCGCGTGGAGGTGCCCGTCGATGACGAATCCCGATGCGGTGCTGACGGTCCGCGATCTGAGAGTGGACTTCGGTAGCGAGGCAGGCACGGTGGAGGCCGTCCGCGGTCTCGACTTCGACCTGCGGGCCGGCCGGACCACCGCCATCGTCGGTGAATCCGGGTCGGGCAAATCGGTGTCGGCTCTGGCGGTTCTGGGGCTGCTGCCGGACACCGCACGCGTCAGCGGATCGGTCGCGCTACGGAATCGAGAACTGATCGGGTTGTCGGACAAGGAGATGTCCGCGGTCCGGGGTTCGGAGATCGCCATGGTTTTCCAGGACCCGTTGTCGTCGTTGACCCCGGTGTTCACCGTGGGAGCGCAGATCTCCGAGGCGGTGCGGGCCCATCAATCCATCACCGCCAAGCAGGCCTGGTCGCGGTCGGTCGAACTGCTCGACCTGGTCGGGATCGGTGATCCGCAGCGACGCGCCAAGGCCTTTCCGCACGAGTTGTCCGGCGGGATGCGGCAACGCGTGATGATCGCGATGGCGATCGCCAACGACCCATCCGTGATCATCGCCGACGAACCGACCACCGCGCTCGACGTGACCATCCAGGCGCAGATCCTCGAGGTACTCGCCACCGCCCGGCGCGAGACCGGCGCCGCGATGCTGCTCATCACGCACGATCTCGGCGTCGTCGCGGGGCAGGCCGACGACGTCGTGGTGATGTGCGCCGGCCGGGCGGTCGAGACCGCCGACGTCGACACGCTGTTCGGCGGACCGCGGATGCCGTACACGATCGGATTGCTGGGAGCGGTGCCGCGGGTGGACCGCCGGGCCGATGCGCTCATCCCCGTCCCGGGAACGCCTCCGGTCCTCATCGACGTACAGGACCGCTGTCAGTTCGCACCACGGTGTCCCGTCGCGATCGACGACTGCCGTCGGAGCGAACCGGAACTGGTGAAGGTGACCGGCGACCACCGGGCTGCGTGTATTCGCGTCGGGGAGATCGATGTCGACGGTCGGGTCGGCGGCGAGCCGGTGTTCCCGCCGCCCGATGTGCCCACGGCGCCGACGGCGGTCGTCGACCGCCAGGAACGGGAGACCGTCCTCGACGTGGTGGACATGACCAAGGTCTTCCCGCTGACGAGCGGCTTCCTCAAGCGCCGGGTGGGTTCGGTGCGGGCGGTCAACCGGATCAGCTTCGACATCCGGCGCGGCGAGTCGATGGCCCTCGTCGGGGAGTCGGGCAGCGGCAAGTCGACGACGTTGCTGGAGATCATGGACTTCGCGCAACCCGAGGGCGTCGTCCGGATCGGTGGGGTGGACCCGGCTGCGGTCCGGTCACGCGAGGCCCGCGCGCTGCGACAGAAGACGTCGATCGTCTTCCAGGACCCGTCGGATGCCCTCGACCCGCGATTCACCGCTTACGACATCATCGCCGAACCGCTTCGCGCGCTCGGGGTCTCGAAAGCGGAGACCGAGGAGAAGATCACCGATCTCATGCGGCGCGTCGGACTGGATCCCGTTCACGCAGACCGTTTCCCCGCCGCCTTCTCCGGCGGCCAGCGACAACGTCTCGCGATCGCGCGAGCTCTCGCCACCGACCCCGACCTGATCGTCCTCGACGAGCCCCTGTCAGCGCTCGACGTCTCGGTGCAGGCGGACGTTGTCAACCTGATCCGCCGCCTGCAGGCCGACAGTGACGTGGCGTATCTGGTTGTGGCCCACGATCTCTCCGTGGTCCGCCATCTCGCCGACCGCGTCGCGGTGATGTATCTGGGTTCGATCGTGGAGTCCGGGCCCACCGAGGCGGTCTTCGCCGAGCCCGCGCACCCCTACACCCGGGCACTCTTGTCGGCCGTACCCGTTCCGGACCCGCGCGTCGAACGGAGGCGGCAGCGCATCGTCCTGACCGGCGAACAACCGAGTGCGACAGACGAGATCGTCGGATGCAGTTTCACCAGCCGTTGTCCGTTGCATGCGCAGCTCGACGAGGAACGCCGTGCACGTTGCCGGACGGTCGTGCCTCTCCTGCGGCCGACGGATCAGGACGACGCCCCAGCGGTCGACCACCGAGCAGCATGCCATTTCCTGGAGGTGGACCGGTGAAGCGCTGGTCGGTGATCATCGCCGCGGTGGTCGTGGCCATCGCCTGCGTCACCGGTTGCGGTGCCGCGACCGACACCGGTGCGGTGAAGACCGAAGGAGCCTCGCTCAACCTGCAACCGCGCGAGAACCTGAAGGACGGCGGCAGTCTCACGACCGTGCTGCCGGAGGTGTCGGCCCAGTGGAACACCTTCCACGCCGACGGCAACGTCTACACCCTGGCCCTGTGGCGCTGGTACAACCCGCTGCTCGCCTACTTCACGCCAGACGGGCGGTACCTGCCGAATCCCGACTACCTCACCGACGTACGGACCGAGATCGTCGGCCGGGACACCGTGGTCACCTACACCGTCAACCCGAAGGCCTTCTTCAACGACGGCACACCGATCGACTACCGCGCCTTCGTCGAGACCTGGCGTACGAGCCGGGGCGTCGACGATCGCTACCTCGTCAGTTCCAGCGACGGGTACAGCCAGATCGCCTCGGTCACCCGCGGTGCCGACGACCGTGAGGTCGTCGTCCGCTTCGACGGCGTCTACGCCTGGCCCGACGGCCTGTTCAACGTCGTCCTCCATCCGAAGGCCGCGGCCCCCGATGTCTACAACGAGGGTTATGTCCGGAAGCCGCATCCCGAATGGGGTGCGGGGCCGTTCACGATCGCCTCCTACGACGCCGACAACGGGACCGTCGTTTTCGAACGAAATCCCAAGTGGTGGGGGAAGCCTGGCAAACTCGACAGTCGGATCTTCCGGCAGATGGAGTCCCAGGCAGCGCTCAACGCTTTCCAGAACGGCGAGATCGACGCGACCGGGGTGGCCGCCAAGGACGCTCGCGCGCGGGCCCTCACCATGAACGGCATCGACATCCGCACCGCGGCGGCACCGCAGCAGTCGTTGCTCGTACTCAACCTCGACACCCCGATCCTGTCCGACCGGCGCGTCCGGGAGGCCGTGCTCTCCGCGGTCGACCGGGAGACGCTGTCGCGCATCAGGTTCACCGGTCTCAACTACACCGAGGAACTCCCCGGTTCGTTGTCGCTGTACCCGTTCCAGCCTGGTTATGAGGACAACCTGTCGAAGGTGCTGTCCTACGACCCGGCGAAAGCCGAGGAGCTGCTCGACCGGGCGGGGTGGCTGAAGGGTGGGGACGGCATCCGCAGCAAGGACGGCAGAAGGTTGTCGCTCGAGCTGCCCAACATCGGCGACGACACCACGACCCAGAACCTGTCCCGCGCGCTCCAGGCGATCCTGAAGAAGGTGGGCGTCGATCTCACTGTCCGCCAACGCCCGTCGGCCGACTTCTCGCAGGTCGTGGTCAACAAAGAATTCGACCTACTGCTGCTCGGCTTCTCCTCCAGCGATCCCTTCGGCATGGCCTACTTCTGTCAGGTGTGGTGCACGGGCTCCCAGCTGAATCCCGCCGGTGCCGGTTCCCCGGAACTCGATGCACAGATCGATGCGATGTCGCGGATCGGCGACCCGATGGCCCAGATCAAGGCCGGGAACGAGTTGGAGCGCGAGGCCTTCGCCCAGTTCTCCAACCTCCCGCTCTTCAACGGTCCGTCCATGGTCGCGGTGAAGGAGGGCCTCGCCAACTACGGGGCGGGACAGTTCTACGTCGGTCCCATCGAGGACGTCGGCTGGGAGAAGTAGATCTGCGCCTACTCACCCGCTGCCTGAGGTGCGAGCGCCGCGCCCCCCGCGCTCCCTGAGGTGCGAGCGCCGCGCCCCCCTTGCTCCCTGAGGTGCGAGCGCCGCGCCCCCTTGCTCCCTGAGGTGCGAGCGCAGCGAGCCA
The DNA here is from genome assembly GCF_023218005.1 of Gordonia sp. C13. Classification (NCBI taxonomy): domain Bacteria; kingdom Bacillati; phylum Actinomycetota; class Actinomycetes; order Mycobacteriales; family Gordoniaceae; genus Gordonia; species Gordonia sp. C13. Next base: position 78,416 of record NZ_JALPSY010000003.1, read on the forward strand.
CGAAGGGCTGGCGACGTCGGCTCACCAGGCCTTCGTGGCTCGTCGCCCATGCTCCTTGAGTAGCCGAGGAGCTTGCGACGAGGCGTATCGAAAGGTGTCGCCTACTCGCCCACCCGCCACAGCGGGTTCACCGGGCCGTGTCCGGCGCCCAACGGATAGGCGGCGGCCAGGCCGCGGGTGACCCACTTCTTCGCGAAGGAGACCGCGTCGGGAACCGAATAGCGATGTGCCAGGGCACAGGTGATCGCCGCGGCAAGTGTGTCGCCGGCGCCGTGGTCGTGGGTCGTGTCGACGCGCTCGTGGTTGAGTTCGATGAACTCGGCGCCGTCGTAGAGCAGGTCGGGGGAGTGGTCGCAGGACCGTAGGTGTCCGCCCTTGACCAGCGCCCAGGCAGGTCCGAGATCGAACAACGCCTTCGCCGCATCGCGCTGCGAGTCGGTGTCGACGACGTCGATCCCGGTGATGAGCCGCACCTCGTCGAGGTTCGGCGTCACCACCGTGGCCAGCGGGAAGAGGTTGTCGCGCAGGGTATCCAGGGCGGAGTCGGCGAGTAGTTGGTTCCCGTGCATCGAGGCACACACCGGGTCGACGACGAGCGGGGAGGAACCGTCGCGACCGATGCCGCTCGCCGAGCACTGCGCGACCACGGCATCGATGATCGGTGCCGACGCCAGCATGCCGGTCTTGGCGGCGCCGACGCCGATGTCGTCGGCGACTGTCGCGATCTGGGCGGCCACCGTTTCCGGTGCGATCTCCTGGAAACCGCTGACGCCCAGGGAGTTCTGCACGGTCACCGCGGTGACCGCGACACAACCGTGTAGGCCGAGGAGCGCAAAGGTACGCAGGTCGGCCTGGATGCCGGCGCCACCGCCGGAATCCGATCCGGCGATGGTCATCACGCGGACCGGTGTCTCTCCCGGTGCCGCGACCGGCAACAACTCGACGTCGGTCACGCAGTACCTCCGGGAACGGTCTCGAGCGGCAGGTACACGCGGTTGCCCGCCTCGGCGAACTCGGCCGACTTCGCCGCCATCCCCTCGGCGATCTTCCGGTCGATGTCCTCGGCGGTCACCAGGTTGTTCTCCTCGGCGTAGGCGCGCACGTCGGCGGAGATCCGCATCGAGCAGAACTTGGGGCCGCACATCGAGCAGAAGTGTGCGGTCTTCGCGGGTTCGGCCGGCAGCGTCTCGTCGTGGTACTCGCGGGCGGTGTCCGGGTCGAGGGCGAGGTTGAACTGGTCAAGCCAGCGGAACTCGAAGCGCGCCTTGCTCAATGCGTCATCACGCTCCTGTGCCCGGGGGTGGCCTTTGGCGAGGTCCGCCGAGTGGGCCGCGATCTTGTAGGTGATCACGCCGACCTTCACATCATCGCGATCGGGCAGTCCCAGGTGCTCCTTGGGTGTTACATAACAGAGCATGGCGGTGCCCGCCTGGGCGATCATCGCCGCACCGATGGCTGAGGTGATGTGGTCGTAGGCGGGTGCGATGTCGGTGGCGAGGGGGCCGAGCGTGTAGAACGGTGCCTCCTCGCAGAGTTCCTCCTCGAGACGCACGTTCTCGACGATCTTGTGCATCGGGATGTGCCCCGGTCCCTCGATCATCACCTGCACACCATGGGATTTGGCGATGGTGGTGAGTTCGCCGAGGGTGCGCAGTTCGGCGAACTGGGCCTCGTCGTTGGCGTCGGCGATCGACCCCGGGCGCAGTCCGTCGCCGAGAGAGAAGGTGATGTCGTAACGACGGAAGATCTCGCACAGCTCGTCGAAGTGCGTGTACAGGAACGACTCCTGGTGGTGCGCCAGGCACCAGGCGGCCATGATCGATCCGCCCCGCGAGACGATGCCGGTGACCCGGCGGGCGGTCAGCGGCACGTAGCGGAGCAGGACGCCGGCGTGCACCGTCATGTAGTCGACACCCTGCTCGGCCTGCTCGATCACGGTGTCGCGGTAGATCTCCCACGTGAGGGCGACAGGATCGCCGTTCACCTTCTCGAGGGCCTGATAGATCGGTACGGTGCCGACCGGCACGGGGGAGTTGCGCAGAATCCACTCGCGGGTGGTGTGGATGTCGGCGCCGGTCGACAGGTCCATGATGGTGTCGGCGCCCCATCGGGTGGCCCACACCATCTTCTCGACCTCGTCGGCGATCGAGCTGCGCACCGCTGAATTCCCGATGTTCGCATTGATTTTCACCGCGAATCTCTTGCCGATGATCATCGGCTCCGACTCGGGGTGACGATGATTCGCCGGGATCACCGCGCGTCCGATGGCCACCTCGGAGCGAACCAGCTCGGGGTCGACGCCCTCGCGCGCCGCGATGAACCGCATCTCGTCGGTGATGATCCCTGCTTGCGCCCAGGCGAGTTGGGTGCTCGCTCCGTCGACGGGTTCCGGACGGTGCCATTCGTCGCGGGTCGGCGGCAGTCCGCGCTCCACGTCGATGACCGCATCGGAATCGGTGTACGGCCCGGAGGTGTCATAGACGTCGAGATGTTCACCGTTGGTGAGGTGGATTCGACGCTGCGGTACGCGGAGGTGATCGACGGTGAGGTAGTGCTTGGAACTTCCCTCGATCGGTCCGGTCGTCAGACCTGAAGTCGTGGGTGTGGTGGATACACGTGTGCCCATGATGGTTCTCCCTACGCCGGCATTACCCGGACAGGTTCGAGCGGTCGGCGACCGCCCGTCGCCATCTCAGCCCTCGGTCATCGTGAGAGCCCCCGCGTGTGTAGTTGTGTTGCGGTTGCCACCTTACAACGGCGGTCAACACCCGAGGCCGCGCCCGGGAAGATCACCGGGAGGTCTCGTCAGTTACGGATCCGTAAGGTACGGTGTGACCCTGGTCACAAGGGGTCCTTACGTCGAGCCGCGGCGTCATGCAGGTGACCCGCCACAGTGATCACGTGAGGAGGTGTAGGTGTTACGCCAGAACCGGCATCGGCCGCCGCAGTCGGCGCGATCCATCCTGCAGCAGATCGCGCAGGTGGTGCACAACCCCGACCGCGAGCGGTTCGAACTCTGGGTCGCGGGAGATCTCGTCGGCGTGCTCGGCTACTCGACCGAGACCGTCGACGGTCAGACCACCATCACCGTCCTGCACACCGTGCTCTACGACGAATACAGCGGTCACGGACTCGCCACCCGTCTCACCCGGACGGTCATCCACTTCGCCCGGGAACGTAACGCGCGGCTCCGACCGGTGTGCTCGTTCACCAAGAACTATCTCGACCGTCACCCGGGGGTTGTGACGCTCGCCCCCGTATAAGGCGCGCGTCGATGTCCATGGCGGCGATCAACTGAACACGATTTGTACATCGCGGCGATGACCCGGTAGTACCTCGCGGGCGTACGGTTCGGCGGTGACCCGGACCGCGAGGACATCGATGACCGCAGTGGTAGAGACGACCGTCGGCGGCCCGCACCTCGAACAGGTGCGCCGCTTGGTCAACCTCATCGACGGCCAGTGAATCGAGGGTGAGGACACCCAGCTCGTCAGCACGAGTCCCACCTACCCCGATGTCGTCGTCGCCGAGGGGCGTTGTGCGAGTGCTCGACAGGTCGACGCCGCCGTCGACGCCGCATGTCGCGGCTTCGCCATCGCGATGAACGGGGTGGGGGGCGGCACCGAAAGGATGGGGAGACCCAGTGCGTCGCCGGCGGCGCAAATGCCTTCGGGGACGGCGTCGAAGGTGGTTCCGGTGTCGACGGCGAGCGCGGCCGCACGCGCCTGCGCGAGGCGCGAGACGTACTCGAACTGCTGCGCGTCCGAGGAGCCGATCGGTAGACCCGTGGTCATCACCAGCTCGCAGCCGGTGATCCATGGGGTGGGGTCGGCGAGCTCGATCGCGTGCGCCCATTCGATCACCCGATCCGCGCGCTCGTGTCCACCCACGAGAGTGAGTCCCAGGTCTGTGTTCTGGGCGAGACGCCGCACGGTCAAGGCCACGGCGACTCATCTCCTCGCAGGTCGGCGGACGGTCGGAGCCGTCCATCTGTGCGTCAGAGCATAGCGAGGGCGCCGGGAGTGGAGGTCATCCCGCTGAGGACACCAGCTGCTCTCGTAGAACCTTCTTGTCGATCTTGCCGACGGCGGTGACGGGCAGGGTTCGGACGACGCGGACGACGTCCGGCAGCTTGAACGACGCGAGGCCGCGGTCGGCGAGGAACGTGCGAAGCGTGGCCAGCTCGAGCGGCTGGGCCGGCGGATGGTCGTGGGAGAGCACGACCGCGGCGCAGATCTTCTCGCCCAGCGCGTCATCGGGCAGCCCGACCACCGCGACCTGCCGCACCGACGTGTGTGCGAGCAGGTTCTCCTCGACGTCGTCGGCGGCCACGTTCTCACCGGCCCGGACGATGGTGTCCTTGATACGACCCGTCACCGAGAGGTGTCCCGACGGCAGCCGGGTCACCTTGTCGCCCGATCGGTAGAAACCGCCGGGGGTGAAGGACTTCTCGTTGTGTGCGTCGGCCCGGTAGTACCCGCGGATCGTGTACGGGCCGCGAACGAGCAGTTCGCCTTCTTCACCGTCGGGGACGTCAGCCCCCTCCTCGTCCACGACGCGCACCTCGTCGAACTCCGACATCGGCGAGCCCTGGACCTCATGCACGAGATCCCGCGGCTCATCGGGCCGGGTGTAGCAGATGAGGCCCTCGGCCATGCCGAACACCTGCTGGACCACGTTGCCCAGTGCCTCGTCGAGGGCGACCGCGTCCGGGTGGGCCAGCTTGGCGCCGCCGACCTGCAGAAGTCGCAGGGAACTGATGTCCGCGGGCTCCCACTCGGTCGCCGCGCACCACAGCTGTGCGAGGGCTGGGACCAGCGCGGTCACCGTGACGCGGTGCCGTTCGATCAGGTCGAAGGTGTTGTCGGGACTGGGGTTGTCGGTGAAGACGACGTGGCCGCCGACGCCGAGGACGCCGAGGATTCCAGGGCAGCACAGGGGGAAGTTGTGGGCCGCGGGCAACGCGACGAGGTAGGTGTCGTCGGCGGTCAGCTCCGCGACCTCGGCCGACAGTCGTGCGTTGAGGTCGTAGTCGTCATGCGTGCGCGCGATCAGTTTGGGCAGGCCGGTGGTACCGCCCGAGACCAGGAACAGGGCCGGGAGTTCGGCGCTCGGCGGGTCGGGGAGATCGACCGACGCGGGGTCCGCTTCGGGTGCCGGTGCGAACGGGCCGGGATCGCCGGAGATGAACACCTGCGCGACGGCCGGGACGCGGGACTGCAGCTCGGTGGCGAGATCCCGGAAGTCGAAGCCGCGTCGACCGTCCTCGCCGATATAGGCGACGGCCCCGGCGCCGGCGGCGAGATGGGCGATCTCGGTGATCCGGTGCGCGGGCAGGGTCATGACCGGTGCGACGCCCGCGCGGAGCAGACCGAGCAGATTCACGACGAACTCGAGCGAGTTGTTCTGCTGGAGGACGACGCGTTCTCCCGGGCGGAGTCCGGCCTCGACGAAACCGGCCGCGCGACGCAGCGAGGCCTCGCGCAGTTCGGAGTAGGTGAGCGTCCGCGGCCCGTCGATGGAGGCATCGGTGACGGCCGGGGCGTCGGGGGCGCGGTCGATGCTGGCGTCGAAGCCGGCGAACAGTGGGAGTCCGCGGAACAGTCCGGCGTCGCGGTAGCGGTCTGCCTGGGCGTCGGCGTACGGGGTGAAACCGTCGAGCAGGTCGGTCGCGTGGTCCTGAGGCGTCGGCATGGGACCCATTCAAACACAGGCAGGATAGGGTAACCTTACCGGTCGGTCGGGGTGGAGGATTCGTGCGGTACTCTGCCTACTCGGACGGTCTGTTTGATTAGGCTGTCCTAATATCCCTAGGATCACTGGTGCTGCCGCCCACGACCGGAGGACAAGACATGTCGCTGACGACCGACTCGCGGACATCGAGGATCGATGCTGCGGAACTCGGCCTCGACGGGGCGGCCGGTCTGATCGCTCCGGCGGCACCGCTCACCGAGACGGTGGCCGCCCGGATCTCGGCGGCCTGGGCCGGTTCCGGCGAGTTCGGCGACCATGTCGTCTACGAGCGCGGCCGTCGATGGACCTTCGCCGCGGGCGTCCGCGTGCGAGTCGTCGTCACCCGCCGCGAGGTCATCGTCGACGACCAGGGTCGCCGGACGACCACCGCATGGCAGGGCGATCCGGCCGACGCGCTGGCCGCGGCGACGGAGTCCCTGTCGGTCGCCGATTGGCGTCTCTACGGGTGGGTCGGTTTCGACTTCTGTGCGCCGTACCACGGCATCCTCGAACGCGTTCCCGACGACACGGTGCTCGCGCATCTGATCGTTCCCGAGTTCGAGGCCTTCGTCGACGCGGACGGGGTGGACACCGGCACCGCCGACCCGGAGCGATCTCGTCGTCTTCTCGAGATCGCGGCCACCGCAGGCGATCCCGGGACGTCGCGCCCCGTCGACGTGCGGGTGGACACCGAGGACTACCGCGGCCGCGTCGCCGCCGCCGTCTCCGAGATCGCGGCCGGTCGCTATCAGAAGGTCATCCTCTCCCGCGCAGTTGACGTCCCCTTCGCGGTCGACATCCCCGCCACCTACGCCCGCGGCCGGGCCGACAACACTCCGGCCCGCTCCTACCTGCTGTCGCTCGGCGACCTCTCGGCTGCCGGATTCAGCCCCGAACTCGTGGTCGCGGTGCACGCCGACCGCACCGTCGTGACCGAACCCCTGGCCGGGACAAGGGCTTTCGGAGTCTCAGCCGATCACGATGCGGCCGCTCGGGCCGAACTCCTCGGCGACGCCAAGGAAGTCGCCGAACATGCGATGTCGGTGCGCGCGTGCTACGACGAGATCGCCTCGATCTCGGCCGCCGAGACGACCGCGGTCAGCACGTTCATGGAGGTACGCGAGCGCGGCAGCGTCCAGCACCTCGCCTCGACGGTGAAGGGCACCCTCGCCGAGGGTGAATCACCCTGGCGTGCACTCGAAGTCGTCTTCCCGTCGATCACCGCTTCGGGAGTTCCCAAGACCGCGGCCGTCGACGCCATCGACCGCCTCGAGTCCCGGCGGCGCGGGCCGTACTCCGGTGCGGTCCTCGTCGCGTCGTCGTCGGGTGAACTCGAGGCGACGCTCGCCCTGCGCACCGTCTTCTCGTCCGGGGGCAAGGCGTGGCTGCGGGCCGGCGCCGGCATCGTCGCGCAGTCGACGCCGGAACGCGAGTTCGAGGAGACCTGCGAGAAGCTGGGCAGCGTCGCCCCGTACGTCATCCCACGCTGACCGGCCGTTACGTTCGAAGCACCACCTAGTCCACCAGGAGTCATCACATGTCCGACCACATCACCGAAGCGCTGCACGGCATCCTCACCGAGGACCTCGACCTCGCGCTCGGCGAAGTCACCCGCGACTCGCGGCTCATCGACGACCTGGGCCTCGACTCGGTGGCATTCGCCATCGGCGTCGTCGCGATCGAAGAGCGTCTGGGTGTGAAGCTCTCCGAACGCGAGCTCTTCGAGTCCAAGACGGTCGGCGATCTCGAGGACCTGGTCCGCGCGAAGGCCGGGACGCCGGCCTGAGCCGGAACGAGATACGAGTCGGGGGAGAGGTGAGCGTGGACACCGGAGTGCAGACGTACGCAGAACTGCTCGACGAGGCGTTCGACGAGAAGGTCGCCGCGTGGACGGCCCAGGCCGAGAGCGATCACCGATTCCCGCGACCACTGCTCGAACACCTCGGTGAGGCCGGGGTTTTCGCCCGCAAGTGGGAAGACCGCAAGCTCACCGACCTCCACGACCACTTCGCTCTCGGCCGTCATCTCGGCTCGCTGGGCTCGGCCGCGATCGGTGTCGGTGTCAGCCTGCACGATTCGGCCATTGCCATCCTCCGCCGTTTCGGGCGGAACGACTTCCTGAAGGACCTGGCGCAGCGGGCGATGACCACCGACGCCGTCCTGTGCATCGGTGCGTCCGAGGAACAGGGCGGTTCGGATCTGCAGAACTCGGAGACGCGAATCTTCGCCGAGGACGGCGGCTACCGGGTTGTCGGCGCCAAGAAGTTCGTCTCGCTCTCACCGATCGCCGACCACATGTTCGTCGTGTGTCGCGGTGTCGAGGACGGCCCCGACACCGGTGGCAACGTCGCGCTGGCCGCCGTGCCGATCGACAGGGTCCGCGTCGGTGCGCCCTACGAGAAGCTGGGCGCCGGACCGCTCGACACCGCGCCGGTCACCATCGACACCTGGATCCCCGAGGAGGCGCTGATCGCCCGGCCCGGAACGGGGCTGGCGGTCATCAGCTGGGGGCTTGCGCACGAACGCTATTCGGTCGCCGCGCAGATCGCGGCCGCGTGCGAGGTGATGCTCGGCGTGACGCTCGCCCGCATGATGGAACGCACGCAGTTCGGCAAGAAACTCTACGACCATCAGGCGCTTCGTCTGCGGCTCGCGGATCTGCAGGCCCGCGTCGACGTGCTGAGCTACTCGCTCGACGGCGTCGCTGCCGGGGGAAAGATCAACCTGCGCACCGCCGCCGCGCTCAAGGCGACCGCGGCCAACCTCGGTGAACGGGTCGCGTCGGAGTGCCTGCACATCTTCGGCGGGATCGGTTATCTCGAGACCGAGACGCCGATCGGACGCTGGTGGCGCGACATGAAGCTCGCTCGCGTCGGGGGCGGCACCGACGAGGTGTTGTGGGAACTGGTCGCGGCGGCCATGAAACCCGATACCGAGCGTTACCACCAGTTCTTTTCCCATTCCCTCAACCAGGCGCCCTGAGCGTCCCTCATCCAGGCGGTCATCATGAACAGCCCAGTCACCACTCCGGCCGACGCTCGTGTCACCGAACTCGCACCGCCGGATCACACCTATCTGCACATGGACACCGACAGTCGGCCCATGCACTGGTCGATGATCCTCCAACTCGACACCGGCGGAACGCTTCTCGGCCTCGATGAAGTACGTGCCCGGGTGCGGGACCGGGGGCGGTTGTTCGAGATCTTCCGGCTGGGCGTGAAGAACGGCCGGTGGCGCAAGCCCGAGGTGGTGCTCGCCGACGAGAACTGGGATGCCGGCGAACACGTCTCGGAGCTCGGGTTCACCGACCGTGAGCATCTGCAGCGCCGCGTCTCCAAGCTCCTCGAGACGCCGCTGCCCCGGCCGCGCCCGTTCTGGGACATCACGCTCTTCACCCCCTCCGCCGGCGCCGAGGGGGTCGGTCAGTGGGTGCTGCTGCGCGTACACCACAGCATCTCCGACGGCATCGCCGGCGCGGCCTTCGCAGCACTGCTCGCCGACGGTGAACCCGAGGACCTCGCCGAATTCGAGCGCTTCGCCACCAGCCCGCGGTTCCACATCAGCGGTATCGACCCGGAGAAGCTTGGGGAGGCCAAGTCGGCGTTCAACGACCAGCATGCGGCCGGCGGCGGCAAGAAGCGCGCCTGGCCGAGTCTGACGAAGTCGGGGCGTCGTGAACACGCACTCTTCAGTACGTCCACCCGCGCGCTGCGCAAGGCGGCCAAGGCCAACGACTCCAGCGTGCACGAGTTCGTGCTCGGGGCCATCGGACGCGCGCTCAGCATCGACCCGCCTGCGGCACCGCAGGCCGAGGTCCTCCGCGTGACCCTGCCGGTGACCCTCGATCCGGAGTTCCGGCACACCGGCAACGCGGTCTCGGTGGCGCTGCTCAACCTGCCCGGCAACGAGACGAACCTGTCGCAGCAGATCGGCCGGGCGCGCAGCGAGCTGACGACCATCGCCGAGCGTCGGCCGGAGCTCTACCTCGCCGCGGCCGACGACCTGCCGCGGGCGCCGCTCTGGGGCCTGCAGCGGGCGATTGTGAACGCCTCGATGAGCCACATGCACCCGGACATCCACATCGGGATCAACCCGGGCTTCTCCCGGGTGCGGTCGGTCCTCGGTAAATCCATCGCGAGCCTGACGCCGCTGTCGCCGCTGGCCGGCTACTCCTTCTCGGTGACCGTTTTGATCCTCGGCAACACGACGACCTTCGGCATCGTGACCGACGCCCAGGCGCTTCCCGGGTACGCGCAGAAGTTCGTGGAGACGTTCGACAAGGTCCTCACCGAGGCCCTACCGTCAGCATGAAGACGAGGCGAGCTTAGGCTTGCCTAGGAATTCGTTCCCCACGGGGAACGATCATCACGTGGATACGCGCATCCAGGCGTTCCACGGCACAAGTGAACGACACAGCAGAAAACACGGAGAGCACCATGCAGAACGATGTCGGCTACCAGGACCCGGCCTACGTGGATGAGACCCACGAACCGGAAACGGGCCCGGAGAAGCGCTCGGGTGGGATCAACATCCCGACCGTGCTGGCATCTGCAGGTGTTGCGGCGGTGATCTCGGCGATCATCGTGACGATCGGTGTGGTCGGTCTGATGGTCGGCGACCGCAACGACTCGGCGAACGCGGTCCAGCCGACCGTCGTGAACCTCGGTTCTGCGCAGACTCCGCAACAGCAGCAGGGCCTGGTGGGTCCGGCCGCCAACCAGCCGCCGGCCGCCGCGCCCGGTGAGCCCGCCCCGGCCGTGGCGCCCGCACCCGCGGCCACCGAGAACGTGCCGGAGAGCGGCGGCATCGTCGGTGCCGGCCCCGACGCCGTGGCGCCCGCACCTGCACCGGCTCCCGCGCCGGGTACCTCGGCCCCGCCGACCCAGCAGGCTGTCGCGGCCCCGACCGCGCTCACGCCCGGCCAGCTCAACACCAAGGTGAAGACGGTCATGAACTCGCGCGGCAACCGTGCCGCGCGTGCCGCCGAGCTCCAGGGCGGCGAGCGCGCCCTGCGTCAGCTCGACGCCGTCGCCCAGGCGATCACCACCTACGGCAACGTCGGACTCAGCTACCAGATGGTCGGTCCGGTGCAGGTCAGCGGCACCAAGATGACCGCCCCCCTGCAAATCAGCGTCGTCGGCCGGGGCAGCCAGAACCGTGCGATGACCTGGGTGTGGAGCGGCGACAAGTGGAAGCTGTCGAACAGCAGCGTCTGCCTCATCGCCAGCTTCGTCCTGCTGCCCTGCTCGCTCTGACCTCGACCGTTCTGGAGAACTGACGTGAAAACACGACTTCGTCTGGGTGCGCTCCTCGCGGGTGCGCTGATGTCCGCCGGCCTCCTTGCCGGATGCTCGAGTTCCGATGAGTCGACCGGTGGTTCGGTGCAGCTGAATCTGCCCGACGGGCGCTCGGTGACGATCCCGGAGACGCCGAAGCGCATCGTGACCCTGGGTGACCAGTGGACCGACGTGGCGCTCTCGTTCGGTGTGACCCCGGTCGGTTACTACGACTACTCGAAGTCGGCCACCGGCGAACTGCAGCCCTGGTACGGCCAGAAGCTCGCCGACTCGACGTTCATCGACCCCACCAAGGGCGACGACGCGACGTCGATCGCCAAACTCGACCCGGACCTGATCTTCGCTCCCGGATTCGCCTCCGACAGCCCGGAATTCGAGCAGATCTCCAAGCTCGCGCCGACGGTCAACGCGATCAGCGGCCAGGAGATCGACCCCTGGCAGGACATGGTCACCGTCATGGGCACCGTGCTGCACCAGCCCGACAAGGCGACCGAGATCATCGACGACACCAACGCGAAGGTCGCCGCCGCCGGCAAGGAGTTCCCGAAGCTGGCCGGCAAGACCTACGCGTTGGCCTTCATGTACGGCAACGACCAGCTGTCGGTCCTCGGCGACCCGAACGACGGTGCGGCAAAGCTGTTCACCGAGTTGAAGATGCAGATGGCGCCGAAGCTCGTCGCCGAGTACCAGCGCACCCGCAATCCCCGGTTCGGGCTGAGCACCGAGAACATCCCGATGCTCGACGCCGACGTGCTGGTCGTCGCTACCGCGACGCCGGAACAGGCCGAGACCCTCAAGAAGCTCCCGGGTTACAAGAATCTGAAGGCGGTCAAGAACGGTGCCGTGACCTTCATGACCCAGTCGCAGATCACCGGCCTCAACGCGCCGACGCCGAATTCGGTGCCGTACGTGCTGGACCTGCTCAAGCCGAGCTTCGCAGCCGCGACCAGCTGACACGCAACACGATTCGGCCCGACCCACTGCTGTGGGTCGGGCCGTCTTGTGTTCGGTGATCTCGGCCGGCGCAGATGTCGCGCTTCGTATCGGTGCGCGACACGAAGCGCGACATCTGCATCGACAGCGAGCGTTCGCGTCTAGCTGACGACGTCGTCGAGGTCGTCGGCGCCGAAGGCGGTGAACGCGGTGTCCTTCGGGAGGCGGTACACCTCGCGGCCCGTGACGGCGTTGAGGATTCGGGCGTTGCGGACCGCGCCGATGTCGAGGTTGGGGGCCGAGACGCCGACGGCGTGCTCCTCGGCGTTCGCGACGAACAATCGGTTGGCCAGTGCGGGTTCGGCTTCCACCTGGTGAGCGGCTCCGATGACGAGCCGGCCGCGCGAGTCACGGTGCAGCCGTGAATCGATGGGGTCCAGGAACGGCGTGGGCCGGGGCTGGTAACCGGTGCAGGCGATGACCATGTCGGTGGTGTGAGCGAGCTGGGTTCCGGTGTCGAGGTGGCGTCCGCGGACCCTGAGCTTGCCGTCGGCGAGGGTGTCGATGGCGTCGACCTCGGTGGAGATGCGCAACTGGACCGGATTGAGCTTCTCGCGCAGCTGGCGCTGGTACATCAACTCGTGCACCCGCTCGAGGGTGTCGCTGGAGACGCCCTTGTGGAACTGCCAGTGCTGCGGGCGAATCCGATCGCGGGCCTCCTCCGGCAGACTCTGGAAGTAGTCCATGTACGCCGGGGTGGTCATCTCGAGCGACATCTTGGTGAAGTCGAGCGGGGCGAACCACGGCGTGCGGGTCCACCAGCGGACGGACGGACCGCCGCGGAGATTGGCCTCGAGTAGGTCGATGACGATCTCGGCGCCCGACTGTCCCGATCCGATGACGGTCACCGTGTCCGCGGCATGGGCCTTGTCCTGGTGGTACAGGTAGTCGGAACTGTGGACGACCGCCGAGGAGTCCGACGACAACGACTCGGGCACAAAGGGTTCGGTACCGACGCCGACGACGACGTGGCGCGCGGCCACGGTCGAGGTGGTGCCGCCGGAGACGATCGTGACGGCGAAGGCGTCGGCGGCGTCATCCCAGGTGACCCCGGTGACGGTCGTGCCCCAGCGCAGGGTGTCGAGCCGGTCGATACACCAGCGCAGGTACGCCTCGTACTCGACGCGTGTGGGATAGAAGTTCTCCCGCACCAGGAACCGGTACATCCGGTCGGTGTGGGCCATGTAGTTCAGGAACGACATCGGATGCGTCGGGTCGACCAGGGTCACCAGGTCGGACAGGAAGCCGACCTGCAACCGGGCCTCGTCGAACATGAGGCCCGGATGCCAGCGGAACTCGTCGCGGGAGTCCACGACGAGCACGTCGAGGTCGTCGACGGTCGATGCCAGCGCGGCGAGTCCCAGGTTGAACGGACCGCAACCGATCGCAAGGACATCCACGTTCTCTACACGGGTCATTCCGACACCTTCACCATTTCTTCAGTGTGGGCCTGGTCGCTCGCGACCGAGGTGCTCTCTGATTCCACTTCGATTGCGAGACGAAGAAGTTCGTCGAACAGTTCGTCGATGTCACTCTCGGCGGTCTCCGGGTTCAGAAGGGTCAGCTTGAGGCAGGTCCGGGGTTCGTCCTCACCGGGGACCCGCACCTGGGTGCGTCCGATGAGCGCCTTGCCGTCGGTGATGAGGCGGCGGCGCAGTTCACCGTTGACGGCGTCGAGGTCGGCGCAGCGGTAGCGGAAGACGATGGTGGTCAACGTGACCGGTGCGATCAGCTCGAGCTGCAGCTCGGTGGCAACTCGCTGTTCGGCGTACACGGCGAGGTCGTTACACCGGTCGAGCATCCCACCGAGTTCGCGGCGCCCGTACGCCAGCAACGTCGCGGCGACCTTGAGGACGTCGGGTCGACGGGTGGTCTGCAGGGTCTGCCCGAGTAACCCGCTGTAACCGGCCTCGACGTCGTCGTCGGGGTTCAGGTAGGCCACTGAACGGTTCAGCGACGCGAATCGACCGGCGTCGGAGAGCAGCATGAGGCTGGCCGCGGCAGGCTGCCACCCCACCTTGTGCAGGTCCAGGGTCACCGAGTCGGCGCGGTCGATGCCGGACAACAGCCCGGACAGGCGGTCGGAGAACAGGGTGCCGAAGCCGTAGGCGGCGTCCACGTGCAGCCAGATCTCGTGACGTTCGGCGATGTCGGCGATATCGGGCAGCGGGTCGACGGTGCCGAAGTCGGTGGTTCCGGCCGTGGCGACGATCGCGAGCGGGGTCACGTCGCCGGCCTTGCGGATCGCGCTCTCGAGCGCCTCCGGGATCATCCGGTGATGTGCGTCGACCTCGACGGGGACCACCGCCGACTCGCCGAGTCCCAGTGCGGCACAGGCGCGATGCACCGAGAAGTGGGCAACGCGCGAACAGAACACCACCGGTCGGCGCAGTGCGCCGACGCCGTCCTGGCGGACGTCGATGCCCCGCCGGGCCGCGGTGTGATCGCGGGCGATCATGAGCGCCAACAAGTTCGAGATGGAGCCGCCCGGACTGAAGACGCCACCGGCCCGTGGGCCGAATCCGGCCATGCGGGCCAGAGACTGAACGGTCCAGGTCTCCAGGGCGAGGGTCGCGGGACCCGAATCGTAGGTGTCCAGGGAGGCGTTGGTGGCGCTCGCCAGTGCATCGGCGGCAACCGCGACCGACAGGGGTGCCGGCTGCAGATGAGCCGCGGTCAGCGGGTGGGTGAGGTCGAGTCCGAACTCGGCGACCAGGCGCGCCATCCGCGACAGGGCCTCGGACTCGCCGATCCCGGATTCGGGGATTCCGGGCGTGCCCAGCGATCCGGTGACCGCCGCGAGAACCGACACCGGATCCCCGGTTGGCAACGGTGCGCCGTGGTGGTGGTCGGCGACCGATTCCGCTGCTTCGGTCAGGCCACGACCGATCTCCGCCCAGCCCGTACCCGGTCGCGCGAAACGAGAAGCGGTCCACGCAGAGTCGCGGTCTTCGGTCACTGATCTACCCCCTGGACGTGCGGTGGTCGTGTGGTGGCGTGAGGAGCCGTGTGGGTGTCGGTCGGTCACGCCGGGACCCGCCTGTCGAGCTCGGCGACGAGTTCGGCGACCGTCGTCCCCAACGCGGAAGGGATGAGATCGACGAGTGTGGTCAGCACCCCGGTGGCGCGTGCGGCGATGTGATCGGGAACGACCCCCGGCTGGTGATCGACCTCCACGTGGGTGAAGTGGTCGTCGGCCTCGAAGGCGATCGACAACGGGTAGTTGGCTATCCCGTTGAAGACCGAACGGCAGGTGACCGGGGCGTCGTCGCGTTGGGCGATGCCGCGTAGCGGAGCGGGCCGCACCGAGGCCATGATCTCCATGATCGGGAACCGTCCACCCTGCTGACGGAGTGCGGTCAGGATCGGCCCGAAGTCGGTGCCGGCATGTTCCATCGCCCGATAGATCACCGTGCCCGCGTCGCGCAGGGCCTGCTCGACGGTCCCGGTCGGATCGACGCGGAACCGCATCGGGATGATGTTGCCGCAGTAACCGACATGCTGCGGCGACTGTGGTCGTCGTCGGTTGTCGGCCGGGACGACGAGCACATGGTCGGGTGAGCCGGTCAGCGCATAGGCGGCCAGCGAGCACACTCCGATGAGCAGCGCGTTGGGGGTTGCGCCGACGGTCTGGGCGACTCGGTTGAAGGCGGTGAGCGACCCGCCGTCGACCGGGGCGGTCACCTTGATGCCCGCGCGGTCGTCCATGGGGGACAGCCAGCTCTCCGCGGCGCTCTCGGTGGGCAGTTGGCCCGAGAGCGGGTACCGGACGTCCTCGGCCGCCCACGTCGACAGCGCATGCCGCACTGCGGAGTCCGCTGCCTCGGTTGCTGGGGTGGCATCCGGGGTCGTGGGCCGGGATTCGGCGTCGGCGTCGGCGACCCACTCGCCGGACACGAGCGTGCCCAGCAGTGACGGCCAGGAGGTGTCGTCGACGGCGAGGTGGTGGACCACCAGGATCACCGTCACCTGCCCGTTGCACCCCGACACCCGAAGCCGCAACGGCGCGTCGACGTGTAGGTCGAACGGGGTACGAGTCATCCGGGTGGCCACGGTGTCGGTATCGGCCGATTCCCCCTCGACGTCATCGACGCCCCAGGTCCAGACCGAATGCGCTGCGTCCCAATGCCCTTCGCGTTGCACCCGGACGCGGTGGGGTACGCCCTGGTCGTCGACCTCGACGACCGACTGCAACACCTCGAAACGCTCTACGAGCACTTCGGCCGCGGCGACGACGGACTCGACGGTGCGGTCGCCGCCGAACTCGAGGACGAGACCGATGTTGTGCGAGACCGATTCGGGGTCGAGTTCGTAGATCTTCCACATCCGGCGCTCGGCGATGCCGAACTGTCCGAACGAGGCCGAGGTCTCGGGGTCCGAATCGGTACCGGACCCGGCTGCCCCGGACAGCGTCGCACCGGACTCCGCGATCCGCCGGCGCAGCAGTGTGAGTCGCGCTTCGGTCAGCGTGGGCACGGTTCCCCCTTCGTCGGAATGACAGGCGAAGTGGCCTGGTGGGTGGTGTCGTCGTCCGGTGCGCGTAGGGCCTCCCAGTCGCGGGCGACGGGGATCAGCCGGCCGTCGGCCCACAGGGGGGCCTGGTCCTGGAAATGTTCGGAGGCCGGGTCGCCGGATGCGCCGAGCGGAACCACCCAGCGGCTTGCGTGTGGATCAGCGAGGTCCCAGACGTAGCGGGCTGCGGAGCCGGTGATGCAGACGTGGGTGCCGACCGCGGATGCGTTGGCGAAGACGCACTCCGAATCCCCGGCAAGGGGCAGCGGGGTGGGTCGCAGCGTTGCGAACAGCCCCGGGTGGCGGGGCGACGCACCGACGAGATCGAACCCGTGGATCGGGGCGAGCACATGCACGGTGCCCCAGTTCGGAACGTGCCCGATCGTCTCGATGCGAGTGACGACGGCGTCGAGCGCACCGACTGCGACCTCGTCGATGTCGACGCCGATCAGCGCGCAGTTGGCGATGACCGTGGTGATCGCGCTCGCGAGGCGGGGTTCCGGTACGAACCACGGCTGGAACACGGCGGGGAAACCGTGCGGGCCGCGCAGCGGCGCCAGGACATCCGTGCGCGCAACACCGAGCACGAGCTGGCTGCGGAACTCCGCGAAGAGATATGCGTCGGTGCTGTCGGCGGCCATGGTGCGATCCCAGGTGAGGATGCGCTGCCGGATGTCCTCGGCGGCAGGGGTGTTGCCCACGACGCGGGCGAGGAGTTGCTGCACCACCGCGGCCTGCTCGAGGACGACGTCGCGGTGGATGTCCGCGCAGTCCTCGGGGGCAACAGTGTCGAGGGCATCGAGGCGGGCGGTGATCCGGTCGGCCCGGAACGCCTCCACGCATTCGGTGGTGATCGGTTGCAGAGCGGGCGTTCCGGAGATCCGCTGGTTCGCGGTCACGCTCACACCGCCGTCGGCGACCGTCGCGTCGAAGTCCGGGTCGCCGAGCGAGCCGGTTTCGTGGCCCCGCCACTGGTATCGCTCGTCCCAGCCGGGAACGGGGAGCCAATAGTTCTCCGGGGCGCGGACGGGAACGCGGCCGGCCACGTGGGTGACCGTGGTCCCGTCACGATGTGCGATGACGGCGCGGTTGACCGGTTCGACCCACGTCGAGAGCGCGGCTTCGACGTCGTCGATCGTCCGGGCGAACAGCAGGTCGAGCGGGGCGTCGAAGGTGACGTCCTCGGAGAGCAGCGGCGACCGGAGGCTGATCGTGAACGGCTCGTCCGGGCCGCCGAACACGACGGCACCGTTGTGGGTGGTGATCACCTCGACTGCAACGGGTTCGGAGTCGCGGACGCCGATGTGCTCGGTGTGGACGGTGGCCGGGATGTGGTTGCCTCCGGGAGCATCGACCAGAAGCGTTCCATCCCCGTCACGGGTCAACCGCTCGACGTAGAGGTCCTGGTAGTCGGCCATCGCATTCGTGATGCCCCAGGCGATCTCGGGGCCCTGTGCGAAGTGTGGGACGCCGGGGACACCGGCGAAGGCGAAGCCCACGACGTCGAAGGGCTGTGCCGGATCGGTCGAGGCGAGATGGAACTGCTCGTAGATGCCGGGCAGCTCGAGGAATCGGTGGGGATCACCGGCCACAATCGGGGATCCGGTCGTGCTGCGCGCGGCGGACACTCCCCACGCGTTGCTGCCGGACATCGGATCACCCAGGTCGACGGTCTCGCCGACGGGGGCGTCGGCGGCCGGAGCGGGCCGGGTGAGATCGAGGATCTCGCGTACGAACTGCTCGTCCGGCATCGGCGGCACGGTCGGATCGTTCTCGCTGCCCTCGAACGCCCAGAACCGCAGCGCATCCGGTCCCGTGGTCCGGCAGGCGTGCAACCGGAACAGTTTCGTGGTGAATCGGCCGAACAGCACGTGGTGCATGATGAAGACCGAGATCGGCGTCCACGGCCGCCACGGATCCGGCTGGTGTCGGAGTGCCCCGAGTTCCGGCGCCGAAGCCACGGTTTCGGTGTCGGACAGAGTGCTGTTCACGCCGCCGGCATAGGCGCGCAGCAGGCTGCGGGTGCGGTCCGAAGATGCGTGGTACATCTGCTCGGCGACCGCGTCGAGACGGGCGCGCCGCGCGAAGGTGTCCCACTCGACGCAGGAGTCGCCGAACACCTCGGCGGTACGCCCCTCGGCGCGCAGCCGCATGAACTCGATCTGCCAGCGGCGGTCCTGCCCACAGGCGCGACCCTGTCCGTACAGTGCGTCGGTCGCCGTGGCGGCCAGCACGTGCGGGATGCCGTGCGCATCGCGCAGGATCTCGGGGGTGGGCGTTCCGGAGGTCGTGACGGTCATCGTCGTCCCCGATCGGCGACGGGATTGACGAGCATGTGTCCGGCGTCGATGAGCGAGGCGTAGGAGTCCTCGATGTCGACCATGCGCTTGTTGTTCCGCAGCTGCAGACCGTTCATGTGTACCGCGCCGAATTCCGGTGCGAACAGATCCCATTTCGCGAACTGGTCGTCGAGATCGGGGTGGGCCGCGACGAACTCGCGCAGACTCTCGGCCACCAGGTCCCAGAACTCCTCGTCGGTCACCAGACGGTGGGTGTGGAGGACCTCGGCCAGCGGCCGCAGGTAGTCGTCGAAGATGTCCGAGAGGATCCCGAGGTTGCGGATCTCGTCGGGTTCGGTGGTGAGGACGCGGGCACAACTCTCCGGGAAACCGGCCGGCTCACCGAAGACCGACACCTCCTCACCGATGTCCTTGAGGATCGCGCGGACCGGGATCCCGTTGTCGAGGACGAGGATCAGGTTCTCGCCGTGGGGGGAGAACTTCAGTTCATATCGGTAGAGCAGGTAGGCGATCGGGTGGAGATACGTCCGCAGGTAGCGCCGGACCCACTCGGCGGCCGGAATACCCGATCGTGCGATGAACGCGCCGACGAGCGGGTCGCCGTGGTGGTCGAGGTGCAGGAGAGCGGCCATCGTGGAGAGCTGCTCACCGCCACGTACCAGCGCGACGGGGCTCTGACGCCACAACGCCGAGAGGATCTTGCGGTACTCCGACCCCGGCTGGGTGATCGGGGTGAAGGTGGGGCTGCGGTAGCCGATGGCCGCGACCTCGAAGATCATCTCGAACCCGATGGCGGCCAGGTACGGGTCGTCGGCGACGAGCCCGCGGACCCAGTTGTTGATCAGCGGGGTGGTGCGCATGTAGTCCGCCGACATGCCCCGGGTGAAGCCCATGTTCACGATCGACAGCGCGCCCTTCACATAGTGACGGGTGGGCGTGGTCGCGTTGAAGACCGTGCGGATCGACTGCTGCGCCTGGTAGAGATCGGGGCTCTCGCCCACGAACACGATGCGGCGGTCGGCGAGATCGGCCGAGTAGAGCTTCCGGACCTTCTCCGTCCACTGCCACGGATGAACGGGCATATAACGGTAATCGTCGGGTTCACAACCGGATTCGCGGAGGACGGCATCGAACTCCGCCAGGGTCTCGGTGCCGAGTTCGTCGACGAGCATGGCGTCGTAGTCGACGCCGCTCACCGTCGCGACATCGCAGTCCTCGCGGCGGGCGGCGACCCAGACGAGCCGGAAGTGGTTGCCGACCTCCGGTGCGTAACGGTCGATGTCGTCGGCGCTGAAGCCGAGGCGTCCGGCGTTCGCCACGATGCACGGGTGACCCTCGGTCATCGTCTTCTCGATGGTCTGAAAGTCCGCATGCGCGAGATCGGTTGCCGTGATGCGTCGTTCGTCAGGCCGGTCGGCGCTGATCGCGAGAGTGTTGATGAACTCCTCGAGGTACTCCGGCAACGCCTGTGGACCGATGCCGAGCATCGGGGCGAGGTCGGCGACCAGCGCGACGGCGTCGACGGGCAGTTCCTCCCCGTCGCGCACACGGCGCAACGAGGTCTCCTCGATGGCCCAGTTCTCCAGGGACAGGACTTCGGCACGGAAGTGGTACTCCGTGCGGCCGTCGGCGGAACCGACCAGGTAGCGACCCGGGCCGGTCTCGACCGGACGCAAGGCGCGTTCGTGGGAGAACTCGGCCAGGATCTTCCGCGCGATCCGGCGGTGATACACCTGCCGATACGACACGGTGGACTGCTGCGCGGTCCGTACCGGGCGGATCTGTTCGATGGTCAACGGAACTACGCCCCCAGGTCCGTCACCTCGACGGAGCCGACGCTGGTGCCGTCGGCGGTGACGCGGAGGAAGTCGTCTCGGGTGCAGTAGCTCAGGTGCGCGGTCTTGCTGCCGACCGGGTAGTCGCCGTCGACCCGGAAGCCCACGCTCGCGTTGAGGCGGTGGACCGCGGTGTTGCGGACATCGGGTTCGACGACCACCCGCGCGGCACCGACCTCGAGGATCGCCGTCCGCATGATGTGCAACATCACCGCGCCGGTGAAACCGGGCAGCGCCTGCTCGGAGTGGGCCACGAGGAGGTGCATCCCGATGTCGCCCTCGGCGTGGACGTAACCGCTTGCCGGGTCGGCGAGTTCGCTGGTCTGCGGATCGTACAGTTCGAACAGGAACTGCGGCCGGCCGTCGTGGTAGCCCAGACGCATGCCGTAGGGCGTGCCGGCGGTCGCCGCTGCGGTGTCCCGGATCATCTTCTCCACGTCCGCGACGGAGCTCTCCAGCATGTCCCAATACTTGGCCTTGGGATGGGTCAGCCACCCGTGGACCGTGACGGCGTGCGACTCGTCGTCGAGATCGACCGAGTGCAGGTCGTACGTGCGTGCCGGTGAAGTGGTCATGATGCCTTTGCTGTCGGGGTGTCTGGTGGATGCGGCCGGGCCGGTTGCGTCAGGTGCCGGCGAGTTCGACATCCACCTGTTCGTCGGAGAGGGCCACGACGTCGAGGAGGATCTCGGCGACCCGCGCGACCCGGGGGCCTTCGAGGGCGGTGAGCCGCTCGGCGAGGCCCGCGATCGTCCGGTGGCCGAAGATGTCGGCCACCGACAGGCGCGGTGCGTCGAGCCAGGTACGGGACAGGGCCACGAGCCGGGTGGCCTGTACCGAGTCGCCGCCGAGCGAGATGAAGTCCTCGGTGACGCCGATCGGCCGGACGGGCAGGACCTCGGAGAAGATCACGACGAGCGCCTCCTCGAGCGGGGTGCGCGGTTCGACGACCTGCGGGCCGCCCTCGGCGGTGTCGACGAGAGCCGCCAGGGCCTTGCGGTCGTATTTGCCGTTCGCGGTCAGCGGGAGGGCGTCGAGGACGGCGATCGACCGCGGGACCATGTGCGGCGGAAGGGACTCGGCGAGACCGGCGCGGATCGTGTTCTCGTCGACCTGGGTTCCGGCGACGACGGCGGCATGAAGATCGCGGCCGTCGGACCAGGCGACCGCCGAGGCGACCTCGTCGAGGGCGAGAAGTCCGGCCTCGACCTCGCCGAGCTCCACGCGGTAACCGCGGACCTTGACCATGTGGTCGGCGCGGCCGAGGAAGTCGAGGAACCCACCGGGCAGGTACCGGGCGAGATCTCCGGTGCGATACCACTTCTCGCCGTCGTGGTGGACGAAGCGATCGGCTGTGCGCTCGGGATCGCCGCGATAACCGTCGGCGACACCGGCGCCGCCGATCCACAGCTCGCCGGGTACGAGGTCGGGGCGATCGCGGCCGGTATCGTCGACGACCCGGCAGCGGACGCCGCGCAGCGGGACACCGTAGGGCACGAACGCCATTCCGGCCGGGACGTCGTCCGCCTCGCAGATGGTGGAGTGGATGGCGGTCTCGGTGGTACCGCCCAGGCCGGCGACACGGCAGTCGGGGAGTTGCGCGGCAACACGTTCGAGCAGAGAGACGTCGACTTTGTCGCCGCCCATGATGATCATCCGCATCGAGGCCGGCAGCGAACCGATATCGAGGATCATCCCGAGGATCGACGGCACGCAGTTGAGCACGGAGACCGAGTGTTCGGCGAGGAGGCGCACCCAGTCGTCGACCTTGGTGCGCTCGTCGTCGCCGGGTACGACGACCGCGCCGCCGACCGCGAGGAGTCCGAAGATGTCGAAGACGGAGAGGTCGAACTCGAGTGAGGAGACCTGCAGGCTGCGGTCACTGGCGTTGATCGAGTAGCGGTCGACGAGGTCGGTGATGGTGGCCACCGCGGCGCGATGAGGGACCTGAACGCCCTTGGGCAGCCCCGTCGATCCGGAGGTGAACAAGATGTAGGCCAACTCCTCGCCGGTGACCTTCACCGGGACCACCGGTACCGCGGTGCGTGCCGTCTCGAGGTCGATGACGGCGGGGGTGTCGGAATCCGCCCAGGCGTCGGCGTCGGCGGTGAGCACGGCGTGCGGTCGGGCGATGGCGACGATGCGATCCCGACGGGTCGCGGGCTGTGTCGGCGCGATCGGTACGTAGGCGGCGCCGACGGCGAGGACGGCGAGTGCGGCGACGATCTGGTCGCCGCCCTTGGGCAGGTTGACGACGACGGTGTCGCCGGTGCGGACGCCCGCAGCCGTGAGCGCGCCCGCCACACGCAAGGCCTCGTCGGTGAGGTCTCCGTGCGTCCAGGTGCGAGTGTCGGTGATGACCGCCGGGGTCGAGGATCGCTGCGCCGCGCGAGCGAAGACGGTGCCGTGCAGGGTCCCGTCGAAGGTTTCGGAGTCGGGCAACGGTTCTTCGACCGAAAGCCGCTGTGCGCGAACGTCATCGTCGACCGGATCGGGCGCCGGGAGATCCCAATCACCGTCGACGAGCAGTCCGAGGAGCCGGACGTAATAGTCGAACATCGCGCGGGCGGTGGTCTCGTCGAGGTCGGACACCCGGACGTCCCAGTTGAGGAGGAGACCGCCGGCGATCTCGGTGACCTGCGCGTCGAGCAGCACCTGCGGGCCCTGCGACACGATCCAAGCGGGGTCGCCGAGGACGTCGGTGGCCTCTGGAGAGAACAGGTCACCGAGTCCGAGCGCACTGGTGAAGACGACCGGGGAGACGACGGATTCGCCTCGGGCCCGGCCGAGTTCGCGGAGGACGTCGAGACCGCTCATCGATCCGTGGGCGGCGGCGTCGTGCATCGCCGAACGCATCTGGCGTGCGCGGTCGGCCAGGGTCGCCGAGCGGCTCAGGTCGACGTCGACGAGGATCGACGACGTGAAGTCGCCGACCACGCGCTCGACGTCGGCGTGGATCTGGGGACGATCGAACAGTGGAACAGTCAGCAGGAAGCGGGAATTCGCCGCATGGGTGCCGACCGATTCGGCGAAGGCCGCCGCCACCGCGGCCGCGGGGGTCACCCCTCGACGATGGGCGTGTTCCTCGAGGCGCTTCCATTCGGAGGCCGAGACGGAATGGTGCAGGCGGACGCTGCGGGGTTCGACCTCGCCGCGGGCGGCGCGATCGTCGAGCGGCAGCTCCGGTGGCCCGGGCAGGTGCGGGATGCGCTCGCGCCACCAGGCGAGATCGTCGTCGCGGATCTCACGGGAGGTCCGGTCGGCGGTGATCGTCGCGAAGGTGACACCCAGTTCGGGCAGCGTCTCCCCGCGGTAGAGGCGAGCGAGGTCGTCGACGAGGACGCGATAGCTCATGGCGTCGGCCGCGATCATGTCGACGTCGAGATGCACCCGGGTGGAGTCGTCGGGCAGCAGGCTCAGTTCGGCGCGGATGACCGCACCCTCTTCGACCGGGAGTGTGCGATGTGTTCCATGGGAACGCTTTTCGGCGAGGATCGCCTCGATCATCTCGGGCGGCTGGTTGCGCAGGTCGTGGACGGCGATCGCGTCCGGGTGCGCCGGCCCGACGACCTGGGTGCCGTCGGGGAGTACGCGGATCCGGAGCATCGGATGACGCTGGAGCAGCTCACCCATGGCGGTGGTGAAGCGGTCGGGATCGACGTCGTGGCCGTCGAACTCGATGTAGAGGTGCGCGGCCACATTGCCGAACGCATGGCTGTCGGATCGCCCGATCCAATAGGCGTGCTGCATCGGCGCCAGAGGGAAAGGTGAACTGGGATCGACGATTTCCGGCGATGTGCTCGTCTCCGCGGGAGTCGACGATCCGCCGAGGAGGGCGGTCCAGGCGTCGAGGGTGGGGGAGGCGGCGAGGCGGGCGAAGTCGATGTCGATGCCTCGTTTGCGCCAGGTGCCTGCCAGTCGCATCATGCGCAGGGAGTCGAGTCCCTGGGCGATGAGGTCCTGGCTCGGGTCGAGGGACTCGGGTGTGACCCCGAGCGCGGCGGCGATCTCGCCACGGATATCCGGCAACTCGGGCGCTTCGCTCTGAGGGGAGGCGGCTTCGGGAACCGACGGAGCCGACGCGGCGTCGGCGGCGATCATCTCGGTCCAGGCGTCGAGGGTGGGGGAGCCGGCGAGACGGGCGAAGTCGATGTCGATGCCGCGCTTGCGCCAGGTGCCTGCCAGTCGCATCATGCGAAGGGAGTCGAGTCCCTGGGCGATGAGGTCCTGGCTCGGGTCGAGGGACTCGGGCGGGACGCCGAGCGCGCCGGCGACCTGGCTCCGGATCTCGGCGGGGCTGACGAGGTCCGCGATGGGGTCAGTCATCTCAGAATTCGTGGCCACAGCCGATTGCCTCTCGCGGTTCGGGAACGTCTTTACTCGAGCAAACTACGCAATTTAGGGTAGGTTATACTAACTACTTGCTGGTTGAAACGCCTGCATTGCCTTCCAAACTTAGGTAAGCCTAAGTTAGTGAGCGTCGTCTTGCCAGATGATCTGGGTCACGCCATACTTCGGCCGCTGCCGACCTCTTGCGCGCTATGAAGATTAGGCTAACCTACCCAAGGGCTGCGAGCTGAGTCCGGTCCCAGCGACCCGTGATCGACGAGCGGCCGGCGCATCCACACGAACACGACGGCCGACTCCTGGGGTCGGCGAGAACGGGGAACGAACATGTCGCAGAGCAGCGTGGTCCTGGAGGAAACAGGGTCGACCAACACCCTCGCAGCAACCGTCCGCGAGGCGATGCTGGCCGGGGACACCACGCTGTCCGTGCTCGACTCCGAATCCGGCGAATGGGTGACCGCGCCCTGGCGCGAGGTCCACGCACGCGCCGAACAGATCGCGGTGCAACTCCTCGCCGACAGTGACCTGCACGAGCCGCTCGCCGTCGGCCTCATCGGCGATCCCACCGTCGACCTCATCGCCGCGATCCAGGGCGCGTGGCTCGCCGGCGTCCCGGTGAGCATCCTGCCCGGGCCCATCCGCGGAGCCGACGAGAGCCGTTGGGCGGAGACCACCTACGCGCGCTTCGTCTCGATCGGCGTCGGCACCGTCCTCGGCAGCGGCTCCCAGCTCGATCTGCTCGCCAAGGTCGACGGGCAGCTTCGTATCGCTCGAGTCGCCGAATTCGGGATGGCCGCCGACACCACCGGCTTCGTCGCCCGCAACGTGAACGCCAACACCGTCGCCGTTCTGCAGGGCACCGCCGGGTCGACCGGTGATCCGAAAACCGCGGTGCTCACGGCATCGGCGGTCTACTCCAACGCGATCGAACTGGTCAGCCGCCTCGGCCTCCACCGCACCCGCGACACCGGCTTCACCTGGCTGCCGCTCTACCACGACATGGGACTGATGTTCCTCCTCGCCGGCATGACGACGGGCATCTCCGCCTACGTCGTGCCGAACACCGCATTCGCGGCCGCACCATTCAAGTGGATGCAGTGGCTGACCGAGACGAAGGCGACCGTCACCGCCGCCCCGAACTTCGCCTACGACATCCTTGGCCGCTACGGAAAACTCCTGCACGACGTCGACCTGTCGAACCTCCGTGTCGCGATCAGCGGCGGCGAACCCATCGACGCCGACGCCTTCGACAAGTTCCTGGAGGCCACGGCGCCGTTCGGCTTCGAGCGCTCGGCCGCGGCTCCCGCCTACGGAATGGCCGAATCCGCCTGCGCTGTGACGATGCCCGCGGTCGGCGAAGGCGCACACTACGACGAGGTCACCGTGACCCCGCCCGGCGGTGGCGAGCCCATCCGCCGGCGGTACGCGATCCTCGGAAAGCCGCTGGGCGGCATGCAGGTTCGGATCGTCGAACCGAATGTGGACGTTCCGGTCATCGACGGGCGTTCGGTGGGGCACGTCGAGATCCGCGGTACCTCGATGATGCGCGGTTACCTTGGCGGCCCCGACCTCGGTGCAGGGGAATGGTTCGCCACCGGAGATCTCGGTTACCTGGTCGACGACCGCCTGGTCATCTGCGGTCGTGCCAAAGAGGTCATCATCGTCGCCGGACGCAACCTGTTCCCGATCGAGATCGAGCGTGCCGCCGCCGAGGTCGCGGGCGTGCGCCGGGGTGGCGTGGTCGCGATGGCCCGCGGTGAGGGCTCGTCGCGACCGGGTTTGGTGATCCTCGCCGAGTACAAGGGCGCGGACCCGGAAAAGGCTCGCGCCGAGGTCAACTCGGAGGTGGCATCGGCGTGCGGGATCATGCCCGCCGACGTGATCTTCGTGGCGGCCGACTCGGTCCCGCGCACCACCTCGGGCAAGATCCGTCGCCTCGAGACCCGGCAGATGGTCGAGGACGGCGCGTTCGAGATCATCGGACAGAAGTAAGTGGGTCAGGTTGCGACGAAGGGTCGAGGCTGGCAGGGCGCTGTCCTCAAGCTGCTCGGCGGCGACGACTTCGAGCTGACCGTGACCGGCACCGAGGTCGTCACCGATCACTATGTGCGCCTGGAGTTCACCGGGGGTGGCCTCTTGGCGAAGCGGGCGCTGCATCCGACGATGTGGATTCGGATGTGGTTCGACGACGCCGGGAAGCTCCATCAACGCGGGTACACCCTGGTCGATGCCGATACCGTCGCCGACACCTTTGGTATCGAGTTCGCGATCCACGACGGTATCGCCGCCCGCTGGGCGCAGCATGCGGAGGTCGGGGACACGATCACCGCCACCGTCATGGGTTCCAAGTTCACGATGCCCGGCGATGAGGTCCGTGGCTGGATCATCGCCGGCGACCCCGCCTCGCTCCCGGCGATCAACTCGTTACTCGATGCCATCGAGGCGTCCGATTGTCCGCAGACTCCCGCGACCCTGTGGCTGGAGTATCAGCACGAGAGCGACAAGACGCTGCCCCTGCGGGCCCGTGCACAGGACACCGTCCATTGGGTCGCGCGTGAGCACGACGGAGCCGCACTCGTCGACGCGGTGCGCTCCTCGGCGGTCCCCGCGGCAGACCACTTCGGTTGGGTCGCACTCGATTCGGTGAGTACCCGCGCGGTTGCGGCGTCGCTGAGAAATGACTACGGCATCCCCAAGAAGTCGGTCAAGGCCCAGGCCTATTGGATTCCGGGCAAGTCCTTCGCCTGATCCTCTGCTTGGGTGGGAAGCGAGCCACGAATCTGTTCCCTGGGGTGCGAGCGAAGCCAGCCACGCATCCGCTGCCTGAGGTGCGAGCGAAGCGAGCCACGAAGGGCCCGCGACTCGACTCACCAGGCCTTCGTGGCTCGTCGCTTGCGCTCCTCACACCTCAGGCAGCGGATGGGTTGCGCTCCTCACACCTCAGGCAGCGGATGGATTGCGCTCCTCGCACCTCAGGCAGCGGATGGGTTGCGCTCCTCGCACCTCAGGCAGCGGATGGGTTGCGCTCCTCGCACCTCAGGCAGCGGATGGGTTGCGCTCCCCGCACCTCAGGCAGCGGATGGGTTGCGCTCCTCGCACCTCAGGCAGCGGATGGGTTGCGCTCCTCGCACCTCAGGCAGCGGATGGGTTGCGCTCCTCGCGCCTCAGGCAGCAAGGGGAGTCAACCGATTTCGAACACCACCGGAGCATGATCGCTGGCGCCCTTGCGTTTCCGCGCCTCGCGATCGATCTGCGCGCCCAGAACGCGGGTGTCGAGTGCGGGTGAGCAGAACGCGTAGTCGATGCGCATGCCCTCGTTGCGGGGGAACCGCAACTGCGTGTAGTCCCAGAACGTGTAACCCGAGGCGTAGGGGAGGGCGGAGTCGACCAACCCGCCCTCCAGGAAGCGCTGCACTGCAGCACGTTCCGGTGGTGTGACGTGGGTTCGTCCGTCGAAGTACTCGCGGTCCCAGACGTCGTCGTCGGTCTGCGCGACGTTCCAGTCACCGGCCAGCATCATCTCCGCGGCCGGGTCGTGGGCCAGACGTAACGCGATGTGGTCGGCGAGGGCGTCGAGCCAGCGGAGCTTGTACTCGTAGTGCGGGTCCTCGGGTGTCCGCCCGTTGGGCACGTACAGGCTCCACACCCGGATGCCCGCGCACACCGCGGAGATCGCGCGGGCCTCCCGGATCGGTTGGTTGTCGACCGGATAGGTGGGTACCCCGTCGAAGGCGATCTCGACGGCGTCGAGTCCGATCCGCGACGCAATTGCCACACCGTTGTAGGCGCCCTGCCCGACATGGGCGACGTCGTAACCGGACGCGAGGAAGCTCATCAGCGGGAAGGCGTCGTCGTGGCACTTCGTCTCCTGCATGGCGAGGACGTCGACGTCGGCGTTCTCCATCCACTCGACCACCGCTTCCGAGCGAGCGCGGATGGAGTTGACGTTCCACGTGGCGAACCGCATTCAGCGCTCCCCGAAGTCGTCGAGGTTGGCGACGGGCACACCGGCGCCGTCCCAGCGTGCTCGCACAGCCGAGACCTGCGAGGCCGGCGTCGACAGGATCAGTGCAAAATTCCGGCCGACCCCGCGATAGTGATCGCGGTAGAAGTCGATCGAGTCGGCGAACCAGGTGAAGGTCGCGTCGTCCTCGTCGAGGAGGCGGTGAGCCTGCGTGATGTGGGTGACGATCGCCGCGGGTGTGCGTCCGTCGGTGTCAGGGGTGTCTAGATCGCGCATGCAGTCGTCGAAGGCATCTCGGTTGCGGCCGAAGTGATCCGGGAAATCCCAGACCCGCGCGAAAGTGGAGTACATCGTGCCGGTGGTGGTCGCCGCCGTACCGCTGATGGTGCGCAGACGGGTGTCGGGGCCGAGATCGGGCAGGTCCGCGGCCACCGTGAGTCCGACGGCCGGGCCGTCGTGTCCGGCGGCGTCGAGGAAGCGGCGGAGGTGCGCGCCGGAATCGTCGTGCGAGGTCATGACGGTCCTCGAATCAGGATGAACGATCGGTAGTGATCGGCTGTGTACCAGGCGGTTCCGTCGCTTCCGGTGACGATCCGCTCGGCGTCGCGACTGCGACCGGGCTCCTTGGGGTTGACGTCCCATTCCCGGTAGGCGACCCGGCGGCCGTCGGCATCCGTGACCGGCAGACGACGCTCGTTGTTACGGAAGGTGATCCCGCCCTTTGTTCCCGGAGCGCGGGCGGCCTCCGGCCATTCACCGGCGTCGATCAGGGCGAGCGTGCGCGTGACGCGGGCGGGGACGGCCGCAGTTGCAGGTGCCGTGGACGTCTTCTTCTTGCTCGACCGTGCTGCGGGCTTGGGCGTCGTGCTCTTCGAAGCTGTGCTCTTGCGGGCCGTCGACGTGGGAGTCGTCGTCTTGACCGCAGACGTCCGGACCGTCGAACTCTTCGACGAGACGGCACTGGAGGATTCGTCGGCCCCGGAGTCGCCGCCGCTGTTGATGAACCAGGTGATCGCGAACACCAGCGCGATGACCACGAATGCCACGGCGGTGATCGCGGCCTGCCGACGGCGTTGGGCGACGGTCGGCGTCGAGCGTGAACGGCTTGGCATCAGGGTTCCTGGGGTGCGGCGGCGGAGGGGGTGTCGAGCGTGACGTAGCGGTAGCTGTGGTGCAGACCGAAGCCGAGCCGCCGGTACCAGGCGCCGGCGAGGCGGTTGGTTGTCTCGACCTGCAGGTAGGCGTGATCGGCGCCGTGTTCGGCACCCCACGCGACCAATTCGGCGAGGACCTGCGAGGACAACCCCGTCCGGCGTCGCTCCGGATCGGTCCACAGCGCCGACAGGCCGAGCCATCGTCGACCATCCGGGGACTCGGTGACCACGCCGCGACCGATCGCGACGGCCGCCGATGACTCGGCGTCACGGATCGTGGCGAAGACCGGCGGCCCGTCGCCTGCGGTCACCACCTGCCGCACAGCGTCGGTGTGGTCGAGGTCGGTGTCGTCGCCGGCACGGTGCCCGGTGTAGGCGGTCAGCCAATCGGTGTCCGGATGGTCGGCGAGATGGACTGTGTCGGAACGGTATTCGGTCAACCGCTCCGTCAAGGGCGCCATCGCGGAGGTGAGCATCTGCACCTCGATGTCCTCGGTGCCTCCGACGGTGGCGGCCTTCAGCAGCCGCTCGGGAAGTGCGAGGAGGGGCGGGAGTTCCCTTTCGGCGTACCACTGCGTGATCCGGGCGAGCGTCGTCGCATCCGGGTGGGCCGACATGTCCAGTGGGATGGCGGAGTTCGCGCGACGGGTGAACCCGTGTCCGGCGCGGACGAACCATCCGGCGATCCACGCGGTCTCCACGCCCGGCCAGGATCGGGCCGCGACACCCTCCAGGGTGCGGATCTCCTTGTTACGCACCGGCGTCGCCGAGAGGAGCTTCACCGAGGTGATGGCAGTGGCCGGGATCGAGACCACCTCGCCGTCGCGTTCGAGGCGGAGCGGGTCGGTGTCGTCGAGCAGGATGCCGGTCACATCCGATTGCGCCGCATCGGGATTGCCGCGCCAGTCGGCGGGAGTCGCCTCACCGAGCAGATAGCGCACGACGACGCGGTCGCCGATCACGGCGCCCGACTTCGTCGTGTGCGGTTGGGACACTGTCGTCCGGTGTGACCTGATCAGTGGCGGTCAGTCGTCGTCTTCGTCGTCGTGCCCGAACGGGTCGGCGACGGCGCCCGGCAGCCAGGTCAGTCCGGGGACTCCCCACTTGTTGCGCTTGATGGCCTTCTTCGCGGCACGCGCATTCCGGCCGACGAGAACGTCGACGTAGAGGAACCCGTCGAGGTGGCCGACCTCGTGCTGCAACATCCGGGCGAAGAAGCCGTTGCCCTCGATGACGACCTCGGCGCCGGTGCGGTCCACCCCGGTGACGCGCGCCCAGTCGGCGCGGCCGGTGGGGAACTGCTCACCCGGCACCGACAGGCAACCCTCGTCGTTGTCGTCGGGATCGGGCATGGTCTCGGGGATCTCGGAGGTCTCGAGGACCGGGTTGATCACCTCGCCGCGGCGGCGGGTCGCCATGCGGTCACCGTCCGGGCAGTCGTAGACGAACATGCGGGACCCGACCCCGACCTGGTTCGCGGCCAGGCCGACGCCGTGTGCGGCGTCCATGGTGTCGAACATGTCGTCGAGGAGGGTGATGACCTCCTGTGACGGACGGCCGTCCGCGTCGAGTGGGACCGGGGAGGTGGGCTGGTGCAGCACCGGCTCGCCCACGATGCAGATCGGGAGAATCGCCATGTCGATCACCCTATCGCTGCTCAGGGCGCCGGAACGACTCCGGGTACGGCGTCGCGGACGGCATCGCCCGCCGGACCGGGAATGCCCGGGAAGAGGGTCGACTGCCAGCCGAAACCGTCGACGGGGTCGCTGACGACTCGACCGGCGCAGCCGCCGCGCAGGGACGTGACGACCCGCGAGACGATCGTCGGGTCACGCATCTCGATGGCATGGTCGAAACCGGTGTTGGCCAGCGGAACCGGTGAGTAGGCGCGGCATTGAGCGGTGCCGTCGAGCCGGCCGTCGGTCCACTCGCCGTCACTCTGGACCACCGAGTACCGGGTTGGCCCGGGGGCGTCGGGGCCCGCGTTGAGCCGCTTGATCGCGTCGGCGTACATGCAGGTGTCGTAGCCGGCGTCGCGCGGCTGCGAGCATCCGCCGGGGGAGCCGTACTGGGCCGTGCCGATCGCTACGTACTCGCCGACCAGGACTGCGCCACCGAGGAACTTCAGATAGTGGCGCGCGCCGAGACCGCCCGCGCTGTGCGCGACGATGTCGATCGACTCGGCGTCGGCGGCGAGCGGATCGACGACGTCCTTGATCAGGCGGGCGTCGTCGGCCACGTTCTTCCCGCCGGCGTGCGCGTACACGACACGGTGTCCGGCGGCCCGGATCGCATCCGCGAGCGGGCGGAAGGTCTCCTCGTTCTGACCCTCGTCGGCGTACAGCTGCTGACCGGGGACGATCACCACCACGCGGGTGCTCGGTCCGCCCGGTTCAGCCGTCGTCGGGGCGGCGAGTACCGTCGACGCGGCGAGAGCCAGGGCCGTCATCCCGACCCCACCGGACAGAGCGGTGAGACCGCGTGTTAGCACTGCGAACATCGGATTCCCCCGGATCGACGCGAACGTGGTGAGGCGAGGCTAACAGTGACAGCTCACACACAGTTCCGGCCGACCGTGCGTCGTGGCGAGTCACAGCGCGATCGGACGGTGTGACCGTGGTTAGATTGTCTCCGAACCACACCGTTGTGATTCGTCGTCGTGTCCCGGTTGTCCGATTCGGATTCGAACACTCGGTCCGGCACATCAGCGGCGGTGTGAGTGTCATCAGGTTTATCGGTGAGGGAGTGAGATGGACGGCGCAACCGCGCGTAGCCAGAACGACGGCGATCAACCCACCCCCGACAACGGAGCCCAGCTCGACCCGCACGAGGTCGGCGCAGACGGCTTGACGCGCAGGGAACACGACATCCTGGCCTTCGAGCGGCAGTGGTGGAAGTACGCCGGTGCCAAGGAAGAAGCCATCAAGGAATTGTTCGGTCTGTCGGCGACCCGGTACTACCAGGTGCTCAACGCGCTGGTCGACCGTCCGGAGGCGCTGGCAGCGGATCCCATGCTCGTGAAGCGACTCCGCCGTCTGCGTGCGTCGCGCCAGAAGGCCCGCGCAGCGCGCCGTCTCGGCTTCGAGATCACCTGAGACGCTGACCCCGGTCAGCCACCCGAGGTGCGTTAAGGTCGTCGGTGATGAATGCAGACCGTGAGCCCAATCGCCTGCCGCTGCGCGCGGGGGCGATGATGCTCTTCGCAGTGGCCGTCGTCTTCATCGGGCTCGGCTGGCATTCCGCGGCAACGTCGGGAAGCGAACCCCAGGCCACGGAGACCACCGCGACCGCCACCCAGACACCCGCCTCCACCACCTCGTCGTCGACCTCGGCGGCGTCGACGACGAAGCGGGTGTGCGTGATCAACGCCGGCCAGGTGTCCGGACTCGCCTCGGATGTGAGCGACCTGCTGAAGGAGAAGGGCTACACGATGGCCCAGCCCGGCAACTACACCGCCGGCGGCTTCAGCGAGAACACGATCTTCTACGACTCGGACTCAGACAAGGCCCAGGCCGACGAACTCGCGGAGGCATTGGGCGGCACGGTCTCCGTCGAGGAACGTCCCAGTTCGTTCACCCGGTGCAAGGGCGGGGTCCCGGTGATCGTGGTGACCGCGGTCAGTGGATCGTGACGTACGCGGCCGGACTATCGTCATAGCAATCACACAACTTCAACGCGCGCGGTGTAGTCGTCGCGCACCGTTGGGCCGACGCCCAGTGAACCGCCCCGAACCGGGCGCAGCCCCGGTGACAGTGATCAAGGAGTGACATGTCCGGACGTTCGAACATCACCGCGTCGCGCGCGCTCGCCGCGCTGGCTTCCGCGGGCCTGATCGGGCTGGCCCTGGCCGGTTGCAGCCCCGACCAGAACCCCACGGATGTCCCCGGCACGACGCCGCCGGTGGTCTCCGACAAGCCGCTGCCCCCGGGCGCTGCCGACGACGTCGACGGTGAGCCCAGCGGTCAGATCGCGGTCGCCGAGATCAAGGACACCTCCGGCGATGTCGTCGGCGAGGCCACCTTCTCGGCCGAGTCCCAGAGCGACGGTCCGGTCACGGTCAGCGTGCGCGTCACCGACGGCGACCTCCCCGCCGGTTTCCACGGCATGCACATTCACGAGAACGGCACCTGCGACGCCGGTTCCGGTGGCGCACAGGCCTTCACCTCGGCGGGCGGACACCTGCAGGTCGACGGCAATACCAGCCACCCGTCGAGCGGTGACCTGGTCTCGATCAACATCCTCGAGGACCACACCGGTCGTACGGTCACCACCACCGACGCGGTGAAGCTGGAGCAGATCTTCGGCAAGGCCATCATGATCCACGAGAAGGCCGACAACTTCGGCAACATCCCGGCCGACAAGTACCCGGGCGGACCGAAGGAAGACACCTTGAAGACCGGTGACGCCGGCTCCCGCATCGCCTGCGGCGTCATCGAAGAGAAGAGCTAGGCCCCGCGGTCCGGCAGCGATCGCGGCCGTCCATGTCACCGATCGAGTTCGACGGATCGCCGACCCCAACACTCGGGGTCGAATGGGAATTCGCGCTGACCGACAAGGTCACCGGCGATCTGTCGAACTCGGCGGCAGCGCTCTTCGCCTCGGTCGAGGAGCATCACCCTGAACGTCTTGGGAAGATCCACAAGGAGTTGCTCCGCAACACCGTCGAACTGGTGACCGGCATCTGCCGGACCACCGGTGAGGCCGTCGCGGACCTCACCGACACGCTCGGCGTGGTCCGCGTGCTCACCGAGGAACTCGGCGTCGACCTCTACGGCGCCGGCACCCACCCCTTCGCCGAGTACTCCACGCAGCTGTTGACCGAGGGGCACCGCTACGCCGAACTCATCGAGCGCACCCAGTGGTGGGGTCGGCAGATGCTCATCTGGGGCGTCCACGTCCACGTCGGCATCAGCCACCGCGACAAGGTGCTCCCGATCCTCGACTCCCTGCTGAACTACTACCCGCACCTGCTGGCGCTGTCCTCCTCGTCGCCGATGTGGGCCGGCCAGGACACCGGCTACGCCAGCAACCGCGCGATGATGTTCCAGCAGCTCCCCACCGCGGGACTGCCCTTCCAGTTCGAGACGTGGGACCAGTTCGAGGCCTTCGTCGCCGACCAGAAGACCACCGGGATCATCGACCAGCTCAACGAGATCCGCTGGGACATCCGCCCGTCACCGCATCTCGGCACCATCGAGGTCCGCGTCTGCGACGGCATGACCAACCTCGGTGAGCTCTCCGCGATCGTCGCGCTGATCCACTGCCTCGTCGTCGATCTCGACCGCCGGTTCTCGGCGGGGGAGACCCTGCCGACGATGGCACCCTGGCTGGTCCAGGAGAACAAGTGGCGCGCAGCGCGATACGGCCTCGACGCCATCGTCATCCTCGACGGGCAGTGCCGGGAGGAACTCGTCACCGACGATCTGCACCGGCTCCTCGAACGCCTCCAGCCGATCGCTCGCGACCTCGGATGCGTCGACGAACTCGCCGGCGTGGAGCGCATCATCGCGCAGGGCGCCAGCTACCAGCGGCAACGCGCGGTGTACCGCGACACCCACTCGATGCGTGACGTCGTCGCATCGGTTGTGTCCGAGCTGGACTGACCCTTCGATACGCCCCTCCGCAAGCTCCGGGGCTACTCAGGGAGCAGAGGGTAAGCGCCCTCGGCAAGCTCCGGGGCTACTCAGGGAGCAGGGTCAATCCCGGTCGGGTGACTCCATGTCGCGCTCTTCGATGAGGCCGTCGCGGGCGCGCTGCTCCTGGTAGGCGAGGCGACCGATCCGGTGTGCGACCACCGGTGCGGTGATCAGGGCGAAGAGTCCGGCCAGGATGAGCATGCCGCTGTCGACGTTGTCGCCGAGGCGGACCACCGCGCCGATCAGGATGCACAGCAGACCGAAGGTCTGCGGCTTGGTGGCGGCGTGCATGCGGCTCAACGTGTCCGGGAACCGCACCAGGCCGATGGCCGCGGTGACGGCCATGAGGCAGCCGGTGAGGATCAGCGTCCCGCTGATGATGTCCACAATCATTTCTGCACCGTCATGTCTGGTCATCCCGCACTCGGAATCGGGCGATCGCCACCGATCCCACGAAGCTCAGCAGCGACAGCGCGACGATGGCCGGCACGACCGTCGAATCGAGGCTGTAGGCCGCCCACACACCGAGACCGCACATGCACAGCGCGATGAGGACGTCGAGCGAGACCAGACGGTCCAGCGTCGACGGTCCGCGCAGGATGGCGACCATCGTCAGGATGGCGGCGACGAGAAGCATCGCCGCCGCGATCGTCCACACGACGCTCATGATTCACCTCGTTCCGGGCGGGAGGTCTCCGTCGTCGCGGCCGGGATGTCCGGCGACTGCGCGCCGGTGACCGGTTGGATGGGCCGCACGTGATGGAAGTCCTCGTCGATGCCGTGGTACGGGCTGGGATGCCATTCGCTGTCGCGCTCGAAGGCCTTGATGAACATGCGCTCGACATAGGCGACCTGGTCGTAGAACGCGCGCACCTTCTTCTCCGACCGGACGTCGAAGACGTGGACGTACAGCATGCGACGGCGGTGGTCGATCTCGAGCACCATCGTGCCGGGCACGAGGTTCAGGTAGTCGACGGCCAGGGTGAGGACCATGTCGGACTTGATCGCGACCCGCACACGCACGACGGCCCCGAGCGGCGGCCGGCCGGGGCGGATGGCCATCCAGCCGATCTGCAGGCTCGAGACGAAGAAGTCGACGACGAGCCGGACGACGAGCTGGGCCACCGACAGCGGGTGGATTCGACCCTCGACGGGGACACGCGGTAGCGGCAACACAGTGAGCACGGCAACCGCGAGGACCACTCCGCCGATGATGTTGGCCCAGGAGACGGTGCCCCACAACAACACCCAGACAAAGGTCAGCCAGGCGATGGTCCACAGCCGGACGCCGACCTCACGGCTGTCGCTGCCGAGCCACTTCGGCAGGCGTGTGTGATTGCGCAACCACACCAGCGCACTGACGAAATGCCAGAAGATGAACAGCAGTGACACCCGCCAGGTGTTGATCACCAGCGACAACACGGGTCCCTTGGTGGACACCACCGGCGCGCGTCGTTTCGGTGCCGTGGTCCGGGCACTCTGTTCGGGCTTCCCGGTGGGCTGCTCTTCGGAAGTCATCGTGATTCACCTCCGCCCAATACGGCCTCGACGTACACGCCGCGGTGGACGACGTCGGTCGCGGCGCTGTCGGTGAAGTCGAAGATCGGTCCGGCCCACACGGTGAGCACCAGACCGGCGAGGACCATCGCGAACGTGGGGAGAACCATCATCGCCGGCATGCGGCCGACGTCCTCGCGTTCGGAGAAGGCGCCGTCGTCGCGTTCGTCGATCAGTGCGGACGGTCCCTGGTCGGCGAGCTCGCCCTCGGGGGCGTCGGCACGCGGCCGCCAGAAACCCTTGGTCCAGATGCGGGCCACCACGTACAACGTGAGGAGGCTGGTGACGACCGAGCCGGCCACCAGAATCCAGGCGAGCACCGATCCGTTCTGGGCGCCGGCCTCGAGAAGCGCGACCTTGCCGATGAACCCGGAGAACGGTGGGATGCCGCCCAGGTTGAGCGCCGGGACGAGGAACAGGATGGCGAGGACGGGGCTGGCGATGAGGCCGCCGAGACGGCGCAGCGACGCCGATCCCGCCTGGCGTTCGATGAGTCCCACCACGAGGAACAACGTGGTCTGGACGAGGATGTGGTGGGCGACGTAGTAGATCGCCGCCGACATCCCCAGTTCCGACGACAGGGCGACGCCGAAGACCATGTAGCCGATGTGGCTGACGAGCGTGAACGACAGCAGACGTTTGATGTCGGACTGGGCGATCGCACCGAAGATGCCCACGATCATCGTCAGCAGACCCGCGACCATCAGCACCGTGTCCATCGACCCACCGGGGAACAACAGGGTGTGGGCGCGGACGATCGCGTACACGCCGACCTTGGTGAGCAGGCCCGCGAACACGGCGGTGACCGGGGCCGGTGCGGTTGGGTACGAGTCGGGCAGCCACGTCGACAGCGGGAAGACCGCGGCCTTGATGCCGAATGCCACGAGCAGCACGGCGTAGAGCGCGTTGCGGGTGCCGCTGGAGACGTCGTCGAGCCGGACCGCCATCTCCGCGAGGTTCAGCGTGCCCGTGGTCGCGTAGGCGAAGGCGATGCCGGCCAAGAAGATCAGCGACGACGCCATCGACACCATCACGTACGACGCACCGGCTCGGACGCGTTCCTCGCTGGCGCCGAGCGTGAGCAGCACGAAGCTCGCGGTGAGGAGCACCTCGAAGGAGACGTAGAGGTTGAACAGGTCGCCGGCGAGGAAGGCGTTGCAGACGCCCGCGGTCAGGATGAGGTAGGTCGGCAGGAAGATCGATGTCGGCTGCTGGGCTGTGCCGTCGCGGATACCCTGACCGATCGCGTACACGATGACGCAGAGGAGCACGATCGTCGAGACGACCAGCATCAGGGCGGCGAGCTGGTCGACGACCAGCGTGATGCCGAGTGGACCGTTCGGGAAGCCCTTGTCACCCCAACCGCCTATGGCAACCGCGAAGGTGCCGTGCCGGTCGGTCAGGAAGAGCAGCAGACACGACGCGATGAAGGCCACGGAGATCGCGGCGATGGCGACCACGCGCTGGAACCGCGGGCTGCGGCCGAGCAGCAGCGACAGCGCGGCGGCGCCGAGGGGGACCAGCGTCGGCAGCGTGATCAGGACGGGAATCCAGGACGGTTGCGGAATCATCGGTCACCCCCTTCGGAATCGTGTTCGGCGTCGTCGGTGTCGACCTGCTCCCCGGAGCTCCCGATGACCTTCGGGTCGTCGGACTCGTCTTCGGGGATCTTGTCGCCCACGAGGTCGGGGTCGTCCTCGAGGTCGTCGGACCCGATCTCGTCGATGACGTCGGAGTCGGTCGGCATGATGTCGGTCTCGTGCAGTGCCGCGTGCCGTTCGGCGACCTCCTCGGGGGAGAGGGGGTTGCCCGAGTCGTCGAAGTAGTCGCCGCTCGCGGTGTCGGACAGGGTGACCGGGTCGTCGCTGCGGTCGCGGTCGGGAGCCGTGTCGAGGGTGCCGGTCTTGATCTTGACGTCCTCGACGTCGTCCTCGAGGTCGTCGTCGTCGCGGTTGATCACGAACAGCCGGTAGACCAGGGCGAGCACGAAGGCCGCGACGCCCATGGTGATGACGATCGCGGTCAGGACCATTCCCTGGGCGAGCGGGTCGGCGTCGGCGGCACGGTTCTCCGACGATCGGCCCAGGATCGGCGGGTTACCCATCCCGCCGGACACCACGATGATCAACAGGTTGAGCGAGTTGCCGGCCAGGAGCAGACCGAACAGCATCCGGACCAGGCTGCGTTCCATCAGCAGGTACACGCCGCAGGCGGCCATGATCCCGACGACGAGGAGGAGCGGGAGGTTGGTGCTCATCGGGCCACCTCTTCCTCTCCGGTCGGAACGTTCTCCGCGGTCGGTTCGTCGGATTCGGCCGGGATCGCTGTCGGGTCGTCCTGGATGCGGGCGGGTGTGCGTGCCATCGTCGTCTCGACGTCGAGGCGGGCGCCGAGGCTGCGCAGCACGTCGAGCACCAGGCCGATCACGATGAGGTAAATGCCTAGGTCGAAGAACAGCGCGGTGACCAGCTTGATCTCGCCGAGGACCGGGACGGTGATCTCGAAGACCGCCGACGAGAGCGCGGGTGCCCCGAAGAACATCGAGGTGACGGCAGTGGCCGCGGAGATCGCCAGACCCGCACCGAGGATGCGGCCCGGTTCGATGGGCAGGGCCTCACCCAGTTCGTAGCGGCCGCCCGCCAGGTAGCGCAGGACCAGGGCGAGACCCATGGTCAGACCGCCTGCGAAGCCGCCGCCGGGCGAGTTGTGGCCGGCGTAGAAGAAGTAGACCGAGAGGATCACCATCGTCGGGAACAGCAGTCGGGTGGTGGCCTCGAGGACCATCGACCGATGCCGTGGATCGCGCAGACCCGAGCCGAGCAGCCAGGTCGTGCGGTCCGGTGGGATCTGATCTTCGTCGTCATCCGGGTCGCTGCCGCTGATACCCGCCTGCGGGCGGGCCGCGTCGGCGACGCGTGGAGCAGCGCCGAAGCGTCGGTTGCGGAACACCATCGAGGCGACGCCGGTCGCGGCGGCGATCAGCACCGACACCTCGCCGAGCGTGTCCCAGGCGCGGATGTCGACCAGCAGGACGTTCACCGCGTTGGCGCCGTGGCCGTACTTGTAGGCGGCCTCGGGGAGGTCGACGTGCAGCGGTTCGGTCGAGCGTGCGGAGGCCGCGTACAGGCCGATCACGACGAGCATGGCGCCGAAGGCGAGACCGATGAGCGCGCGCAGGGGCTTGAAGCCGGTGGCGTGCCGCTTCTCGGGTTCGGCCGGCAGTTTGCGCAGGACGAGCACGAAGATGACCAGCGTCAGCGTCTCCACCAGGAACTGGGTGAGCGCGAGGTCGGGGGCACCGTAGAGGGCGAAGAGCATGCCGCAGCCGTAACCGGTGATGCCGACGAGCAGCGTCGCGGCGAGGCGGTTGCGCAGGACGACCGCCGCGATCGCCGCGGCGATCATGATGCCGCCGATGACCAACTGGGGCGCGGTGGCGGCGTAGTCGATCTGCAGTTGGTCGCGGGCGCCGACGAACAGCACGATCGTCGGCAACAGGATCGCCGTGCAGAGGATGATGCCCTGGGTGACCGGCAGCGAGCCGCGCTGGGTGTTGCGCGTGAGCAGCAGCGAGATGGTGTCGGCGGACCGCAGCGCGGCGTCGTAGATGCGGTCGGCGTTGAGCACCGGCCGGAAGCCGAAGACGCGGTCGCGGATCCTGCGGATGCCGAGGAAGGCGATGACGCCGCCGACGATCACGATGATCGAGAAGATCACCGGGAGTCCGAAACCGTGCCACAGAGCGAGGTGTTCGAGCTCGTGTCCGTAGCTGTTCAGGGTCTCGGCGTAGGGCTCGAAGAGGCCGCCGATCGGCCCGCTGACGAATCCGGCGACCACACCGGCGACCGCGAGGACGACCGGGGAGATGTAGAAGGCCCAGGCGGGGGCGTGCATCTTCGCCACGGCCGGGCTGGGGGTGTTGCGGACCTTGCGTCCGAACGCACCCCACAGGAAGCGGAGCGTGTATGCGCAGGTGAGGATCGATCCGACCAGCAGGACGATGTCGACGGTGTGGGCCTGCCAGGAGTCGAGGGCCCCGGTGTCCCAGACCGACGCGAAGGCGGTCTCCTTGCCGATGAACCCGAAGGTGAACGGGATGCCGGCCATGCTGGCGCCGGCGAGCGCCGCGGTGGCGGCGAGCACCGGCAGGCGATGTCCGAGGCGCGCGAGCTTGCGGATGTCGCGGGTACCGGTCGCGTGGTCGATGATGCCGACGACCATGAACAGCGACGCCTTGAACATGGCGTGTGCGACGAGCATGGCGAGACCGGCCATGGCCACGTTCGCGTCGCCGATGCCGACGAGTACGGCCATGAATCCCAGCTGGGACACGGTGCCGAAGGCGAGGATGAGCTTCAGGTCGAGTTCACGCAGTGAACGCCAGCCGCCGAGGACCATCGTCAGCGCACCGAGGCCGACGACGGCGATCTGCCAGCTGGCGGTGGCCGAGAACCCGGGGGCCAGGCGAGCGATCAGGTAGATGCCGGCCTTCACCATCGCCGCGGCATGCAGGTACGCGCTGACCGGGGTGGGGGCGGCCATGGCGCCCGGGAGCCAGAAGTGGAACGGGACGATGGCCGACTTGCTGAGCGCGCCGATGAGCAGCAGGACGATCGCGATGTCGACGTAGACGCCGGTCGGCGGTGCCGAGACGATCTCGGAGAGCAGGTAGGTCCCGGACCGCTCGCCCAGCATGATGATGCCGACGAGCATGGCCAGACCGCCGAACGTGGTGACCAGCAGGGCCTGGGTGGCCGAGCGGCGGGCCGTCGCGCGCACGTTGTAGAAGCCGACGAGCATGAACGACAGGACGGTCGTGAGCTCCCAGAACACGTAGAGCACGAGCATGTTGTCGGCGATGACCAGGCCGAACATGGCGCCGGCGAAGGCGACCATCTCGCCGCCGAAGAGTGCGACGCGCGGGCGGGCGTCGTCGAAGTAGTGGGCGCAGTAGCAGAGTACGAGGGCGCCGACGCCGAGGATCAGGACCGACAGGATGGCTGTGAGGGTGTCGAACCGGGTGACGATGTCCATCTGCAGCGACGGAACCCAGCTCACCGTCTCGACGACGGCGTGGTCGGCCTCGGGGGCGGGCCAGTGGGAGATCACCCAGATCAGGGCGCCGAGGGGCGCGAGCGCGAGGATGTAGAAACCTCGGGTGCCGATCCAGTGGATGACTGCGGGCGCAATCAGTGCGCACACTGCCAACGCAGCCAACACAGAAATCAAAAGGGCACTCCGTCTTTCTCCCGGCGGGGTGTCACGGGCGATCACCCGCGGGGACTACTTTACCGTTGCCCGTATGTTCCGGTTCGACTGGCTCTGGCGCCTACTTGTGGTACTCGCATCGATCGTCATGGTCGGAGGCGTCCTGGCGGGGTGCGGCGACGAGGAACAAGCAGGTCCGGACGGTGTCCCGCTGCCTTCTGACTTCCCGGTCACACAGGTGCCGCTGATCGACGGTCACGTGCTCTCCGCCAGTGGTACCCGGGCCGACGGCTGGGAGGTCACCGTCCAGGGACCGGCGAACGCCGGTAACCAGCTCGAGGCGGCGACGAAGAAGCTGACCGACGCCGGCTTCGTCGAATCGCATCGCTCCACCGAGGGCGGACAGTCCGTTGCCGTGCTGTCCGCGGCCAAGGGCGGATCGACCTACTGGGTCCAGATCGGGGCCTCGCCACAGGCTGCCGGTGGCGGCGCGTCGGTGTTCTATCTGGTCAACGCCGAGTAGGTGCTTGCGTCGAGGCCTGACCGCAGGGCATGTGGGGACCCTCAGTCCAACCGACGCTCGGCATAGGCCCGGAGGTTCTCCACCTGGTCGGGGTCGAGCGACGGGCGGACCCGCTTCCTGGCCTCGGCGACGTCGTCGGCGGTGACTGCCGCGGCGTTGATGTCGCGACGCATCGCCGACAGTGCGGCTTCGCGGAGCAACGCCGAACAGTCGGCGGCGGAGTAACCCTCGAGGTCGGCGGCGAGCTCGTCGAGGTCGATGTCGGCGAGGGGGACGTCGCGGCCGCTGGTTCGCAAGATGTCCCCGCGGGCAGCGGCGTCCGGCGGCGGCACGAAGACCAAGCGCTCGAGGC
This sequence comes from Gordonia sp. C13, assembly GCF_023218005.1. Taxonomy (NCBI): domain Bacteria; kingdom Bacillati; phylum Actinomycetota; class Actinomycetes; order Mycobacteriales; family Gordoniaceae; genus Gordonia; species Gordonia sp. C13. The sequence goes on from NZ_JALPSY010000003.1 coordinate 121,827, forward strand.
GTCCGGGCCGCAGCAGTGCCGGGTCGATGAGGTCGGGCCGGTTGGTCGCGCCGAGTACGACGACGTCCTGCAGTGGTTCGACGCCGTCGAGTTCGGTGAGCAGCGAGGCGACCACACGGTCGGCCACCCCGGAGTCGGTGGATTGCCCACGACGCGGCGCGAGCGCGTCGACCTCGTCGAGGAAGATCAGCGACGGCGCCGACTCGCGGGCGCGGGCGAACAGGTCGCGGACCGCCTTCTCCGACGAGCCGACCCACTTGTCCATCAGCTCGGCACCTTTGACGGTGTGCACCGACAGCTGCCCGGACGCGGCGAGCGCGCGGACGACGAAGGTCTTGCCACATCCGGGAGGACCGAAGAGCAGCACACCGCGCGGCGGGTCGACGCCGAGCCGGGCGAAGGTGTCGGGATGCTGCAGCGGCCACAGCACCGCCTCGGTCAGGGCCTGCTTGGTCTCGACCATGTCGCCGACGTCGGCGAGGGTGATCGAACCGAGTGCCACCTCGGGAGAATCCGACCGGGACACGGGCCGGATGACGTCGAGCGCGCCGACGAGATCCTCGGTGCGGAGGGCCGGTTCGGACTTGCCGGCGCTGGCGCGGGTCGCGGCACGCAGGGCAGCCTCGCGGGTGAGTGCGGCGAGGTCGCCGGCGACGAAACCGGGGGTGCGGGCGGCAACCGAGTCGAGGTCGAGGTCGCCCTCGGTGGGCACGGTCGACAGGATCGCCGACAACAGTCGTGCGCGTGTCGCGGCGTCGGGCAGGCCGATGATCAGTTCGCGGTCGCACAGCGACGGGTCGCGCAGGCGCGAGTCGAGGCGAACGGGTTCGGCGGTGGTCGCGACGAGCGCGATCCGGCCGTCGGAGATACCCGAGCGCAGCTCGTCGAGGATGAGGGTGGCGACCGGTTCCGGTTCGGACGGCAGCAGGGCGTCGATGTCGGTGATGAGCAGGACCCCACCGGTCGCCCGGGCGCGGGCCACCGCGTCGGCGACCGTGCGCAGGCGGGTGTTGGGTTCGGTGGCGCCGGTCGTCGGGCCGTCGACGGTGACGAGGGTCCGCTTGGCGCAGACCGATCGGACCAGCGTCGCCTTGCCGCCGCCCGCGGGCCCGGTCACCAGGACGCCGAGGCGCGGTGCGGCGCCCAGGGTTCGCAGGACATCGGGCTCGTCGAGCGTGATCGCCAGCCATTCGGTGAGCTTGGTGATCTGCGAGTCGACGCCGACCAGTTCCGACACCGGCCGGACCGGGACGTCGGGTTCCTCGACCGGGACCACCCCGACGGGCGTTGCGGTCGTCGTCGGTGACGGTGAACCGACCGGCGCGTCCGGCACGATGCCGAGGGCGCCCGGGATACGCGGGGAGCCGGCGCGGTCGCCGAGTGGGGGCACCTCGCCGGCGGTCGTCGACCACAACACGGCGGTGTTGGTCTGGACGCTGACGGGCGAGCCCGGATCGGTGCCGGTGACGGTGAGCAGCTCGGTGGTCCAGGTGATGCCCACCGAGCGGGCGAGGGCGCGCGTCGCCTCGGTCGCGGCGAGTTCGGGTCCGAGGTCGCGGGGCAGCAGCGACACCGCGTCGCCGACCGAGAGCACCTTGCCCAGCAGCGCGCGTCGGAGCGTGGACTCGGTGATCGACTGCGTGGCCAGCACCGAACCGTTCACGACGACCCGGCTCGCGCCGTGCACGACGACCGGCGCGAGGACGACCGAGGCGTTCTCCTTGACCCCGGCGTTGGAGAAGAGGATCTCGTCGAGCAGGGCGACCCCGGTCGGCGCCGACGAGTCGGTCGCCGCGACCACCGCGGCGGTCACACGGGCGCCGGTGATCGACACGGCGTCCCATTCGCGCAGGGAGAGCGCGGTCAGCACCTCGGGGTGGACCCGGATGATGCCTCGGCGTGCCTCGGCGGCGGAGGCGTTGAGCCGCGCGGTCAGCGTCAGGGACACCTGTGAGCTCATTCGGTCTCGCTTTCGGTCTGATCGGCAACCGGCTCGGAGGACTTCGTGGCGACCGGAGCGCCGGTGGGCCGGTTGAGGCCCAACCTGCGCTGCGACTTCAACACCGGGCGTCGTCGGCGGCCACCCGGCGCGGCCTTCGACGCCTTGCGCTGCGCACGTCGTTCGGAGGGCTTCTCGTTCCAGTACTCCGGTCGGGAGGCCACCCAGCGCCGCGACCGCCAGGCGAACGGGATGTGAATCGCGTAGGCGAGGATGCCGATCATCATCAGCACGTACGGGTAGGTGAGCAGGAGGGCGGCACAGACCGCGACGAGGACCAAGAGGCCGGCGATCGCGCGGGACGGGATCGACGCGGTCTTGAAGGACGCGGTCGGGACGCGGCTGACCGCGAGGAAGGCCACCAGGACGAGCCAGCCGCCGACGGCCGGCAGCGAGGTCCACCAGCCGTCGCCGAACTGCTGGGCCAGGCCGATCGGAAGCAGCGCACAGATCGCGGCCGCGGGCGCGGGGATGCCCACGAAGAAGTCCCGCGTGTACGCGGGCGCCTCGTCGTCGTCGAGCAGGGTGTTGAACCTCGCCAGGCGCAGCACGATCGCACAGCAGTAGATGAGCGCGAGTGCCCAACCGAGATCCTGGCCGTCGAGCAGGAAGAAGTAGACGATCATCGCCGGTACGACGCCGAAGTTGATGGCGTCGGCGAGGGAGTCGATCTCGGCACCGATCCGACTCGTCGCACCCATGAGGCGGGCGACCCGTCCGTCGATCCCGTCGAGGAAGGCCGCGGCCACCAACAGACCCATGGCGGCGTCGATGTCGCCGGTGGTCGCCGAGCGCATCGCCGTCAGTCCCGCGCAGATCGCGAGGATCGTCAGCGACGACGGGATGATGAGGCGGCCGGCCTGAGCCTGCTTACGGAGACGCCGCCGCTCGGGTTCGCGCGGTTCCGCTGGTGTCGGGGCATGGGCCTGCGCCTGGCGTCGCGCCGACCGCGCGGTGGGGTTCTTGGAGGGCCGGCGGATTCCGGTGCCGCCGACCCGGCGCCCGGCGGGACCGTCGGAGGAGTTCGCAGCTTGGGGGTTCACGGGCCGGATCAGAGGTCGAGGTGGGCGAAGGGGGTCTCGCCGCCGACGGCGCGCTGACCCACCGAGACGCGGGGCGTGGTGCCCTTGGGGAAGTAGACGTCGACCCGGGAACCGAAGCGGATCAACCCGTAGGTGTCGCCGAGCCGCAGGGCGTCGCCGACCTTCGCGTCGCAGACGATACGGCGTGCGATGAGTCCCGCGATCTGCACGACTGCGAGGTCGGGTCCGGCGTCGCCGCCGGTCTTCGTCGTACGGATGGTCATGGTGGTGCGCTCGTTGTCACGGCTGGCCTCGGGCAGGTCCGCAGACAGGAACGCGCCCGGAGTGTGCGTGACCGCGGTGACCGTTCCGGCGATGGGCACACGCTGTACATGGACGTCGAAGATCGACAGGAAGGTCGAGACGCGGGGCAGCGGATCGGTGCCCAGACCGGCTTCGGCCGGTGGGACGGCCTCGTCGACGAGTGCGATCGTGCCGTCGGCAGGTGCGACGACCACGCCCGGCTCGGTCGGCGGGATACGACTCGGGTGCCGGAAGAACGCGGCACATGCCCCCGCGGTCAGAGCCGCGGGTCGCGCGATCCAGCGGTGGCGGCGTCCGAGCAGCGCGACCGCCGCGGGGGCGGCGACGAACGGGATACCGGCCGGATGGATCGGCGGGACGGTCTCACGGGCCAGGTCGAGGAAATGGGCGACACGACCGACGTTGCCCTCGTCCGGACGCGGACGTCTGGCCACGATCTACCTCCTGTTGTGCCCGATGCGGGCCGCTCGATGAATGTGGCGCACCACGGGTCGGGTACGACTCCGGTCCAGCTTAGAGCTCAGCGCAGGACGAGCACGTCGACTGCGGATCCGACGGCCAGACCGTCGACCTCGGTGGGCACGTCGATCAGTGCATCGGCTTCGGCGAGGAAGCGGAGGTGATGGGAGCCGGGCGGGCCGATCGGGTCGACGACGACGCCCGATCCGTCTTCGTCGGTCCGGAGGACTCCACGGAGGAACTGCCGCTTGCCCTGCGGTGACCGGATGTCGGCACCCAGTCGGGCGGTCACCCGACGTCGCTGTGGCGGCAACCCCATTGCGGCACGGAGTGCCGGCCGGATGAAGACCTCGAAGGACACCAGGGCACTGACCGGGTTGCCCGGGAGTGTGATGATCGGCACGGTGGGCCCGGGCGTTCCGTCGGGCCGGTCGGATGCGGTGTGGTGACCGCACCCCTGCGGCATGCCGGGTTGCATCGCTACCTTCACGAACTCCACCGAACCGGTGGCCGACAGCGCGTCCTTCACGACCTCGAAGGCGCCCGCGCTGACACCCCCGGAGGTGATGATCAGGTCGGCCTCGCCGGCGACCTGATCGAGCCGTGCGAGGAAGTCGCCGGTATTGTCCGGCACGAAGTGCACGTGCCGGCCGATCGCCCCGGCCTCGATGGCGGCGGTGGTGAGCATCGCCCCGTTCGACTCGTAGATCTGCCCGTGCTGCAACGGTTTTCCGGGTTCGACGAGTTCCGAGCCGGTGGACAGCACAACAACGTGCAGCGGGCGGGCGACGGTGATCTCGGCGATCCCGAGCGCGGCGAGCAGCCCGACCTGCGGTGCTCCGATGACGGTGCCGGCAGGTAGTGCACGCTCGCCCCGCGCGATGTCGGAACCCGCACGTCGGAGGTGTTTTCCGGATTCGACCGGTGCCGTGAAGGTGACCGTCTCCGCGGCCGCCACCGGGCCGACGACCGCGTCGGTCAGTTCCACCGGGACGATGGCGTCGGCGCCGGCCGGCAACGGGGCGCCGGTCATGATGCGGTGCGCGGTTCCGGGTGTCAGTGCGAGGGCGTCGGTGCGCCCGGCCGGGATGTCCGCGGCGACGGGCAGCGTGACGGGGGAGTCAGGGGAGGCGCCCGCGAGATCGTCGGCGAGGACGGCGAATCCGTCCATGGCCGAGTTGTCGAAACCGGGCAACGACAGCGGCGCGTCGACGTCGTCGAACGTCGCCCTGCCCAGCGCCTCCGACAGGGACAACCGGACGGGAACGGGTGGGCCGAACAAGGCGGAGACGACGGCCTGATGCTCTGCGACGGTACGCATGCGCTCAGGATGCCAGGTGAGTCGACGCGTCCGGTCGGGGTACCCGGTTCGAGGGATGCCTGCACTGCGTCGCCGGGGACCGCAGACTACATTCGTGCGCATGGCATTGGGTCTGCTTCTCGACATCGACGGGGTGATGGTCACCTCGTGGAAGGCTCTGCCCGGCGCAGTGGAGGCCGTCTCCCGACTCGCCGACCGCAAGATCCCGCGGATGTTCCTCACCAACACCACCTCGCGCTCGCGCAACGAGATCGCGGAGTTGTTGAACGACTGCGGGTTCTTCGTCGATGCCGACGAGATCCTGACGGCCGCGAAGCTGACCGCCGAATACGTCGGGACCACCTTCCCGGGTAAGCGGGTGTGGGTTCTCAACCAGGGCCCGATCGCCGAGGACATGACCGGCGTCGAGCTGACCGACGACCCGGCGGACGCCGAGGTCGTGGTGCTCGGTGGGGCAGGCCCCGTGTTCACCCACGATGCGTTGTCGAAGGTCCTCGAGATGCTGCTCGACGGAGTGCCCGTGATCGCCATGCACCGGTCGATGACGTGGTCGACGGCCGACGGGCTGTCGATCGACACCGGCGTCTACCTCGAAGGGCTCGAGAAGGCGTCGGGCAAGAAGATCAAGGCGATCGGCAAACCGTCGCCGCTCGGATTCCGTGCCGCCACCGACATGCTGGGACTCGAGCCCACCCAGGTGGTGATGGTCGGCGACGACATGCACAACGACGTCCTGGGTGCGCAGGCGTCGGCGCTGATCGGTGTGCTGGTGCGCACCGGCAAGTTCCGCGAGGAGGCGCTCGATGCGCTCGCGCGTGACGAGTTCGGGCCCTACCCGGACCACGTCATCGACTCGGTGGCCGACCTCCCCGAGCTGATCGACAAGATCAGCGGAACCTGACGGGCGTCACCGGTTCTCAGACGCGGTCGAGCTGGCTCTCCGCGGCGCGCTTGATCTTGCCGAGGGTCTCGGCCATCCCCAGTTTGAGTTCGGCCTCGAAGGAATCGGCACCGCCGAACAGCTTGTCGACGAGCAGCGACGACACCTTGGTGGTGGAGCCGTTCACCTCGCGGCGCTCGGTCACGGTCACGCCCGACCCGTTCGGGGTGATGGCGTAGCTCCAGACGGTGTGGTTCTCGGCCACGCGGAAGGCGATCTCCTGGTTGGGCGTGAAGCGCACGACCTTGGAGGTGGTGGGCCACACCAGCGGGCCACGGCGGTTGATGTTGATGGTCTTGGTCCCCAGGCCGACGGTGCCCCCGCGGATGATCATCTTCTTGCACTGCGGGCTCCACTCGCCCATGCGCTGGAGATCGGAGATCACCGACCACACCTGCTCGGCGGATGCGTCGATGTCGATGGACTCTTCGATGAGTGATGCGGTCATGGTCGCCAACACTATGGGCTTGTTGGCGCACCGTCAATAGGTTGTTGGCGGACCGTCAATAGGGCTGGGTCGCGCCTCCGAAACGGGCTCAGACCAGCAGTGTCATACCGATGACGGCACCGATGCCGACGAAGACCGCGGCGGTGATCCAGCCGGCGGGATGCTCGTCGTTCTCCAGCAGAAGCGTGCCGAGCTTGCCCGGGGTCAGCCAGTCGATGAGCACGAACGACCACATCATCACCGCGATCGTCAGGACCACGTATGCGGCGGTGTAGAGCAGCGCCCGCCACAGCTCGAGGAGTTCGGTGTCGATGACCGAGCAGACCAGCACGATCGACAGGCCGATGACCATCGAGGTGGTGAGGATGACGGCGTTGCGGTTGTGGTCGATCCACACCAGCTGCCGCAGCCGGCCCGGGGTCACCATGTCGAGCGCCACGAAGCCGACGACGAGCAGGGCGATCCCGACGAGGCTGAACGACGCCCCAGCGGCCAGATTGTCACGCAGCAATTCCATCCGAGTCCCTCTCTCCTCACCGACGTTCGCAGATGAACACTATCGGTGGGCAGGGCAACGGGGTGGGAGGCGAAGCCCACCCCTTGCTCCCTGAGGTGCGAGCGAAGCGAGCCACGAAGGGCTGGTGACGATTTCTCACCAGGCCTTCGTGGCTCGTCGCTATCGCTCCTCAGGCAGCGGAGGGGTGTCAGCCGACGCTGAGCATGTCGTAGGACGCGAGGTTCTTCGACAGCTTGGTGACGTGGGCGTCCGCGTCGCCGAGGGTGTGGCTGATCGCGGTCAGGCGGCTGACGTAGTGCGCGATCGGGTACTCGGCGGTCATGCCGATACCGCCGTGCATCTGGATGGCCTCCTGGCCGATCAGGCGTGCCGAACGCACGGTCTGCAGCTTCACGCGCGAGGCGATGGCCGCGTCGGCGATACCGTCCGAGAGCGCGACCGTCGCGTACAGCACCATGCTGCGGGCGAGCTCGAGCTGGACGTACATGTCCGCGGCGCGGTGGGTGAGCGACTGGAAGGTGGCCAGCGGAACGCCGAACTGCTTGCGCGACTTCAGGTATTCGACGGTCAGCTCGAGGCTGCGCTCCATGGCGCCGAGGGCCTCGGCGCACAGTGCGGTCTGGATGCCGATCTCCGCGTTGGCGATGAGCTCGGTTGCGTCGCCGCTGCCGAGGCGGGTGGCCTTGGCGTCGTTGAACGTGAACTCGGCCCCGCGTCGACGATCGTGGGTGCGGTACGCGGTGCGGGTGACACCCTCGGCGTCGGCGTCGATGAGGAACAGACCCACCTCGTCGCCCACGCGTGCCGAGACGATCAGCTTGTGTGCGGAATCGCCGTGTCCGACAAGCGTCTTGGTGCCGTTGAGCACGCCCTCGGCGGTGGCGGTGGTGGCCACCGCGGCCAGCGGCCAGCGGTCGCCGGGCTCGTTGTGGGCGAAGGCCATCAGCAGCTCACCGGAGGCGAGACCGCCGCGCAGCTCGGCGCGTGTCGCGTCGTCGGCGGCGTCGAGCAGCGAGCCGGGGACCAGCACCGAGTCCAGGTACGGCTCGGGGGCGAGTGCGCGACCGAGTTCGGTCATCACGCTGGTGAACTCGACCGGTCCGGCGTCCATGCCGCCCTCGGACTCGGGGAAGGTCAGGCCGAGGATGCCGATCTCCGCGAGTGACTTCCACACCTTCTCGCTGTAGCCGAGATCGGTGTCGGTCACCTTGCGGAGGGTCTCCACGTCGTAGGTCTTGGTGAGGACCTCGCGCACGGTGTCGCGCAACATCCCCTGTTCTTCGGAAAGCTCGAAATCCATTGTCGTCCTTGGTCTGTGAAGTCGAAGTGAGGTCGGAGGGGCCGGCGGTCAGAGACCGAGGACCGCCTTGTCGATGATCTGGCGCTGGACCTCGGAGGAACCGCCGTAGATCGAGACCTTGCGGTAGTTGAGGTACTCGGGTGTGGCCAGCTGGGCCCACTCGGGTGCGTCGACCTGGGCGCTGCCGTTCGGCGCGTCGGCGGCGACCTCGGCGACCGGGAGCGAGTCCGGGCCGGCGATGTCGGAGAGGAGCTCCTTGGCGGCCTGCTGCAGCTGGCTGCCCTTCAGCTTCAGCAGCGACGAGGCGGGGTTCGGCTTGCCGTCGGCCGACGACGCGGCCACGCGCAGCTGGGTGACCTCGAGGGCGAGCAGTTCGTTCTCGATCTCGGCGAGGCGCGTGGCGAACAGCGGGTCGTCGAGGAGGGTCCCGTGGGCGGTCTTGGTCTGTGCGGCAAGACGCTTCGCGCGGGCGAGGTTGGTCTTGGTGTAGCCGACGCGGGCGATGCCGCTGCGCTCGTTGCCCAGCAGGAACTTGGCCTGGGTCCAGCCGCTGTTCTCCTCGCCGACCATGTTCTCGGCGGGCACCTTGACGTCGTTGAAGAAGACCTCGTTGACCTCGTAGCTACCGTCGATCAGCTGGATCGGACGCAGTTCGATGCCCGGGGTGTCCATCGGGATCAGGAACATGCTGATGCCGGCCTGCTTCTTGACGTCCGGGTTGGTGCGGGCGAGCAGGAAGATCCAGTCGGCGTACTGGCCCAGCGTGGTCCAGGTCTTCTGGCCGTTGATGACGTAGTGGTCGCCGTCGCGGACCGCGCGGGTCTTGAGGGATGCGAGGTCGGAGCCGGCCTCGGGCTCGGAGAAGCCCTGGCACCACCAGATGTCGAGGTTGGCGGTCTTCGGCAGGAAGCGTTCCTTCATCTCCTGCGAGCCGAACTGGGCGATGACCGGGCCGATCATGCCGGCGTTGAACGGCAGCGGGTCGGGGACGAACGCCAGGCTCATCTCCTCGCGGTAGATGTGGAACTGGATCGGGGTCCAGTCCTTGCCGCCCCACTCGACCGGCCAGTTCGGGGTGTGCACGCCGTGCTCGTTGAGGATGCGCGCCGAGGTGATGATGTCGTCGGGGTAGTTGAGCTTCCCCTCTTCGTTCCGCTTGCGGAGGTCCTCGGGGACCTTCGCGAAGATGCTGCGCAGTTCCTCGCGGAACGCCTCTTCCTCCGGACTGAACTTCAGGTGCATGGGTTCTTCTCTACTCCTGTCGGGGGTTGCCGGGTGTTCGGCGACACCAATCACGGACCGTCTACCTGGGAGAACCCTGAAGACCGGCCGCTGACTAAGCGCTTGCTTAGTGATATCTTGCACTATGCCGCGCATCGGAGGCGGTGTCAATCGGCTGGAACAGGCGCGAGGTCGCCGAGTGAACGAGGGGGTGGACGTGGTCTCGTCAACGGAACCGACGACCCGTGCGCAACCGGTCGCTGCCCGACAGCGGTTGTTGCTCGCCGCGGTCGAGGCGTTCGCAGCGAAGGGCTTCAACGCCACGACGACCCGTGACATCGCCAACGGCGCGCAGATGAGTTCGGCCGCGGTCTACGTGCACTTCCGGTCCAAGGAGGAGTTGCTCTTCGAGCTCTCCGACGCCGGGCACCGACGCATCCTGGCCATGATCGACGAGGTCGACGATCCGACGGCCCCGCCCGGGGAACGACTCGAGACGGTCATCGGCGCCTTCACCGAGCACCATGCGCGCGAACACGTGCGCGGCCGCGTCGTGAACTACGAACTCGCATCGCTCGCCCCCGAACACCTCGAGCCGGTCATGGAACTGCGTCGGGAGATCACTCGGCGAGTGCGTGCCATCGTCGACGCCGGGATCGAGAACGGCGACTTCGACGTGTCCGATTCCCAGGCCACCACCAACGCGATGCTGTCGATGGGCATCGACCTCGCGCGCTGGTACCGCGCCGAGAACTCACTCCCGCCCGAGAAGATGGGCGAGTTCTATGCGCAGCTGGCCACCCGGATGGTGGGGCTGCGGGGCCGGGGCTGATCCCGGCGTCCGTTCAGGACTTGCCGACCGCCACCGGCTCCGTCGCGTCTTCCGGTTCAGGAGTTGCCGACTCGGTCCTGGCGGCGGCGCGTCGCATGACGACCGCCAGCCCCGCCCCGAACAGTGCGACGGCGAGGACGTAGCCGACGTATCCGATGACCGTCGCGCGTAGCCCGATGTGGGACACGACGATTCCCGCGATCACGGCAGGCATGCTGAACGCGAGGTAGCTGGCGACGAACACCGAGGAGTAGACCTGTCCGCGCTTGGCGGGAGGTGTCGCGGCGGTGATGTTGTCCATGGCGCTGAGGAAGGTCGCCGCCCAGCCGGAGCCGGCCACGAGCGAGCCGAGGATGTAGAGCGGCAGGATCTCGGTCAGGACGCCGGACAGCGAGATCAGGACGCCGATGGCGAGGGTCGGGTAACCGTAGGCCTGTTTGAACGTCGCCGGTCGTCCGGTGATGAACAGCGAGGTGATCGTCGCGCTGGCGAAGAAGGTGAAGAGGATGAGCCCGGCCTCACCGTGGTTGGTGACCCCGAAGACCCGTGCGACGACCGAGGAGCCGAGCGACAGATACAGCCCGCCGAGTGACCAGGTGGCCACCAGGGTGGGTACCGCGGCGAAGAACACCGGGCGGACCTCGCGGGGCACCCGAACCTGGGGTGCGAGAGTCGTGGCCAGGTGCCGGCGCGAGGTGAAGCCCACGCGTTCGCGGGTCTCCGGGACCACGAGGAGTGCGATCAGCAGCGCCGCGAACAGTCCGAGAACGACCTCGTAGACCAGAATTCGGGGCGCGGGTGCGTACTCGACGAGCAGTCCGGCGACACCGACACCGGTCGCGAGACCGAAGGCCGGGGCGGCGCCGATGATCGTCGAGCCGAGTCGGGCGGTGGGCTGGAGGTCGACGGTCGTCGCGGTGAGCGTGCCCATGGCCGCGCCGGTGGCGAGGCCCTGCAGCGCGCGTGCGGCGAGCAACGTCCCCACGTCCCCGGCGACGACGAAGAGCACCATGCTGGCGATCAGCAGGACGAGTGCGACCGCAAGCACCGGGCGACGGCCGATGTGGTCGGAGAGCGACCCCACCGTCAGCAGACTCGACAGCATCGTGACCACGTAGACCGCGAAGACCAGGGTCAGGGTGAGTGACGAGAAACCCCAGAGCTCCTGATAGATGGGGTACAGCGGCGACGGAGCTGCGGAGGCGAAGAGCACCATCACGTACGTGGCCGCGATCAGCCAGAACGCGCGGTGGGGATGTAGCGGCGCCATGTCGTCTCCTTAACGCAAATGCAGTTGCATTTAGAACGACGATAGCCGCGGATTCCTTCCAAAAGCAATCAGATTTGCAATAATGGCTGCATGGCTATGGGCAGCGCAACACCGCAGGCGGATACCGCGGACGCGACACCGCGCGCGAAGAGGCCCGGCGGTCGGAGCGCTCGCGTCCAGTCGGCGGTGTACGCCGCCGTCGGGCAACTCGTCGGTGCCGGCCAGCGCGACACGATGACGATCCCCGAGGTCGCCGACCTCGCCGGCGTCAACCCGACCAGCATCTACCGCAGGTGGGGCTCGATCGACGCGCTCCTGGGCGAGGTGGCGGTTGCCGCACTGACGCAGGGTGAACCGCTGCCCGACACGGGCGTGCTCCGCGACGACATCGCCGAGTGGGCGCGCGTGATCGCCGCCGACATCGGCCGGCCGAAGCGGCGGGCCTACCTGCGTGCGATGGTCGCGGCGCGCGACGACGTCGTCGAGGTGTGCCCGTGCTGGGAGATCCGCCGCGAGCAGGTCGAGGAGATGATCGCGCGGGCGCGCGAGCGCGGCGAGGCGACGCCGTCGGTGCGGCAGCTCCTCGACCATGTGATCGCACCCCTCTACCACCACGCGGTCTTCGGTCTCGCGGTCGACGACGCCTACGTCGCGGAGCTGGTCGACGATGTCGCCGCGATGCTGGGAGCGGCCCCGGGGTCCGCCGGAGGGCGATAGGGTCCGGGCATGAAGAAGGTTCACGCGTTCACAGACGACGCACTCGGTGATCTCGATGCCGTCGGCATCGCCGACGCCATCGCCGCCCGGGAGATCTCGGCCGCCGAGGCTGTCGAAGCGGCTCTCGCCCGGATCGACGCAGTCAATCCCCAGCTGAACGCGGTCGCCTTCGACGACCGCGAGCGTGCCCGCAAGCGCGCCGTCGACAACGACTTCCCGTCCGGATCGTTCGTCGGCGTGCCGTCGATCATCAAGAACAACACCGACTTCGCGGGCCTGCCCACCTGCCACGGGTCGGCTGCGGTCGCGCCGAACCCGGCCTCGGCGAACGAGGCCTTCACCAACCAGTTCCTGGCGACCGGCGTGAACCTCGTCGGGGCGTCGAACATGCCGGCTTTCGGGCTGACCGCGACGACCGAGTACGTCGACCGGGAGCCGACTCGCAACCCGTGGGACACCGACTACTCTGCCGGTGGCTCCTCCGGTGGTTCGGCCGCCCTCGTGGCGGCGGGCGCGCTGCCGATCGCGCATGCCAACGACGGTGGCGGGTCGATCCGGATCCCCGCTGCCGCATGCGGTCTCGTGGGACTCAAACCGAGCCGGGGTCGAACCGCGCCGGCGAAGCAGACCGAGGATGCGCCGATCGACCTGGTGTGCAACGGGATCGTGAGCCGGTCGGTGCGGGACACCGCTCGCTTCCTCGACGACTCGCAGGGCTTCCGTCCCGGTCCCGGCCTGCCGCCGGTCGGTCTGGTGGAAGGGCCGGGGGAGAGGCGGCTGCGGATCGCGCTGATCACCGAACCGATCACCGGCCAGCTGCTCGACCGCGACACCCAGCGGTGCGTCACCGAGGTCGCCGAACTCGTCGAATCGCTCGGTCACCGAACGGAGATGGTGCCGCTACCGGTCGACCGCGCCTACATCCGGCAGTTCATCGACTACTGGTCGCTGCTGGCCTTCGCGCTGGACCGCACCGGTAAGCGGTTGCACGACAAGGGCTTCGATCGCAAGCAGCTCGACCCGTTGACCCGCGGTCTGTCGCGCAACGCCCTGCGGCACTTCTACCGCATGCCGTCGTCGATCCGCGGTCTCCGACGCTCCACCGCCGCGTTCCGGTCGCTCCACGAGCAGTTCGACGTGATCCTGTCGCCGACGCTCGCACACCTGCCGCCGGAGATCGGTTACCTCGACCCGGGCATCGACTTCGGCGAGGCGATGGACCGTCTCACGCGCTACGTCGCGTTCACGCCCGCGAACAACACGTCGGGCACCCCGGCGATCAGTCTGCCTCTGGGACAGGCGAAGTCGGGACTGCCCGTGGGTACCCAGTTCTCCGCCGACCTCGGTGACGAGCGGACCCTGCTGGAACTCGCATTCGAACTCGAGGCGGCCCGGCCGTTCGCGCGGATCCAGGACGCCTGAGCGCTGGAACTCAGCTGCTCCAGACTGCCCTCCGTAAACCCACCACGAATGGCCAGGTCCACCACCTTTCGAGGTGGTGGACCTGGCCATAAGGGGTGGGTTTGCTGCGAAGGCTAGTGCTGCACGGCCTTCTCCGCGCCGATGCCGGTGAGGGAGCGAACCTCCATCTCCGCGTTGCGTTCCGGGGTTCCGGCGTCGCTCGGCGAGGTCAGGGTGCCGATGATGCCGAGGACGAAGGCCAGCGGGATCGAGACGATGCCCGGGTTGGCCAGCGGGAACCAGGCGAAGTCGGCGCCGGGGATCATCGCGGTCGACGAGCCGGAGACGGCCGGCGAGAAGACGATCAGCAGAATCGTGGAGATCAGGCCACCGTACATGCTCCACAGGGCGCCGCGGGTGTTGAAGCGCTTCCAGTAGAGCGAGTACACGATCGTCGGCAGGTTCGCCGCCGCGGCGATGGCGAAGGCCAGGGCCACCAGGAAGGCGATGTTCTGACCGTTGGCCAGGATGCCGAGCACGATGCCGAGGACACCGAGCACGACGACGGTGTACCGCGAGACGCGGACCTGGTCGTCCTCACTCACCTTGTTGCGCTTGATGACCGACGCGTAGATGTCGTGGGCGAACGAGGCCGACGCGGTGATCGCCAGGCCGGCGACGACAGCGAGGATCGTGGCGAAAGCGACCGCGGAGATGATGCCGAGGAGCACCACACCGCCGAGTTCGAAGGCCAGTAGCGGTGCCGCGGCGTTCTGTCCGCCGGCGGCGGCGAGGATCTTGTCCGGTCCGACCAGAGCGGCCGCGCCGTAACCCAGGATGAGGGTGAACAGGTAGAAGGCGCCGATGAGCGCGATCGCCCAGACCACCGACTTACGAGCCTCTTTCGCGGTCGGCACGGTGTAGAAGCGCATCAGCACGTGCGGCAGGCCCGCGGTGCCGAGGACCAGGGCGATGGCCAGCGAGAGGAAGTTGATCTTGGACTCGAGCGAACCGCCGTACTGGGCGCCGGGTGCGAGAACGTCACGCGAGGCGACCTTTTCGCTGCCGGAGCTGCTGATGGCGTCCTGTGCGGCACCGAGGATCGACGACAGGTTCATGCCGAACTTGGCGAGGACGATGAAGGTCATGATCGCCGCGCCGCTGATGAGCAGCACCGCCTTGATGATCTGCACCCAGGTGGTGCCCTTCATGCCGCCGATGAGGACGTAGACGATCATCAGCGCGCCGACGACCGCGATCACGATCGACTGGCCGAGACGGCCCTCGATGTCGAGCAGGAGGGCGACGAGGCCACCGGCACCGGCCATCTGGGCGAGGAGGTAGAACAGCGAGACCGCGAGGGTCGAGATGGCCGCCGCGAGACGGACCGGCCGCTGCTTCAGGCGGAAGCTGAGGACGTCGGCCATCGTGAACTTGCCGGTGTTGCGCAGCAATTCGGCGACGAGCAGCAATGCGACGAGCCACGCGACGAGGAAGCCGATGGAGTAGAGGAAGCCGTCGTAGCCGTAGACCGCGATGGCGCCGGCGATGCCGAGGAAGCTGGCCGCCGACAGGTAGTCGCCGGCGATGGCGATGCCGTTCTGCGGGCCGGAGAAGCCACGGCCTCCGGTGAAGAAGTCCGCGGCCGAATTGTTGTTCTTGCTGGCCCGGATGACGATGTACATCGTGATCGCCACGAATGCGGCGAAGATCGCGATGTTGGCGACCGGGCTGCCGACGGTGGCGGCGAGCGTGGTGGTGTGGACGGAGGTGTTCACAGCGACGGGCCGCCTTCCATCTCGTTGCGGATGGCCTCGGCACGCGGGTCGAGTTCGCGGTTCGCGAAGCGTACGTACAGGCCGGTGATGACGAATGTGGTCACGAACTGCAGCAGTCCGAGGATCAGGCCGAGGTTGATGTTGCCCCACACCTGGATGGCCATGAAGTCATGCGCGAAGGCGCCGAGCAGCACGTAGATCGCGTACCAGATCAGGAAGAACGCGGTCATCGGGAAGATGAACTTGCGCAGGCGCGCCTTCAGCTCCTGGAACTGAGGGCTGTTCTGCATCTCGATGAACTGTTCGCCCGACGGCGCATGCGGTGGTGCCGCTGCTGGCTGGTCGATGTTCGACACGCTGTCCTCCAAGTCGATGGGGCCACGCGGCGGAGGCCGCTGTGATGGCACTTCGGGGAACAGCCTGATTGAGGCGCAGATCACACCGCAATCGGTGTCGTGGGTCACACGCCGAAGGTCGTCGACTGTGCGACGGGCGGTCGATCACATCCGACGAACGGTGAACGGTCAGGCGCCGGGAAGCCGGTCGACGCCCATCCCGACGCGTTCGGGGACGTGCATCCGCGCGAAGGTACGGGCGAGATCGCCGGGCAGCCGTCGTCGGGTCGCGAGGCTGACCAGCACCATCGTGCCGAAGGCAAGCGGCACGGTGACCGCGCCCGGATAACCGACCAGTGCGGCCGGCCAGCCGCCCAACACGTCGTCGTCGATCACCCCGGCGATCGCCAGGGAGGTGGCCGAACCCGACGACACCCCGCCGACGATCAGCCCGGCGATCGCGCCGGCGGACGTCAGGCCCCGCCACCAGATGCCGAGAACGAGCAGCGGACACAGCGTCGACGCGGCGACGGCGAACACCAGCCCGACGGTCCGGGACAGTTCCAGTGAACCCGCCGCCAGCGAGAGCGCGATCGGGATGGCCCCGCCGATGACCGCGGCGATACGGAAGTCGCGCACGCGCCCGCGGAAGACATCGGTCGCCAGCGCCCCCGCCACGGACACCAGGAGACCCGACGACGTGGCCAGAAACGCTGCGATCGCGCCGGCCGCCACCAGCGCGGCCAGGATCTGCCCGGCCAGGCCCCCGATGGCGGCGCTCGGCAGCAGGAGGACCGCGGCGTCGGATGTACCGGTGATCAGCAGCTCGGGCACGTAGAGACGCGCGAACACCCCGAGGAGGACGGGGAACAGGTAGAACAGCGACAGCAGTGCGATCGCGGCGAGCGCCGTTCGACGCGCCGTGCGGCCGTCCGGATTGGTGTAGAAGCGCACCAGGACGTGAGGCAGACCCATCACGCCGAGGAACGTCGCGAGGATCAGGGAGAGCACCCCGAACAGCGGGTGGCGCCCGCCGAGACCGCCGCCGGGCGCCACCCAGTCCGACCCGTGGACCGGGGCTCCCGCCACGACCGGGGTGGCCGCGCCGGCGTCGAGGAAGATGACGGAGTCGGCGGAGATGACATGACCACCGGGGGACGGAATCGGGGCGTCGACCACCGGCGAACCGTCGAGCGTGCCGGTGACGCGTACTCCCTTGGACTCGGCGACGGTCACCGAGACATCGGTGGTGACGTCGACGGTGGTGGCGGTCGTGACCCGCGGCGGTGCGGGTTCGCCGACACGCGCCGGATCGTTCGCGAACACCCCGATCAGCACGAGGGTGGGAATCGCGATGGCGGTCAGCTTGAGCCAGTACTGGAATGCCTGCACGAACGTGATCGACCGCATCCCGCCACCGACGACGTTCACGATCACGATCAGCCCGACGCCGACCACGCCCGTCCAGACGGGTGCGCCGAGCAGGATGTTGAGCGTGAGTCCCGCGCCCTGGAACTGGGGGATGAGGTACAGCACGCAGACCACGACCACGACCACCATCGCGGTCTTTCGCACGACCGTCGAGGAGAGCCGGAACTCGGCGAAGTCGGGCACGGTGTAGGCGCCCGAACGACGCAGTGGTGCGGCGACGAACAGCAGTAGGCCGAGATATCCGGCGGTGAACCCGACCGGGTACCAGAGCGCGTCGGCGCCGTACTTCGCGACGAGTCCGGCGACACCGAGGAACGACGCCGCCGACAGGTACTCACCCGACACCGCAGCGGCGTTCCATCGCGACCCGACGGCCCGTGAGGCCACCAGGAAATCCGACGTCGTGCGGGAGAACCGGCCGCCCCAGGCCCCGACCACGATGGTGGCGACGGCCGCGGTGAACAACCCCACGGCGGTCAGCACGTCGACGCCGCTCACGTCCCACCCGGATCGCCGGCGTCGTCGTCGACGAGACTCATGAAGTCACGTTCGGCGTGTTCGGCCAGCCGTACGTACAACAGCCCGGTCAGGTACAGCACCGGATAGGCGAGGAGTCCGAGGACGAGCCAGGTGATCCGGATGCCGAAGACGGTCGTCTCGGCCACGTTCGGGAGCAGCACGGCGAGCAGCGGGATCGCCACCACGACGACGAGCAGACTCCCGCCGAGACGCAACGCCAACCCGAGTTGTGCGCGCATCAGGCCGCGCACCAGCGCGTCGCCGACCTCGGTCTGTTCCTGGACCTCCACCCGGGTGCGCACCATCCGGGCGCCACGCCGGGAGGCGAGAACGACGCGCTCGCGTTGCGGATTCTCAGACATCGCCGCGACCGGCGGGGGAACGGTACTGGCGCAACGGGTCCCGGATGAGCCGGTCCTTCAGGTCGCGGACCTGACGACGGCTGACGGGCAGCTCCACCGCTTCCGACGCCCCGTTCGCGCGCACGCTGACGACGGTCCCGCCCCCGGTGGTCCGCAGGCCGGTGACCATCGGCAGGGCCACCAGATAGGACCGGTGGACCCGGGCGAATCCCTTGTCCTGCCAGCGTGACTCGAGGGTCGACAGCGGAATGCGGACCAGGTGGGCGCCGGAATCGGCATGGAGTCGGGCGTAGTCGCCGACGGCCTCGACCCACGAGATCGAATCACGCCGGACGAGCGAGGTCACCCCGCTCATCTCGACCGGGATCACCTCGTCGGAGGCGGCTCGCGGCTCACCCGGAGGCGTCGCGGTCGGACTGCCCCCGGCGGGCTTGGTACGGGCGTCGAGGCCGGCGCGGACCCGGCCGAGCGCCTGGGCGAGTCGTTCCTCGCGGAGCGGCTTCAGCAGATAGTCGACGGCGCCGACCTCGAAGGCGTCGACCGCCTTGTCCTCGTGTGCGGTGACGAAGACGATCGCGGGAGGCCGCGCGTACTTGGCGAGAACGCCGGCGAGTTCGAGTCCGGACAGGCCCGGCATGTTGATGTCGAGGAAGATCGCGTCGACCCGGCGGGAGTTGAGTTCGCGAAGGGCGCCGGTCGCATCCGTCGCGGCGTACACCTCGGTGACGGCCTCCTGCCGGTCCAAAAGGTAGCGGAGTTCGTCGAGAGCAGGAGGTTCGTCGTCGACGGCGAGCACCACCAGCCCGGACATCCATCTCCTCCCGACTGCTGCGCTGACGCGCGACTCCCGCCGACCGCTGCGCTGACGCGCGACTCCCGCCGACCGCTGCGCTGACGCGCGACGACGGACATGAGGATCGTACCGCGTGGGCCGCGTCACAGACCGGAACCGGCCGTCTCCCTTGGCAGCTGATTCACAGGCAAAAAGTCCGGTCGGGTGGGTGTGCCCGTCGGCTGTCTCGATACCCTGTCCACGACCATCCCGACGTCAGACGGACTCACCGAGCAATTCGCTGCACAGCGTCGCCTCGATGCGTTGGACGCAAGATAGGAAGAAAGTCACTGTGTTCTCCCGGTTCAAACCCAAGAACGATCTCTTCTACGGGTTGTTCACGTCCTCGGCCCAGTGCCTGGCCGAGGGGACCAAGACCCTCACCGGCCTGTTGGAACCCGAACCGGACTTCGAGGAGATCGCGCGCCGGATGGTCGACCTCGAACACGACTGCGACCGCATCACCCACGAGATGTTCCGCACGGTCAACTCGAGCTTCATCACGCCGTTCGACCGCTCCGACATCTACGTCCTCGGATCGAGCCTGGACGATGTCATGGACCACATCGAGGCCGCGACCCACCTCATGGCCCTCTACGGCGTCACCGAGCTCCCGCAGCACCTGCGCGAGATGATCGAGATCCTCGACACCTCGGCGAGCGTGACCGCCGACGCGATGCCGCGGCTGGCCGGCATGAAGGATCTCGAGCGGTACTGGATCGAGATCAACGCCCTCGAGAACCGCGCCGACCACACCTACCGGACCTTCCTGGCCTACCTGTTCGACGGCCACCTCGATGCGCTGAGCGTGATGAAGCTCAAGGACGTCGCCGACGAACTCGAGGATGCGGCCGATTCCTTCGAGAAGGTCGCCAACATCGTCGAGACCATCGTCCTCAAGGAGTCGTGACACACCCGTGTTCGCACTTCTCGTGGTGATCGGTCTTGCCATGGCCTTCACGTTCACCAACGGTTTCCACGACTCTGCCAACGCGATCGCGACCTCGGTGTCGACCCGCGCCCTGACGCTCCGCGCGGCGCTGGCGATGGCCGCCGTCGGCAACCTGGTCGGTTCCTTCTTCGGCGCCAAGGTGGCCAGCACGGTCGGCTCCGGCATCATCGATCTCAAAGAGGGACCGGACGCGCTGATGCTCGTCGGGTGCGCCCTCGTCGGTGCCATCACCTGGAACCTCATCACCTGGTGGTTCGGCCTGCCGTCATCGTCATCGCACGCGCTGATCGGCGGCATGGTGGGCGCGGCCCTGGTCGCCGGGGTCACCGTGCTCTGGGCCGGCGTCGTGGAGAAGATCCTGCTGCCGATGGTGCTCTCGCCGCTCGCCGGCTTCGTGCTGGGCGCCGCGGCGATGCTGGCGATCATGTGGCTGTTCCGCAACGCCTCGCCGGCCATCACCGGACGGCGCTTCCGGCACGCACAGACCGTCTCGGCCGCGATGATGGCGTTCGGTCACGGCATGCAGGACGCGGCCAAGACGATGGGCATCGTGGTGCTCGCACTCGTCGTCGCCGGATACCAGGACGACTACTCGATCCCGCTGTGGTGCTTCCTGCTGACGGCTGTGGTCCTGGCCGTCGGTACGGCCACCGGCGGCATGCGCATCATGCGCACGCTCGGCCGCAAGATCATCGAGCTCGACCCGCCGCAGGGCTTCGCCGCCGAGGCCACCGCCGCCTCGGTGCTCTACGTCGCCTCGGCCGGCCTGGGTGCACCCATCTCGACCACCCACGTGATCTCCTCGGCGATCATGGGCGTGGGTTCGACCAAGCGCACCAGCGCCGTCCGGTGGGGCACCGCCGGCAACATGGCCGCCGCGTGGGTGACCACCTTCCCCGCGGCCGCCGCTTTCGCCGCTGCCACATTCCTGCTCGCGAAGATGGTCTTCTAGCTCTCACGCCCGGATACCCGCCCGGAACTTCGGCACCCGCATGCCCACCTTGGTCCCGGCGCCCACCGCGGTCTCGACCACCAGCCCGTAATCGTTGCCGAACGCCGCGCGGAGGCGATGGTCGACGTTGGTGAGCCCGACGTGAGCGCCCTCGCTGTGGTCGAGGGCGTCGAGTGCGCCGCTGCGCAGGAGTTCGGGGTCCATTCCGACGCCGTCGTCCTCGACGGTGATGACGCAGTCGGTGCCCTCGTCGGCCGCGGTGATGATGATGGTGCCGCCGCCCTTCGACGCGAGTCCGTGCCGGACCGCGTTCTCCACGAGCGGTTGCAATGCGAGGAACGGTACGACGACGTTCAGGACCTCCGGCGCGACGTGCAGCTTCACGTCGAGGGAGTTGCCGAAGCGGGCCCGTTCGAGGGTGAGGTAGCGGTCGATGTTGCGCAGCTCGTCGGCCAGCACGGTGTACTCGCCGCTCGCGCGGAACGAGTAGCGCGTGAAATCGGCGAAGTCGAGGACGAGTTCGCGGGCACGGTCGGGGTCGGTGCGGACGAACGAGGCGATCGTGTTGAGGGCGTTGTAGATGAAGTGCGGGCTGATCTGCGCGCGGAGCGCGAGCACCTCGGCACGGTCCAGGCGCGCGCGGGAGGCATCGAGTTCGGCCAACTCGATCTGGCTCGACACATAGCGGGCGACCTCGGCGACGGCGCCGAGCATGCCCGGCCCCGGACGGCGGGTCGTGGCGACGACGAGAACGCCGACGTTGACGTCGCTGGCGACGAGTGGCTGCGCGATGAGGGCCCGTACCGGCGACTCCGCGCCGCACGGGTCGGACACCAGGACACGTCGCTGGTCACCGGTCGCCGACGCCGCTGCCTTGGCGGCCTCGCGCAGCATGTCGGGGTCCCAGATCTCGTCGTCGTCCGGCTCGTGGGCGAGGCGCCGCGGCTCGTCGTCGAACAGGGCGACGGCCTCGGCGGAGGTCAGCGTGCGCAGGTGGGGGAGTGCCTCGGCCGCCGACTCGTCGGAGAGCCCGGTGCGTAGCGATCGCGCGGCCAGAGACGCGGTGTGCAGCGCCATGTGCACGGCGCGTTCGGTCGGTGTGGTGACCTGACGCCGAGTCCGGACCAGCGCGACGAGGCCGAGCACCATGATCAGCAGCAGGATCGAACCGACGATGGCCACTTCGCTCGACATGGTGTCACCCTAATTGACATCGCAGGTCAGAGACGGCGCGTTCGGCCGCTTGCATCGGTGTGACCGGTGTCGCGAATCGTGTTGGGGCGCGCGACGATACGCGACTCCTGCGTCGAGACCCGTTCAGTAGATGGCCCACTCGCCCTGCGCGTACCGCAGGATTCGCGGGTCCATCAGGGTCGACGGGGGAAGGTCGAGTGGTTGCCGGTCGAGCGGGAAGACGGTCGCCGCGGTGAGCTGTTCCGCACTCAGGAACCGCAGCGGCCCGGGGGCGTCGACGGTCGGGCTGATCGGCCCGTCGGCACCCGCGAGGTGGAAACCCCAGTCGCCGAATGCCGGGACGTCGACGTGGTACGGGGTGGCCGGGAGCCCGGCCTCCCTCATGGTGGAGGCGATGCACCAGAACGACTTCGGCGCGAAGTACGGCGAACCTGCCTGCACGACAACGCGGCCGTGCTCCGCGAGGTGTGCGCGCACGAGTGCGTAGAACTCGGTGGAGTACAACTTGGCGGTGGCGGAGTCGTCGGGATCGGGCATGTCGACGATGATCACGTCGAAACGACGATTCGTCTGCCGCAACCAGCTGAAGGCGTCGGCGGTCACCACCTCGGCCCGACGATCGGTCATCGACCCCTGGTTGAGCGAGGTCAGGCGGGAGTCGGTGCGTGCCAGCCGGATCATCTCCGGGTCGAGTTCGACGAGCGTCACGTCCTGCGCATCCGGGTAGCGGAGCACCTCACGCAGCGCCAGACCGTCGCCGCCACCGAGCACGAGCACCGAGGACCGGTCACCCGACATAGCCGGATGGACGAGTGCCTCGTGATACCGGTGCTCGTCGATCGAGGAGAACTGGAGGTCGCCGTTCAGGAAGAGGCGGGTGTCCGGGCCTGCGCCGGTGGACCTCTCGGTGATCACGATGTCCTGGTAGGCGCTGCGGGCGGCGGCCACGATCGGGTCGCGGTAGAGGGCCTGCCGGGCGGTCACCTCGAACCGGGCGGACAGCATCAGGCCGGCCACGAGAGCCGCGACCACCGCCAGCGCCCCGGCGGACAGCAGGGCGAGTTGGCCGCGGCCCAACGACTTCCGGAAGATGACGAACACCAGGAAGCAACCCGCGGCCGCGTTGACGAGTCCGACCACGAGCGCCCCGCGCAGCTGACCGAACAACGGCAGCAACAGGAAAGGGAAGCAGAGACCGCCGATCAGCGCGCCGATGTAGTCGACGGCGAACATGTCCGCGACCGCCGCGCCCGGCTCCTGGCGTCGAATCCGTTGCAGCAGCACCATCAACAACGGGATCTCGGCCCCGATCAGGACGCCGAGGACGAAGGCCACCACGATGAGCGCCGGCGTGTACAGCTCCAGGTAGGCGAAGGCGGCGTAGAGGGCCATCACCGACAGTCCGCCGAGGAGGGCGAGCAGCAACTCGATGACCGCGAATGCGGCAACCGAGTGCGGTTGGAGCGGTTTCGCGGCGAGGGATCCGACACCCATCGCGAACACCATCACCGCGAGGACGATCGACGCCTGCGTCGCGGTGTTGCCGATCAGGAAGGAACCCAGCGACACCAGCGCCAACTCGTACACGAGACCGCAGGCGGCGCAGACGAACACCACGGCCAACAGGGCGGACCGCGCGAAACGTGGTCGCGCGGACAGCGGTTCGGTCGAGGTGTCGGTGAGCGTCACGGAAAGTCAGCTCTCACAGGAGCGCGTGCTCACAGGATGGAGGCGGCGATGATGACCGCGACCCCGATGTGGGCGATGCCCTGCACCCATACTGCCGGGTGGCTTTCCGGGTGGACGAGGATCTCGCCGAGCTTGCCGGGGGTCAGAGCGTCGATGACCAGGAAGGTCACGCCCATCACGATCAGGCCGATCGCGGAGTAGACCACCGTGTAGGTGAGGCCCTCGAGCAGGCGACCCTCGCTGGCGACGATTGCGGCGGTCACGATGATCGCCACCGCCAAGAGGTTGGATCCCACCAGGATTCCGGCGTTGCGGTTGCGTTCGGCCCAGAGCTGGTGACGCAACTTGCCCGGGGTCAGCAGGTCGACGATCGCGAACGACACGATCATCACGATCACCCCGACACCCGCGTAGGCACCTGCGGCGTAGGCGTTCTCGGTCATGTCAGCGAGCATGGTCATCTCCGTGGGTTCGGGCCGTGGTTTCGGTCTGGGGGATCGGTCGCGAGAACTGGGGTCCGGGCGTCACTTGCCGCCACCTCCACTGCCGCCACCGCGATTGCTGCTGCCGCTGCCGGAATAACCCGGCGTCGGAACCCAGAAGGCGCCGACGTAGTTGTGGTACCGGTTGTAACCCGACCGGTAGTCACGGCTCAGCATCACGCGGGTCTGGTTGGCGGCGTAGGGGAACAGGGCGACCATGTAGTCGCGGTACTGGAGGAACTGGGTGCCCGCGACATTGCCCGTCCCCGATGCGCCGGCGCGCTGATCGGTGGGGCGTTCGGCGTCACGGATGTCCTCGGCGACCTCGGTGGGGGTGCCCTCGGC
This sequence comes from Gordonia sp. C13, assembly GCF_023218005.1. Lineage (NCBI taxonomy): Bacteria > Bacillati > Actinomycetota > Actinomycetes > Mycobacteriales > Gordoniaceae > Gordonia > Gordonia sp. C13. The sequence continues at coordinate 146,469 of NZ_JALPSY010000003.1, forward strand.
GACGTAGGCGTCCACGTCCCCCTCGTCCAGGGTGGTATTGCGTTCGTAGTTCTGGGAGATGAAGTCGCGCGCCGACCCACCCAGCCCGCCACGCAGGGCACGGGCGCCGCACGCGCCGAGCAGCGCAAAGATCGTGATCACCACGATGATGCCGATGATGATGTTGCGGATGCGGTTGAGCCGGCGGCGCGGGTCGGGCTGCGGTTGGCCGGGCGGGTATGTCATGCGCGCATCGCTCCGCGGTGGATCACGCTGGTCGTGATGACCACGTCACCGGCCTGCGGATAGGTGTGCCAGGTGTGCCACGAGATCTGTTCGGCCGTCGATTCGGAGACGATCGCGGTCACCGCGTGGGGGTCGCCGGGGAACACACCCATCACGCTCGGGTTCCCCGACGCCATCTGTTCGGTGACGCGGACTCCGAGTTGTTCGACGAGCGCGGCCATCTGATCGTCGGTGGCACGCTCGATGCGGGAGCTGAAGAGATAACCGCTCTGCTGGAAGGTCTCCGGCAGCGCCGAGCTCACGTCGGGCAGGCATGCGACGGTCTCGCAGATGCGCTGGGCGCCGTCGTCGACGACGACCTGATGGCTCGCGCCGAGCAGGCGTACCGACACCGTGATGCCGTCGATCTCGCCGTCCTCCCGGGCCAGGGGCTCCTGCAGCGGGGCGTCGAGCGAGAAGCCGAGCTGAGCGGCACCGGTGTCGGCGTATGCGACGGGGAGACGGGCGACGGTCGCACCGAGTTCGGGCTGTTCTGACATGTGTCTCGCAGTCCTTCGTCGCTCAGATGTTCTGGTCGGAGGGGTTGCTGGGGAAGATGCGGTAATCGGTCCGGCCGAGGAGCTCGCCGCGCGCGCATTCCCAGCCGCTGCCGTAGTCCTCGAAGGACAACCGATCCTCACCCGCCTGATAGTCGTGGTAGGCCATCCGGCCCGACGCCGCGACGCCGGTCGTGCCGGCCGAGGTGAACCGGGCACTGCCGGCCTCCTCGGAGTGATACCGACGGCCGTCGACCTCGACCGACCCGGGGCCGGGCTCGACCACGACGCCGGACAGTTCATGCCACAGCACGACCTCCAGGTCGGGGTCGTCCTCGACCGAGATCCACGCCTTGTTTCCGACTCCGGTGTCGAGGAAGTTTTCGGTCCAGGTGTAGCCGTCCTGGGTCAGCCGCACGGTGCCGCGCACCGCGTAGGTCTCGCCGCGCAGCTCGACGAGGTCGCCGGGCTTCAGTTGACGGGGGTCGCCGTAGACGGAGTCGTCGTCGGCGGAGGAGAACGGATCTCCGGGCCGGTAGGTGCGGTTGCGCAGGGCGTCCGCCTCGGCCTGCCGGGCCTTGCGGTTGCCCAGGAAGTTGAAGATGACGACCACCGCGATGATCGCGAGCAGTGCCACGACGATGATCAGCAGGAACTCCACACCGCAGACCCTAGTCGACAGAGTGGCCTCGGGAGGCTACTCGTCGGCGCTGTGGATGACGTCGGTGATGCGCGGAGGCACGCCGTCAGGGCCGCCCGATGGTGCGGCTGTCCCCGCGGAACTCGGCGACCACCTCGTCGCCGACGCGCACCGTGACGTCGTAGATCCCGTTCCGGCCGAAGCGTGCGCGTTCGACCGCTGACGCGGTCAGCCGGTCGCCCTGGTGAGTGGGGCGCAGGTAGCGGATGTCGGCGCGTGCGGCGACGGCTGCGGCGTCGTGGCTGTTGCAGGCCAACGCGAAGGTGGTGTCAGCCAGAAGGAAGACGTAACCGCCGTGTGTGATGCCGTGGCCGTTGACCATGTGCTCGGTGACCGTCATGGTGGCGCGCGCGAGGCCGTCGTCGAGTTCGAGCAACTCGATGCCGAGTGCGCTGGACGCGAGATCGGCATCGAACATGCTGCGGGCGATCTGGTGTCGGCGGGAATCGTCGTGCACGGCGGTCACGCGACTCACGGACCGACAGTCTCTTCGGTGTGGATGAACATCGACACCGGTTTGGTCGCGAAGTTGCGGACGTCCTTGCCCGCCGCGGCCATCTCCGGGGACGCGAGTCCTGCCCGAAGCGCGGCGTCGTCGTCGAAATACAGACTGGCGATGGCATAGTAGGGCGGGGCGGTGCCGTCCATAGACGTCACCTTGCCCCAGGTGAACTCGCGCAGTCCCGGCACTCGACTCGCAAGCGGGATGTGTACGCGCCTGTAGTACTCGTCGAAGGCCTCGGTGTCGGTGGGCTGTCCGTAACAGACGGCGACGCGCACGCTCATTGCTGTGCCTCCTTCGCGACGAGGGTCAGGACGTCGTAGGTGGCGACGACGTCGTCGTTCTGGTTGGTCACCACCGCATCCCAGCGCACCTCGCCGTAATCGGCGCTCTGGCGTGGGGTCAGCTGCTTGGCGGTGAGAGTGACGGTGAGGCTGTCGTCGGCCTTGACCGGGGTGAGGAACCGGAGAGTGTCGACGCCGAAATTGGCCAGCACAGGACCGGGGTTCGGTTCGACGAACAGGCCCGCGGCCAGCGACACCACCAGATAGCCGTGCGCGACGATGCCGCCGAACAGGGGATTCGCCGCAGCCGCCTCCGCGTCGGTGTGCGCATAGAACGTGTCGCCGGTGAACTCGGCGAAATGGTCGATGTCGGCGAGCGTCACCTGTCGTGGACCGCCGACGATGGTGTCCCCGATACGCAACTCCGCCAAGTTCTTCCGGAAGGGATGAACGTCGCCGAGGTGGCGTCGCGACCCGGGGACCCAGCTGTTGCCGACCGCGGTGAGTACATCGGGTGTGCCCTGGACGGCCGTGCGCTGCATGTAATGCAGCACACCGCGGATGCCGCCGAGTTCCTCGCCGCCGCCGGCACGGCCGGGGCCGCCGTGCACCAGGACCGGCAGCGGCGACCCGTGTCCGGTCGACTCGCGGGCGTCCTCGCTGTTCAGGACCAGTACGCGCCCGTGGTACGGCGCAAGACCCAGGACGATCTCCCGGGCCACGCCGGTGTCCTTGGTGACCAGCGAGGCCACGAGGCTGCCCTGACCGCGGGCGGCCAGTGCGACGGCGTCGGCGGTGTCGGTGTAGCCGATGACGGTCGAGACTGGGCCGAACGCCTCGATGTCGTGGGGTTCGGTGGCGTCGTTGTCATTGGCGCGCAGCAGTATCGGGGACATGAAAGCGCCGGATTCGGTGCCGGTGCCCACCGCGTCGACGTGTTCGGGGTCGCCGAAGACGATCTCGGCGGATTTGGTGAGGCCCCGAACGGAGGTGCGGACCTCCTCGCGCTGCTCGAGACTCGCCAGGGCGCCCATCGTGACCCCATCGGCACGGGGGTCTCCGACCACCACCTTCGCCAATCGTGCACTGGTGGCTTCGATGACGGCATCCACCCGGTCGGCCGGGACGAGGGCCCGACGGATCGCGGTACACTTCTGGCCGGCCTTCACGGTCATCTCGGTGACGAGTTGCTTGACGAACAGGTCGAACTCCGGACCATCAACGGCGACATCGGGTCCCAGGATCGACGCGTTGAGCGAGTCGGCCTCGGCGGTGAAATGGGTACCGGCGGCGACGATGCCCGGATGCGACCGCAGCAGTGCCGCGGTCGCGGCCGAGCCGGTGAACGCCACCGAATCCTGTCCGTCGAGATGGTCGAGCAGATCGTCCGTGCTGCCGCAGATCAGCTGGATCGATCCCTCGGGCAGCAGGCAGCTCTCGATGATCCGCCGGACGACGAGCTCGGTGAGGTAGGCGGTCTGACTGGCAGGCTTGATGATCGAGGGGACACCCGCGATGAAGGCGGGTGCGAGTTTCTCCAGGAAACCCCAGACCGGGAAGTTGAAGGCATTGATCTGCACGGCCACCCCGTGGCGCGGGGTGTAGATGTGCCGGCCGAGGAAGGTGCCCTTCTTGCCGAGCTGCTCCACACCGCCGTCGAGATAGACGGTGTCGTTGGGCAATTCGCGACGAGCTTTGCTCGCGTAGCTGAGCACGGTGCCGATGCCGCCGTCGATGTCGACAGCCGAATCCCGTGTCGTCGCACCGGTGGAAGTCGAGAGTTCGTAGAACTCCTCTTTGCCCGCCATCAGTGTGAGCCCGAGCTGTTTGAGCAGCCCCGCACGCTCATGGAAGGTCAGGGCGCGCAATGCGGGCCCGCCGACCGCCCGGGCGTGGGCGACCATGCCCGCCACATCCAGACCCGATGACGAGATGCGTGCGACATCGCTGCCGTCCACCGCGCTCGTCACCACCGATCCCGCGTCGTCAGCGGTGAACCATCGTCCTTGTGTGTAGCTCTCGAGCAGTCTGGTCACATCAACTCCATCCACCGTACGTTCGGTCGGTAATTACCATCGCTGCGAGGGTGGGGAGTTGTCAAGAGCGGGTGGCTGGGCGTCAGCTACGACGCAGGCCGTCGAAGGTCAGGGCGACGACGGCGTCGCCGAGGTCGGGGGCCGAACCGCCGGTCCGGGGGCGGTACCACTCGATGAGCGAGTTCACGGTGCCGAAGAGCAGGCGCGCGACCAGTGCGGGGTCGATCTCGGGGTTGAGATCGCCTTCGTCGGCGGCCGCGGTGACGAGCTCGGAGACGAACGTGTCGAACTCGCGCCGACGGGCCATCGCGCGGCGTTCGACCGCGGAATTGCCGCGGACCCGCAACAGCAGGGTGACGTACGGGAGCTCGGCCACCAGGATGTCGACACTGCGCCTGACCAGGTATTCCAGTCTGTCGATGTAGCGGCCCTCGGTCGCCTGCGCCTCGACGGTGACGGCGAACAGTGCGTTGAGGGCGCGGTTCAGTGCCAGCTCGAGTAGCTCTTCCTTGCCCGCCACGTGGTGGTAGATCGACGACTTGCTGATGCCGAGGCGCTCGGCGAGGGCGTCCATGCTGGTGCCGTCGTAGCCCTTGTCGTTGAACACCTTGACCGCGACCGCGAGGAGTGAGTCGAGGTCGTACCCGGGTCGGCCCGGCCGACCGGTTCTGCGGGGTGCTCGAGTGCTGGCCATGTCCAACATCTTGTCATCTCCTCCCGCATGCATCGGCCAACCGGCAGGCGACCGGGTATTGATTACCGACCGAAAGGTTGGTTACTGTGACCCCATCCAGTGAGGAGTCCACATGTCCGACGCGCAGACCGTCGAGGTCGAGGAGCGCGATGACCGGTTCGTCATCACGCTGAACCGGCCCGCCCGACGCAACGCCATCAACGCCGCGATGATCGCCGAACTGCACGACGCGTGCGCCCGGATCGAGCGTGATCCCAAGCCGGTCGTGCTGGTGGGTCGCGGTGACGATTTCGCCGGCGGCGCCGACATCGCCGAACTCCGCGACCGTCGCCGCGAGGACGCGCTGGCCGGTATCAACCGGTCGCTGTTCGACCGCGTCGCATCGCTGCCGCTGCCGACGGTTGCCGCGGTGAGCGGCTATGCCCTCGGCGGGGGCGCTGAGTTGTCCTATGCGTGCGACATCCGGATCGCCACCCCGACCGCGGTGTTCGGCAACCCCGAACCCGGGCTCGGCATCCTCGCCGCCGCGGGGGCGAGCTACCGATTGCCCTCGCTGGTCGGCACGTCGGTGGCCAAGCAGGTGTTGCTCGGTGGGCGCAGTCTCGACGCGGAGGCCGCTCAGCAGGCGGGCCTGGTTCTGGAGGTCGTCGACGACCACGTGTCCGCCGCGCACCGGGTCGTCGACCGGATCGTGCGGCAGTCGCCGCTGGCTCTGAGGCTGACCAAGACCATTCTCGTTGCGCCGGGGGCGCATTCATGGGCCGACGACATCGCGCAGGCAGTGCTTTTCGAGACCGAGGACAAGCAGGAGCGGATGACCGCGTTCCTGGAGAGGAAACGTTGACCGGAATTCCCGTACGAGTCGGGGTGGTGGGTGGCGGCCGGATGGGTGCCGGCATCGCGCAGGTGTTCGCGACGCTCGGATCGATGGTGACCATCGTCGAGACCGCCGACCGGCAGGCCGCACTCGACCGCGTCGTCACCGGACTGCGTCGTGCCGACGAGCGCGGCAAGCTCGACGGTCGAGAAGTCGACGAGGTGGCGGGCCGGGTGTCGGCGGTCGCCGCGGTTCACGATCTGCCCACCGACACCGATCTCGTGGTGGAGGCGGTGCCAGAGGTTCCGGCTCTCAAGGTCGATGTCCTGACGGCCGTAGAGGATTCGGTGGGGGCGCGCACGGTCATCGCCTCCAACACCAGTTCCATCTCCATCGCCGAACTGGGCGCCGCGCTCACCGATCCGAGGCGCTTCATCGGTATGCACTTCTTCAACCCCGTGCCGGCCTCGTCCCTGGTGGAGATCGTCCGGACGCCGTCGACCTCGGCTTCTGTCGTGGACGTGGTCGGCGGGTGGGTGTCCATGCTCGGGAAATCCGAGGTCCTGGTGAATGATTCGCCCGGCTTTGCCACGAGTCGACTGGGGGTGTGCCTGGGGCTCGAGGCGATTCGGATGCTGGAAGACGGCGTCGCCGACGCGGAGTCGATCGACCGCGCGATGGAACTGGGATATCGACATCCGATGGGTCCGCTGCGTTCCACCGATCTCGTCGGACTCGACGTGCGTCTGGCCATCGCCGAACACCTCGAAAGCACGCTGGGCGAGCGCTTCTCACCGCCGCAGCTGTTACGTGACAAAGTCGCTCGCGGTGACCTCGGACGCAAGTCCGGCCGCGGGTTCCACGAGTGGGAAGGCTCGACATCATGACCGTGACCATCGACATCGCGGACGGGCTGGCCATCCTCACCCTGGCCCGTGCACAGGCGCACAACGCATTGGATGCGGCGACGAAGGTCGCGTTCCTGGAAGCGGTGACCACCGCCGCTGCGGACCCGTCCGTCCGTGCGGTGCTCCTCACTGCGGAGGGTAAAAACTTCTGTGTCGGACAGGATCTTGCCGAACACGTCACCGCACTCGAGTCCGACCCGTCCACCGCGATGAACACGGTGGCCGAGCACTACAACCCGCTCGTTCGTGCCCTGGCGGCGCTGCGGGTGCCCGTCGTGTCCGCCGTCCCCGGTGCGTGCGTGGGCGCGGGCTGGGGTCTGGTGCTGGCCACCGACATCCGGATCGCCGGTCGCAAGACCTCGTTCGCGACGGCCTTCAGCGGTATAGCCCTCGCGAGCGACTCGGGTCTCAGTTACTCGCTGGTGCAGCGCCTCGGTGCCGACCGCGCCCGTGCTCTGCTGCTTCTCGGCGAGAAGGTCGGTGCGCAACAGGCGTTGGACTGGGGTCTGGTCCACCGGGTCGTCGACGACGAGGATGTCGTCGATGTTGCTCGGGAGACCGCCCGTGCGCTGTCGGAGGGGCCGACCGCGGCCTACCGCGAGATCAAATCCCTTGTCGCCGCGTCGGCCGACGGCCTCGACGCCGCACTCGATCGCGAACTCCATGCGCAGGTCAGGCTGGGTGCCGGCGTCGACCATCGGGCCGCGGTGTCAGCGTTCCTCGCCAAGGAGGAGCCGGTCTTCGTCGGTTCCTGACGCCGGCGCGGTTGTGCTCCGGCTCACTGTCGTACATACTATTACCAACCGAACAGTCGGTTTCGAAAGTAGGGTGAATGTCCACGTCAAATGCCATAACGGCCGACGCTTCTGCTCTCGATGACGAGTTTGCCAGGACGATTGCCGACGACCTGCGGATCGAACCACGGGACTGGATGCCCGACGGCTACCGCAAGACGCTGGTCCGCCAGATCGCCCAGCATGCGCATTCGGAGATCATCGGCATGCAGCCCGAGGGCAACTGGCTGACCCGCGCACCGTCGTTGCGGCGTAAGGCGATCCTCATGGCGAAGGTGCAGGACGAGGCCGGCCACGGCCTCTACCTGTACTCGGCTGCGGAGACGCTGGGCGTCGAGCGGGCCGAGCTCACCGAGAAGCTGATCGAGGGCAAGCAGAAGTACTCGTCGATCTTCAACTATCCGACCCTGACCTACGCCGACGTCGGCACCATCGGTTGGTTGGTCGACGGTGCCGCCATCTGCAACCAGGTCCCGTTGTGCCGCAGCTCCTTCGGTCCGTACGCGCGAGCCATGATCCGGGTGTGCAAGGAGGAGTCCTTCCACCAGCGGCAGGGCTACGAACTGCTGTCGACGATGATGCGCGGGACCGATGCGCAGCGCGCGATGGTCCAGGAGTCTGTCGATCGTTGGTGGTGGCCGGCACTGATGATGTTCGGCCCGCCCGACGACCAGTCGCCCAACACCGAGCAGTCGATGAAGTGGCGGATCAAGCGACACACGAATGACGAACTGCGCCAGCGTTTTGTCGACATGAGTGTGCCGCAGGCCAAGGCGCTCGGTGTCACCTTCCCCGACCCGGACCTCATCTGGAATCCCGACCGCGGGGCCCACGACTTCGGCGAACCGGACTGGAGCGAGTTCACCGAGGTCATCAAGGGCAACGGCGCGGCGAACGCCGAGCGCATCGCCAATCGCCGTGCCGCACACGAGAACGGCGCATGGGTGCGCGAGGCCGCCACGGCCTTCGCTGCACGCGGACAGGAGAGCGCACGGTGAACGACCACACGTCAACCAGCAACACGGTGAAAGCGGACTGGCCGCTGTACGAGGTGTTCCTGCGCGGCAAGCGCGGACTGAACCACGTGCATGTCGGCTCGCTCCACGCCGCCGACGACGAGATGGCGTTGCGGCATGCACGCGATGTCTATACCCGGCGCAATGAGGGAGTGAGTATCTGGGTGGTGGCCTCGACCGCGGTGGTCGCGTCGAGCCCGTCGGAGAAGGATCCGTTCTTTGCCCCGAGCGGCGACAAGGTCTACCGTCATCCGACGTTCTACGAGATCCCCGACAACGTCCCCCACATGTGAGGTCGCAGGACAGATGACAGATCACGACAACGCTTACGACGGTCTCGTCGACGAGGACTCGCACGGGCAGTGGGCGTTCGGCACCAGCTTCGCCGACCCGCTTGCCGGCGTCGACACCACGGTCCCCGCCGACATCGACCCGAGTGCACTCGCGGAGTACTGCCTGATGCTCGGTGACGACGCACTGATCAGCTCGCAGCGACTGGCGCAATGGGCCGCTCGCGCACCCGAACTCGAAGAAGAAGTCGCGCTGGCCAACATCGGCCTCGACCTCCTCGGCGAGGCCCGGCTGCTGCTCGCACGGGCCGCAGCCGCCGACGCCGCGGTGGTTCCGGTCATCTCCGAGACCTCGCCGGCGCCCGCCGAGGATGCGCTCGCCTTCTTCCGCGACGAAGCGGCCTTCCGCAACGTCCGCCTGGTCGAACTGGACAACGGTGACTTCGCGGTGTCGATCGTCCGGCTACTGGTGTTCACCACCTGGCGGCTGGCGATCTTCGACCGGCTGCGCACCTCTCGCGATCCGGTGCTCGCGGCCGTAGCCCATAAGGGTGTCAAAGAGCTGACGTACCACCGCGACTACGCGGCGCGCTGGACGGTCACACTCGGGTGCGGCACCGCCGAGTCGCGGCGACGCGTCTGGGAGGCGCTCGTGCGGGTGTGGCCTTACGTCGAAGAACTGTTCCGCCCGACCGGCGAAGAGATCGTCCTCGCCGCAGCCGGGGTGGGCGTGGACCCGCGGACCGTCCGCGACGAGTTCGACGCGGTCATCGATCAAGTCCTGCACGCCGCCGAACTCGATCGCCCCGCGGGCGGGTCCGCCGGCACCGTGGGGGGACGTGAAGGCCGGCGCGGCCTGCACACCGAGGCGATGGGCCTGCTGCTGACCGAGATGCAGAGCGTCGCCCGCGCACATCCCGAAGGTGTGTGGTGAGCATGTCCCGAACACTGAGCATGGCCGGAACACTGAGCGGGACCAGCCAACAGACCGCGCGGGAACTCGCCGCATCGGTCACCGACCCCGAGATGCCGATGCTGACTCTCGCGGACCTCGGCGTCCTGCGCGGCGTAGAGGTCGACGACGACGGTTCGGTGGTCGTGACGATCACCCCGACCTACTCGGGGTGTCCCGCGATCGCGACCATGCGCGACGACATCGAGTACACCCTTGCACAGCAGGGCTTCTCACGCGTCGTGGTGCGCACACAGTTGCAGCCGGCGTGGTCCACGGACTGGATCTCGGCGCACGGCCGGCAGAAACTCGCCGACAGCGGATACTCGGTTCCCGGCGCGGTCGCCTCGCGTCCGAGCGGACCGATCCCGCTCACCCTCACCGCACGCCCACGGACCCTGTCGTGTCCCCGATGTGGTTCCGCCGACACCCAACTCGTCTCCGAGTTCGGCGCGACCCTGTGCAAAGCGCACTACCGCTGCCGCGGTTGCCTCGAGCCCTTCGATCATGTGAAAGAGATCTGACATGACCATCACCGCCGAGGCGATCGACGCACCATCGCGTACCAGGTCGTTCCACACGCTGACCGTAGCCGACGTCGAGAAGCTCTGCGACGATGCGGTCGCCGTCCGCTTCGACGTCCCCGCCGACCTGGCCGCGGACTACGACTTCCGTCCGGGACAGTCGCTGACGTTGCGGCGTTTCATCGACGGCGTCGAGCATCGCCGTTCCTACTCGATCTGTGCGCCCGCCGGGAACTCACCGCGGGTTGGAGTCCGCGAGGTCGCTGACGGACTCTTCTCCACCTGGCTGGTGCGCGACGTGCACCCCGGCGACCGCATCGACGTCGCGCCGCCGGCCGGGGCGTTCGTGGCCGACCCCTCGGCCGGCGGCCGGCATGTGCTCATCGCCGCGGGTTCGGGGATCACACCGATGCTGTCGATCGCCTCGTCGGTCCTGGAAAACCCGGACGCGCAGGTGATCCTGCTCTACGGCAACCGGCGGTCGCGGTCGGTGATGTTCGCCGAGGAGATCGCCGACCTGAAAGACCGGTTCGGCGCACGATTCGACGTCATCCATGTGCTGTCCCGCGAACCGCGTGAGGTGGAACTGTTCAGCGGCAGGCTCGATGCGGGTCGGCTGCGAACGATCCTGGACACACTCGTCCCGACTCCCGACATCGACCACTTCTGGCTGTGCGGTCCCTACGGGATGGTGACCGACGCCCGAGAGGTGCTGAGCGGCATGGATATTGCTGGGGAGCAGGTCCACTTCGAACTGTTCTACGTCGACGATGTGCCGCCACCGCAGGAAAAGCATCGCGAGCCGGGTGTGACCGAGCCGAGCAGCGACGTCACCATCGTCCTCGACGGCCGGTCGGTCAGCGGCCGCCTGCCGCGCGACGAGTCGATCCTCGACGCGGGTGAACAGTTGCGCTCGGATCTCCCGTTCGCCTGCAAGGGCGGAGTGTGCGGCACGTGCCGGGCCAAGGTGACCGTCGGCGAGGTCGACATGCGCCGCAACTATGCTCTCGAAAACTCAGAGGTGGCAGACGGATTCGTCCTCACCTGCCAGACTTTCCCTGTCGGCAACACCGTCACTGTCGACTTCGACGCCTGACACGATCCTGGAGTACGACATGACCAGCACCCTTTCCCGACCCACCGCCGGCAGCCCCGAGTCGAACCTGGAGTTCGCCACTCGTGACCAGATCGCGGCAACCCAACTTGCGCGGCTGAAGTGGTCGCTGCGGCACGCATATGACAACGTCCCGCATTACCGCGCGGCGTTCGACGCACGAGGTGTACACCCCGACGACCTCCAGGAACTGTCCGACCTGCGACTGTTCCCGTTCACCGCGAAAAACGATCTGCGGGAGAACTATCCGCTCGGCATGCTTGCGGTACCGCAGGATCAGGTATCGCGGATCCACGCGTCATCGGGTACCACCGGACGGCCGACGGTGGTCGGATACACCGCCCGCGACCTGGACACCTGGGCGGACCTGGTGGCCCGCAGCCTGCGTGCGGGTGGTGTGCGGCCTGGTGACAAGGTGCACGTCGCCTACGGGTATGGCCTGTTCACCGGCGGTCTCGGGGCCCACTATGGAGCAGAACGTCTGGGCTGCACGGTGATCCCCATGTCGGGAGGCATGACCGAACGACAGATTCAGCTGATCGAGGACTTCCGGCCGGACGCGATCATGGTGACGCCGTCGTACATGCTGACCATCGTCGACGCGATGCTCGCAAAGGGGATCGACCCGACCACGACCTCGCTGCGCACCGGAGTGTTCGGTGCCGAGCCGTGGACCGAGCAGATGCGGCGTGAGCTCGAGCAGCAGCTCGGGATGGACGCGGTCGACATCTATGGCCTCTCGGAGGTCATGGGGCCCGGGGTCGCGCAGGAATGTGTGGAAACCAAAGACGGACTGCATATCTGGGAGGATCACTTCTATCCGGAGATCATCGATCCGATGACCGGTGAGGTGCTTCCCGACGGGGAGGAGGGTGAGCTGGTGTTCACCTCGCTCACCAAGGAAGCCATGCCGATCATCCGATACCGCACGCGCGACCTGACCAGGCTGCTCCCCGGAACCGCGCGATCCATGCGCCGTATGCAGAAGGTGACCGGCCGGACCGACGACATGATCATCCTGCGCGGAGTGAATCTGTTCCCGACCCAGATAGAGGAGCTCATCCTGGGCGTTCCGACGCTGGCTCCGCAGTTCCAGTGTGTGCTGGAGCGGCCCGGACGCATGGACCAGATGACGGTGAAAGTCGAGTACCGCCACGATGTCTCCGGCGATCACCGCGGAGCGGCCGCCGCCCAACTGCAGTCGTTGATCAAGGACCGGATCGGCGTCAGCGTGGCGGTGGATGTCGTCGAATCCGGTGTCCTGTTCCGTTCGACGGGCAAGGCCAAGCGACTCGTGGACAACCGGCCCAAGGCCTGACCGAATCCGACGCGAGAAGAGTCACGAACGCCCTGCGGGCGTTCGTGACTCTTCTGTGCGTGCCGATGCCGCGACAACTCTACGCAACTCGGCGATGACAGTCGACGTATCGGAGTTGCGGGTGCAGAGGGACAACGGGCATGAGGGCACGTCGTCGACCGGGACGAAGGCCACGCCGGGGTTCCGGTAGCTTTGCGCCACGAACTGGCCCGTGATGGACACTGCCTGCCCGGCTGCCACCACCTCCAGCAGTTCGTCCATCGTGCGGACCGACGGCCCGTAGCGCACCGCTGCGCCACTCGGCCGTGGATCGCAGGCCCACCAGCGCACCCATACCGGATCGGCGTCGTCGTTGGTGACGTGGATCTCGTCGTCCAGATCTGCGAGGTGGACGACTGAATGATCGGCCAGCGCATGGGTTCTCGGTAGAGCCACGACTCTCCCCTCGTGGCGGATGACATCGAGTCGCAGGCCGGTGGAATCGGCGAAGGGCGGGCGTACCAGCGCGGCGTCGACCTGACCCTCACGCACCGCCGAGGTCTGATGCGACCACGGAAGTTCGACCATCTGCACCGTTACGTCGGGTACCCGTCGCCGTAACTCGTCGAGGATCTCGTGGGTACGGATTCCCGTCGACGCCGTCATGAACCCGATTCGCAAGGTATGGGCCAATTCTCGGCGGTAGCTGTTCACGGCGGCGACCGCCCGGTCGGCCGCCGAGACCGACTCCCTGGCCTCGGCGAGGAACCGTTCGCCGGCCGGGGTCGGACGGACGGGGCGTGCGGTCCGGTCGAGCAGCTCGGCACCGAGGGACCGTTCCAGCTTGCGGATCTGCTGACTCAACGACGGCGTGCTGATGTACAGGCGCTCTGCGGCGCGCCCGAAATGCCCTTCGTCGACGACGGCGATCAGGTAGCGCACCAGGTGCAGATTGAGGGTCACAGGGACAGACCCTACCAAGCGGGTGTGACGCAGGACACTATACGGCAAGCCTTCCACCTGCAGTGTTAGTCAAACGGCTAACGTCGGTGTGAGTATTTGTAATGGACGCCACCTTTGATGGGCGCAATGATTGACCTCACATCGGAGGTCTGATGGCCCCCCGCTGATCGCGGGTTCGGACATTCCGGTGTCGGAGATCATTCCGGCCGACTCGCCGCCCTCTTTCGCGGCGGCATTCTCACTCCTCGTACGACGGGAAATCATGTCCAATTCCTCAGCCCCCAAACGGTCTATCGTCACCGGAGCCGCATCCGGAATCGGATACGCGATCGCGGAGCGCCTCATCGCCGACGGAGGGTCGGTTGTCGCCTTCGATCTCGACTCCGGAGGTCTGGATGACGCGGCAAAACAGCTCGGCGACAACTACATTGCTCAACCGGGGAGTGTGACCGACGCGGACGACATCCAGGCGGCGGTCGCCCGTGCGGAGTCCGACCTCGGCGGCCTCGACAGTCTGTTCAACGTGGCCGGCGCGATCCGCCCTGGTCCGATCACCGACTTGGACGGAGAGACATGGGATTTCACCGTCGACATCGTGCTGCGCGGTGTGTTCCTCTGCACCAAGTACGCAGCGCAGAGCATGATCCGTGCCGGTGAAGGCGGATCGATCGTCGTCGTGTCATCGGTCAATGCCCACATCCCGCTGTACGGCGGAAGTGCATATGCCGCAGGCAAGGCCGGTGCAGACATGTTCGCCAAGAACGCGGCCCTCGAACTGGGGCGCCACGGAATCCGCGTCAACTCGGTCCTGCCCGGTCTCGTCGACACCCCGATGGCCGGCTTCATCCTCGAGAACGAGGGGATCATGGCCGAATTCGATGCCAACGCAGTCCTCAAGCGGCCGGCCAAGCCGTCGGAGCTCGCGGCCCCCGCGGTGTTCCTGGCTTCCGATGACGCCAGCTACATCACCGGCTCCAGCCTCGTCGTCGACGGCGGTTATGAGATCGGCAGCTACCCAGACCTCAGCAAGTACCTGTGAAGGAGAGATCACAACAATGAGTACAGCCCACGCTCCAGTTGCCACCCGTACGTCGTATGAGGAGGAGTTCGTCCACATGATGGACGATGTCGACGACCTCATCGACACCCTGGAGAATCCCAAGCACCGCAAGATCCTCATCAACTACCGCAGGCATGGACTGTTGGAGGTCTCCGGTCGGTACGAGGAACTGCTCGCGCCCAACATGACCGTCTCGCATCCGCACTACCGGCTCTTCGAAGGTGGGCAGGGGACGATTCTCGACGGGATGGACACGGTTCGTGCCTTCTATCAGCAGCTCGCTGCGATGGACATGCTCGTGATGTGGACGGGTAAGCAGAAGATGGCCGTGCACGACTGGGGCTTCGCCGGAGAGGCCGAGTTCAGCCAGTTCGTACCCGGTGCGTTGCTCGGCGACAACGTCTTCGATTCGGTGAACAGCGACCCGGGCGCGTCCTCGTCGTCACCGTACGACGCTGATTCGTTCTACCTCGTCCGCCGGACGCTCGCCTTCTTCTGGCCTTATGACGAGGACGGCAAGATGATCGGCGAGCACGTCTACGAGGACGCCGAGTCCAAGGTGGTCACCAGGGTCGGCAATGACGAGGTCATCACCGGCGCACGCGCCGCCGAACTGTTGGCTCCGATCATCGACAAGTACGGCGTGCCGCAGTGAGCGATTGAAAGGTCTGATTCGCTTCGGTCGACGAGCCGCCGCGGGGAGTCATCCCGTGGCGGCTCGTCGTGCGGGGCCCGCGGACATCAGCGGTTCACGCCGCGCAGGAGCCCGATCACCGGTGCGAACTGTTCGAGAACGGGTTCGAGGACCGTGATGTAGCTGATCCCGGTGCGCTCGCGGAGGTCGACGAGCTGGTCGGCGATGCCGGCGGAGGAGTCGATGAGGATCGAGGGCAGGTCGAGGAATTCCCGGGGACTCATCGGCAGGTCCCACTTCGCGATGTTCTCCTCGGCGACGCAAATCGGGTCGTCGGTGACCACGACGAGCTGCATCAGCAGATTCCATTCGATGTCGTCTGCCCGGGCGCCGGCCGCGGCGCGGGCGAAGGCGACCCGTTCGTCGAACTCGGCCGCCGGCAACGGTTCCAGATCGCCGTCACGTCCCGTCCGCGCCGCGGTGAACCCGACGATGTCGGCCTGCTCGGCGGCCATCCGGAGCACCCGGTCGCCGTTCCCGCCGAGGAGTAGCGGCACGCGCTCCTGGACGGGGCGCGGCGTGTGGCCGGGATCGTTCAGCAGCGACGTAACCCGGGTCACCGCCTCGGCCAGGTGATCGACGCGGCGGCCCGCCGGCCGGAATTCGATTCCGGCCGACTCGAACTCCTCTTTGACGTAGCCGGTGCCCAGTCCGAGCTCGACGCGACCGTCGGAGAGCTGGTCGACGGTCGCCACATCGCGGGCGAGCAGCGCCGGGTTGGTGAACGCCGCGTTGAGGACGAACGGGCCCACGCGGAGTCGTTCGGTCGCGGCGGCCGCCGTCGCGAGTGCAGGCCAGGGGCTCGGGATGCCGAGGTGGTCCGGGACCAGCAGGACGTCGAAGCCGAGCTGTTCGACGTGCCGCGCGCGCTCTTTCCAGGACGAGCTGGTGTCCACGGCGAGCATGTTGACCCCGAACCGGAACGGCCTGTTCGCGAGAGACATGTCCACAACCTAGCCAGGGGCTCGGCGGCCGGCCAGGTGGATGCGGTGGAGTCCGGGCCGGTGCGACCTTGCACTCGCCAGGGGCGAGTGCTAAAACGGACGTTGGCACTCGCGAGCTGTGAGTGCCAGGTCGGGACGGTGAGATCGGTACCGAATGACACACCGGTCGTCCGTCGCGGGCACCGAGTTCCGGCCATACGAACCTAGTGTCACCCCCTTCGGAGGATCACTTACCCATGGCCAAGCAAATCGCGTTCGACGAAGAGGCCCGTCGCGGCCTCGAGCGGGGCCTCAACAGCCTCGCCGACGCCGTCAAGGTGACGTTGGGACCCAAGGGTCGCAACGTCGTTCTGGAGAAGAAGTGGGGCGCCCCCACGATCACCAACGATGGTGTTTCCATCGCCAAGGAGATCGAGCTGGAGGATCCCTACGAGAAGATCGGCGCCGAGCTGGTCAAGGAAGTCGCCAAGAAGACCGACGATGTCGCGGGCGACGGAACCACCACCGCCACCGTCCTGGCACAGGCTCTCGTCCGTGAGGGTCTGCGCAACGTCGCTGCCGGCGCCAACCCGCTGGGTCTGAAGCGCGGCATCGAGAAGGCCGTCGAGGCTGTCACCGAGTCGCTGCTGAAGAGCGCCAAGGAGGTCGAGACCAAGGAGCAGATCGCTGCCACCGCGGGCATCTCGGCCGGTGACCCCTCGATCGGCGAGCTCATCGCCGAGGCGATGGACAAGGTCGGCAAGGAAGGCGTCATCACGGTCGAGGAGTCCAACACCTTCGGCCTGCAGCTCGAGCTCACCGAGGGCATGCGCTTCGACAAGGGCTACATCTCGGGGTACTTCGTCACCGACGCCGACCGTCAGGAAGCCGTCCTCGACGACCCGTACATCCTGCTCGTCTCGGGCAAGGTCTCGACCATCAAGGACCTGCTGCCGCTGCTGGAGAAGGTCATCCAGGCCGGCAAGCCGCTGCTGATCATCGCCGAGGACGTCGAGGGCGAAGCCCTCTCGACCCTGGTCGTCAACAAGCTCAAGGGCACCTTCAAGTCCGTCGCCGTCAAGGCTCCGGGCTTCGGTGACCGCCGCAAGGCCATGCTGGCCGACATCGCCATCCTCACCGGTGGCGAGGTCATCAGCGAAGAGGTCGGCCTGTCCCTCGAGGGCGCCGGCATCGAGCTCCTCGGTACCGCTCGCAAGGTCGTCGTCACCAAGGACGAGACCACCATCGTCGAGGGCGCGGGCGATCCCGACGCCATCGCCGGTCGCGTGGCCCAGATCCGTGGCGAGATCGAGAACAGCGACTCCGACTACGACCGTGAGAAGCTGCAGGAGCGCCTGGCCAAGCTGGCCGGCGGTGTTGCGGTCATCAAGGCGGGCGCGGCCACCGAGGTCGAGCTCAAGGAGCGCAAGCACCGCATCGAAGATGCCGTGCGCAACGCCAAGGCTGCCGTCGAAGAGGGCATCGTCGCCGGTGGTGGCGTGGCCCTGCTCCAGTCGGAGCCGGCCATCGACGCACTCTCGCTCGAGGGTGACGAGGCCACTGGCGCCAACATCGTCCGCGTCGCTCTCTCGGCTCCGGCCAAGCAGATCGCCGTCAACGCCGGCCTCGAGCCGGGCGTCGTCGCCGACAAGGTCCTGAACTCGCCCACCGGCACCGGCCTCAACGCCGCGACCGGTGAGTACGAGGACCTGCTGGCCGCCGGCATCAACGACCCGGTGAAGGTCACCCGCTCGGCGCTGCAGAACGCAGCCTCGATCGCGGCTCTGTTCCTCACCACCGAGGCCGTCGTCGCCGACAAGCCGGAGAAGAACGCCGCACCGGCCATGCCGGGCGCCGACGAGATGGGCGGCATGGGCTTCTGATCCAGAACCCCTAGCTCCACCAGCTCTACAGCACACGAACCGGCCCACTCCCTTGCGGAGTGGGCCGGTTTCGTCTGTCCGTGTTCGAGTCGTCGGCCGGAATGGCGCGCGACAGAAGGGGGTTGAAGACCACATGGCTTCTCCCATCACCGTCGACATCTGGTCCGACATCGCCTGCCCCTGGTGCTTCATCGGGAAGCGCCGCTTCGAGGCGGGTCTCGCCGAGTTCGCCGGACGTGACGACGTCGAGGTGACCTACCGCAGCTACGAACTCGCACCGGACACGCCGGTCGACTTCGAGGGCTCGGAGATCGACTTCCTGGTCCGGCACAAGGGAATGCCCGCCGCCCAGGTCGAGGGGATGCTCGAGCAGGTCCGCGGGATCGCGGCCGACCTCGGCCTCGACTACTACTTCGACAACCTCCGGCACACCAAGACCCTCAAGGCTCACGAGGCGCTGCACTTCGCGCGCGCCCACGGCAAGCAGCCGGAGTTGGCGGAACGGCTGTTCCAGGCGTACTTCGAGCAGGGGCGGCACGTCGGCAGGCCCGCCGATCTCGCCGACCTGGCCGCGGAGGTCGGGTTGGACCGCGACGCCGTGCTCGCGGCGCTCGAATCCGGCGACCATGCCGAGGCGGTCGCCGCCGACATCGACCAGGCGCGCACCTACGGGATCAGCGGCGTCCCGTTCTTCGTCTTCAACGGCAGATACGGCGTGTCCGGCGCGCAGCCCGCCGAGACCTTCACCCAGGTCCTGGAAAAGGTGCACGCCGACTGATCCTCGTGTGCGAACTGCCGGGTTTGGGTAAGGCACCTTCGATGCAGACGTTCCTGCCCTACCCGGACTTCCGGCGGTCCGCCGAGGCCCTCGATCCCGCGCGGCTGGGCAAGCAGCGGGTGGAGACCCTGCAGATCCTGCGTGCCCTGGAGCTGTTCGACTACGGCTGGGGCAACCACCCGGCGGTCACGATGTGGCGCGGGCACACTCCCGCTCTCGTCTCCTATGGCCTGGCCTTCGTCGACGTCTGGCGTCGTGAGGGACGCGCGGACACCACCGCTGCGATGATCGCCGAGTTCGCACCGGAGGTGGTGGGCGCCTCCCAGTCGGATCTCGCCGACGCCGGTCTGATGCCGCCGTGGCTGGGCGACGACCGCCTCCATCGGAGCCATCGGTCGGCGTTGCTGCGCAAGGATCCCGACTTCTACGTCGCTGAGTTCGGCGACGTCGCCGACGACCTCCCGTATTTCTGGCCCGAACCGCCGGAAGCGGCGCCGGACCGGAATGACCGTGATCGCACGGTGTGGATCATCCGGCCGTCATCGAAGGAGCAGTTCGACGAGTTCCGTCGGCGCGACATCGTCGGCCTCGGAACCGAGTCCGGTGTCGACGTCGACGCCGCGACGGCCACTGCCGACGGGCTGCGCGCCCTGCTCAAGGAGTGCAGCCCGGGACGGCGACCGGGCAAGGACCTCCGCGTACTGGCGTCCTTCGTCGACGACCTGACTCCCGGCGACGAGGTGGCAGTCGTCGATGCCGACGACCCGACGGTGCTCCCGCTCGGGGTCGTCGAGAGCGAGTACGAGTTCACCAGGCGTGGAAAGACTCTCGCTCCCCATAGACGGCGTGTTCGGTGGACCGGCACGGTGGCACGGTCGTCGGTGATCCCGCCTGCACTCCTGCAGAATCCACGAAGGATGTTCCCGGTCCCGGTGAACGCCTAGAAAGGCGACACACCGTGGGGTCGTCCGATCGGTCGAAATTTCTTCGCCGGCACGCGCCGGGAACGGTGAGACATTTCTGTGGAACCGATCTCAGCGTTGACCGGCTGATTAGCAGAATCCCCGGTCACAACGATTTCGTCGGAGATGGACAATTGTCCTAAGGATCGCGAATTCATGATTGTCGAACGTTATTTCGCGATGACAGACCGGAGAATCGTGTCGAAAACGCGGAAGAAACCGTTGTTGTCGTTGCGGGTGAGTATCGTCGCGACGTATTCGGATCGATACCTGAGCGTTGGGAATCTGTTGTCGGGCAGATACGACGTTTTACGACATATGAAGGGACGGAGATGTCCGTGACGCGCGGAAACCTCCAGCGGCGAACGGTTCGGGCTTTTGCCGCAGTCATCGTAGTCGTTCTCTCGCTGGCGATTTCTGCCACCGCGGTGGCAGATACCGGGGTGAAAGCGGAGCGGGCCGACCTGCTCGCCCGAGCGATGGCGGAAGGACGGGCCCTTGACCTGACCGTGCACTCACCGTCGATGAACCGTGATGTGCCGGTTCGCGTGCTCGTCGCGGCGGACACGTCGGTGCCCCGTCCGACGCTCTACCTGCTCAACGGCTCCGGTGGCGGGGAGGGTGACGCGCACTGGTTCGTGCAGACAGACATCGTCAAGTTCGCGGCCGACAAGAACGTGAGCATCGTGGTGCCGATGAGCGGCGGCTACAGCTATTACACGGATTGGGTGAAGGTCGATCCCAACTTCGGTATCAACAAATGGACGACGTTCCTCACCAGGGAGCTGCCTCCGGTCATCGACCAGAAGGTGAACGGTAGCGGGGCCAACGGCATTGCCGGGATCTCCATGGCAGGAACATCGGTGCTCGCTCTGGCCGAGAGTGCGCCGGATCTCTACCGCGCGGTGGCTGCGTACAGCGGATGCGCCGAGACTTCCACCCGGCTCGGTCAGTTGGCCGTCCAGGCGGTGGTCGGCGAAAGGGGAGACGTCAGGAACATGTGGGGGCCGGTCGGTGGTCCGGGCTGGCGTGATCACGACCCCGTGATCAACGCTCACAAACTCCGTGGCAAGGCGATCTATGTCAGCAGCGGCACCGGCCTGCCCGGGAGGCACGATCGCTTGGCGAACGAGGCGATCGACGGCGACGTAGTCGAGTACGCCAGGATCGTCGGTGTGGGCGGCCCACTCGAGGCGGCGACCTATTACTGCACGCAGAACCTCGACAAGAGGCTCAAGCAACTGCGCATCCCTGCCACCTTCGACTACGAGCCCGGGACGCATTCCTGGCCGTATTGGCAGGACCAGCTGGCAAAGTCGTGGCCGATGCTCGAACGCGCTCTGACCCGCTGATCGACCGGCTGGGCTCTGATGAGGCGTGTTCATCTGCAACGATGTGTCGCGTGACTGTGACACCCGGTGCGCCGAGCCCGATCGGCAGCCTCCCGAATCTGCGTGACCTCGGCGGCTGGCAGACCGCCGACGGGCGAGTGGTGCGGTCCGGGCTGCTGTTCCGGTCGACGGACTTCTCGTCGCTCGCCGACTCCGACGTCGCCGCGCTCGAGGCGCTCGGCCTCCGCACGGTGTACGACCTCCGGTCGGTGCACGAGAGGGAGGCCATCCCGGACCCGTCCCTGCCCGATGTCACCGAGATCGGGCTCGATGTGCTGGCCGATGCGCAGATGTCGATCCCGGCCAACATCGGTGCCGTACTCGCGGATCCGGCCGTGATCGCCCAGGCCGACAAGGTCCTGGCCGGTGGTAAGGCGCGGGAGATGATCTCGGGCACCTACCGCGAGATGATCACCTTGCCGAGCGCGACGGCCGCCTATTCGGAGTTCTATCGCGGACTTCTCGGCGACGCACCGAGCCCGATCCTCTTCCACTGCACGACCGGCAAAGACCGCACCGGCTGGGCCGCCGCCGCATTCCTCACCCTCGTCGGGGTGGGGAAGGAGGACGTCTACCGCGACTACCTGCTCACCAACGAGCGGCTCATCCCGGCGCTGAAACACATCTTCGACGGTTTCGCGGCTGCGGGCGGCGACCCGCAGCTCCTCGTCGGGGTGCTCGGTGTCGACTCGGGTTACCTCGACGCGGCCTTCGACCAGGTCCGGACCCGGTTCGGGGGCATCGAGGGGTATTTCAGCGAGGCGCTCGGCATCGGTACCCGCGAGCAGGACAAGATCCGCGAGCGTTTCCTCGTCGAGGGCTGATCGGGTCTACCGGAAGACGATGCATGTGGTCGTGCCGTGCGCGACCAGTTTCCCGTCGTCGGAGTACACCTTTCCCTCGGCCGTGGCCGTGGTGCGTCCGGCGTGGATGACGGTGCCGACGCCGGTCAGCTCACCGGCGTCGACGGCGACGGTACGGATGTAGTTCACCTTCAGTTCGAGCGTGGTGTAGCCGACCCCGGCCGGAAGCGTCGTGTGGACCGCACAGCCCATGACCGAGTCGAGCAGGGTCGCGCAGATTCCGCCGTGGACGGTGCCGAGCGGATTGGCGAAATCGGGCTGCGGGGTCACCGCGAAGGTCACCGTGCCCTCCTCGATCTGTTTGGGAACCATGCCCAGGAGTCGGCCGATGCTCGGCCTGTCGGTACCGGCCCCGCCCTCCTGCCAGGCGCGCAGCAGTTCCAGGCCGGACATGGCGGTCGGATCGGTGGGTTCGGTGGAAGTCGTCATGACTATGCATGGTTGCATAGAAACCGACGATTATGAAGACCTGCATACTTGCTTGGTCGCGCGTTCGGAGCCGCGTGGCTATGTATAGTTGCATAGACCACCCGGAAAGAGATGAAGGAGCAGGTCATGGCGCCGCATTCCGCCGAATCCGTCATCTCCGGATCGGATGAGCGTGGCCCCCGGGAACGGATGATCGTCCACGCCGCTGATCTGATCGGCCGCGACGGCGTCGCCGCGACCTCTATCGGCGACGTCATCTCCGCGAGCGCCGCGCCCCGCGGGTCCATCTACCACCATTTCCCCGGCGGCAAGACGCAGCTCATGACCGAGGCGGTCCGGTACGCGGGAGACTTCATCGCCGAGCGGCTCGCGCGGCGGGCCACCCTCACCCCTGCTGAGACGGTTCGCGAGATAGGCGGCGTCTGGCGGCGCATGCTGGTCAACACCGACTTTCAGTTCGGCTGCCCGGTCATCGCCGGCGGCCTGGCACGGAGGGGCGAGCCCGAGGTGGCCGACGCCGCAGCCGAGATCCTCCGTCGCTGGTCCGATCTCATCACCGCCCGGCTCGTCGTCGACGGCGTGGACAGTGAACGCGCCGATTCGCTGGCGAATCTGATCGTGGCCGCCATCGAGGGAGCGGTTGCACTGTGCCAGACGCAACGCAGCGTCGACCCGCTCGATCGTGTGATCGCCGAACTGGCCGCGCTCTGCGATGCGGCGGTCTACCGGTAGGCGCTTGTCGCCCTTACGCCGTTGGCTTGTGGCGAGCTCCGTAGTAGGTTCACGGTGGCGCCACCTCGGTGGCAGTACGCCGTGAAAACGACGCTGGGCCGAGTTCGGGAGGGGACGCGATGACGCCGGTCTTCCGGCATGTGCTGGGCTCGGACTTCGACCGCCTCCATCCCAACGTCGCCTGGCGTTACGGCATCGACTCCACCTCCGGAGTCGCCCAGATCTGCCACGGGATGTACGAGTCGGTGTACGTGTCGTCGGCGATGCCCCCGCCGGCTCTCTGGCATTACGCCAAGCGGAACGCCCTGCCGTCCAGAACCAGTCGGATGGTCCCGTTCACCCAGGCCTACTACTGCTACGTCGACGAACTCGAGCGCGAATCCCTGGCGGTGCTGCGGACCTTCCAGTACACGACCGGTCCGCGCAAGCTCAACTCCCTCCTCGTCGCGGGACACACCGGCCTCGTCGACTACTTCGGCGACGGACCCGAGTTCCTCTATCCGATCCAGCCGTCGGTGACCCCGGCCGGCGAGCTGCTCCTCGAGAGCGGGCCGATGCGGTGGCTGGGACGTGGACCGAAGGTGGGCATGAAGGGCCTCTTCACCGCGCAGATGAAGTACATCGAGGGATGGGACGAAAAGCGCGAACGCTTCCGTTGCGACATGACGGTACGGAACCCGGTCATCGGCGAGATCATGCATTTCCGTGGATGGTTCACCGCCGTGGACCAGGCATGCACACTGCGGGACATCCCCGACGAGGCGTGGCCGGTGAATCTCGTCGACCGGGAGAGCTGACTCCCCTCCGCGTCCCTGTGGGGGCGTCCCGGGTCGCCCGACCAGCACGGATCTCGCCGGAGTGCGGTTCGGTGTGTGCCCGCGGAAGCCGGACGGTAGGTTCACCCCATGGCAGTCTCCGCGAACATCGAATTCGACGTATCCGCCCCGGCCTCGGTGGTGATGGAAGTACTCATGGACATCGAGTCCCTCCCGGATTGGTCGGGCCCCCACAAGGAGGCCGAGATCGTCGACGAGTACGACGACGGCACTCCGAAGACGGTGCGCATGGTGGTCACCGCGGCCGGCATCTCCGACGAGCAGACCTGCACCTACGAGTGGACCGACACGACCTGCGAGTGGCACCTGCTCGAATCGAATCAGCTCAGCGAACAACACGGGAAGTACACCGTCACCGCCACCGACAAGGGCTCGCGTGTGCATTTCGACCTGGCCGTGGACCTCAAGATCAAACTCCCCGGGCTGATCGTGAAGCGGGCGCAGAAGATGGCCGTCGACACCGCACGCAAGGGGCTCACCGCCGAGGCGGAGAAGCGCGCTGCCGGCTGATCCGAACCGCGTTAGAACCGGGCCGGCGTCATCCGAACGTGTAGACCCGCCGATCCCGCGGGTGGCCCGCGCAGGCCGCGGGTACCCTGGGATCGTCATCAGCCGAGCCGTTGCATCATGGAGGCCAAATCCCTTGAAAATGAACAAATTTGCCGTCCGGGCGTTGGTCTTCCTGGCGGGCGGCGCCGGTTGTGTCGCATTCGCCGGGTTGTCCGGTGAAGGGGTTGCGTCGGCTGTTCAGTGCACGGTGTCGAACGGGCACCAGATCGAACGGGTCGTGGGTGCGAGCGGTTGTGGCGCCAAGGCCGGACCGGGTAGCCGGGCGACCGCTGAGGACCGCAGTGGCAACGGCACCGCGATCTCCGTGTCGGACAATGGCGGCAACGCCTCGTCGTACAACCTCCAGCCGGGATCGTCGGCCCTGGCGGGAGCCAACTCGCGCGGCGTGGCGTACTCGGTGACCACCGGTCCCAAGGCGCTGTCGATCGCGCAGGCACGGCGTGGCGGTACCACCGTCGCGATCGGCGGCTGGGGAGGTCAGGCCTACGCCGGACCCGACGGCGCGGTGTGCAGCGGCGGCTTCGCGGCGGCCGTCGATTCGACCACCGGAAAAGCCTGCCTGCACTCGGGTTCCATCGATCTGCGCAACTGACCGGTCGGTTCGTCCGCCGATCTGAGACCGATCCCGCCCGACGCGGCGCGTCGTTCACCGGCGCGTCGGGCGTGGTCCACCCGGCTGTCCTATCGTGGGGATCGTGACCGACCTCCACGACGCAGACTCCCACGTCGGCCCGGACTTCAGTGTCCTGAACGGACGAGAGGCGCTCCAGCAACTCGTCGACCTGCACGACGTCACGCAGTTCACCGTGAACGACGACGATGACGACGACCCGGTCCTGCTGACGCTGCCGCATCGCAACGTGGTCGACACGTGGCGTCAGGACTATCCGTACGAAGAGCGCATGAGCCGGCGCGAGTACGAGGTCACCAAACGTCGCCTTCAGATCGAGTTGCTCAAGCTCCAGAAGTGGTCCAAGCAGACCGGGCAACGGCATCTGCTGGTCTTCGAGGGTCGCGACGCCGCCGGCAAGGGCGGCACGATCAAACGCTTCAACGAACACCTCAACCCGCGCGGAGCACGCGTGGTCGCCCTGGAGAAGCCGAGCGAGCGCGAGGCGACCGAGTGGTACTTTCAGCGCTACGTCCAGCACCTCCCGGCCGGCGGCGAGATGGTCTTCTTCGACCGCTCCTGGTACAACCGGGCCGGCGTCGAACGCGTCATGGGTTTCTGCAATCCGCAGCAGTACACGCAGTTCATGTCGCAGGTCCCGGCCTTCGAGAAGATGCTCGTCGACGACGGCATCAACCTGGTCAAGTTCTGGTTCTCGGTGACCCCGCTCGAACAGCGCACCCGGTTCGCCATCCGCCAGATCGATCCCGTCCGGCAGTGGAAGCTCTCGCCGATGGACCTCGCCTCGCTCGACAAGTGGGACTCCTACACCGAGGCCAAGGAGGCGATGTTCGCCGCCACCGACACCGACCACGCGCCGTGGACGGTGGTGAAGTCCAACGACAAGAAGCGCGCCCGCATCAACGCGATGCGACACGTGCTCAGCCTCTTCGAGTACGACGGCAAGAACCACGACTTCGTCGGCCGGCCGGACCCGCTGCTCGTCGGACGTGCCGCCGACGTCGTCGGGGAGTAGCGGGCAGGAAGCAGCGGTCGGGGGCTCGGTAGCCTCGTGGGGTGCGAAGCTTTCTCAGTGCTCTGATGACGCTCGTTGCGATGGCGGCGACCGTGCTCGCGGTCCCGGCCCTGTGGCTGGACCTGCGCATCGTCGACCAGGACGGATTCGTCTCGACCGTCGCGCCGATGGCCGAGAACCAGAAGGTGAAGGACTACCTCGCCGACGAGATCGCCGCCCAGGCCACCGCTCGCACCGATCTCCCGATCGCGGGTGCGCTGGTGCGTCCGCTGGCCGCGCAGTACACCGACAGCGAGCAGTTCCGCCTCGACTTCGCCGACGTCGTCGGACAGCAGCACGCCTGGCTGTTCACCGAACCCGCACCGGGCGAGGACACGTCGGTCATGCAACTCGACATCACCGCGATGATCAACCGGGCCCTCAACCTGACCGACACCCCGAACGCGATCTCGGGCCCGGTCGTCGTCGAATTGACCAACGGCGCTTCGGGTCTGGAGGCCGGTAGATACGCCGAGGTCGGCAACCAGATCACCGTGCTCGCCCGGGGTTCGGCAGCGGTCGCGGTCATCGCGGGACTCCTCGCCCTCCTGCTCGCCCACCGCCGTGGCACGGTCTTCGCCTGGCTCGGGTTGGGTGCCGTCGCGGCCGCGGTGGCGAGCTGGGCCATCGGCCTGTTCTTCGCCGACCGCGCCAAGCAGGAGGTCGCCGGCGCCGAATCCTCCGGTCGGCAGGTGGCCGAACTGATCATCGACGGGGCCTACTCCGATCTCACCCAGGTCGCGCTGATCGTCGGCGGGGTGGGCGTCGCGATGATCGTCGTGGGGTTCATCGGCCGGATGATCTTCGCGGGTCGGCGATAGACGCCGATCGCGCGCAACTCCTCGAACAACGGCCCGCAACGCGGACCTGGTCTTCACCATCGTCGGTAGTCCGGAAGAGGGCGCCGACGTCGTCAAGGCGATCCGCGCGGACTCCGCGGCACTCGGCCGCACCGCCGGCGTCGTCTCACCCACCCATGTGGTGTGCCGCCCGACTCGCGCGGAGGCGCAGGAATTCTTGCACTACTACGCCGAGGAGAACGCCGACTGGGAGGCCGCCGACAACCTGATGACCTTGCAGGGCATGCACGCCCAGTCGTTCACCAAGCAGATGCTCGCGACCTTCCGCAGTCGCTTCGCCCCGGGCCACGGCACCTGCCCCATGATCGGCACACCCGACGACGTCGCCGACGAGATCGCCAAGTTCGCCGCCGCCGGCTTCGACGGCATCACCATGTCTTTCGTCGACTACGCAGGTGAACTGGAGTACTTCGCCGCCGAGGTGATGCCGCGACTCGAGAGCCGCGGCATCCGGGTGAACACACCCGCTCCCTGAGCCCCGAGGGGTCAGTGCCCCGCGAACGCCTCGGCGAGCCACCAGGATCCGCCGTCGTTGGTGATCTTGGCGTCGATGACGAGCGGGCGGGACGGTTCGGGGGAGTCCAGTGAGGCGACCCAGCGTCGGACCTCGTCGAGGTCGTCGAACCCGGCGACGGTCACCCCGGTCGCGCCGTGGCCACGGGCGATGGCGGCGATGTCGACCTCCGGGAAGGTCACGGTCGTCATGTCGGCATCGCCGAAGTGGTGCACCTCGGCGCCGTACGCGGAGTCGTTGTAGACGATGACGACGAGCGGGAGTGCCAGGCGGACAGCGGTTTCCAGTTCGGAGATCGCCATGAGGAAACCGCCGTCGCCGGTACCGAGGACGGGTAACCGGGTGGGTTGGGCGATCGCCGCGCCGATTGCCGTGCCCAGTCCGAGGCCGACCGACTGGAAGGCCTGCGTGAAGCAGAAGCCGAACTCGTCGGGCACCGACAGATGCGTCGACGGATAACCCATGAAGTTGCCCGAATCGATCGACAGAACGCGGTCAGCGGGCAGGATCTCGTCGAGGGCGATGCTCAACGCTCGCGGGTCGATCCGGCCGTCGACGGGGTCGTCGGTGACCGGGACGTCCTGCCACCGCGCCGACCGGGCGATCCGGTCGGCCACCTCGGCGGTGCGGTATCCGTTGTGCGGCAGTGGGTTTGACGAGAGGGCAGTGAGGGCATCGGCGGCGGTGGCCGCACAGTCACCGACCACGCCGACGTCGGCCGGGCGATGCGCGCCGATCGCCTCGACCTCGACATCGACCTGGGCCACCACGGTCTGATCGCCGATGAGCCGGCCGTGCCGCATGGTCCACATGTTGAGTGCGCAACCCCAGCCGACGATGAGATCCGCATCGCCGATGAGCTCGGCGACCGTCGGCGACGAGAAACCGCCGGAGATGCCCAGCGAGAAGGGCTTTCCTTCGAACAGTCCGTTGGCCACGGCCGACGTGGCGAGGAGTGCACCGCTCGCTTCGGCCAGCTCCGCGATCTGCCGACCCGCATCGCGGCCACCTCGCCCCGCGACGAACACCGGTCGGCGGGCCGCGCGGATGGCGTCGACGAGCGCCGCCACCGACGCGGCGTCCGGCCGGACACGCGGCGCCGCAGTCGAAGCGACGATCGGACCGATGATCTCGGCGGGCGCTGCGGCCACGTCGATCGCGACGTTGAGGACGACGGTCCGGCGCCGGGTCACCGCGGTCCGGTAGGCCCGGGTCACATCCGCGACGACGGTGGTCGGACCGTAGACGCGGTCGCTGACCGCGCCGACGCTGGTCGCCAGCGCTTCCTGGTTGATCCGGAAGTTCGACTGCAGTGCGGAAGCCGGGGCGTCGGCGCTCAGCACGATCATCGGAGTACGACTCTTCGCCGCCTCGCCGATACCGGTGACCGCGTTGGTCAGCCCGCAGCCCTGATGCACGGTGAGGACGCCGACCCGTCCCGACATGCGGGAGTAGGCGTCCGCCATGGATGCCGCGCCACCCTCGTGACGTGCTGCGGTGAACCCGACCCCGCCGGCACGCAGCGCGTTGGTCATCACGAAGTTGCCGCTTCCGACAACCCCGAAGGCATGGCCGACCCCCAGGTCGGCGAGAACACGGCCCACGACGTCGGCGACCGTGGGGCCGTACGTGGTCGCTGTGTTCGTCACGCCGGTCAGCTCTCGACGATGGCGAGGACCCGCGACGGGCTGCCGGTGCCGCCGACGATCGGGAGCGGGCTGACGACGACCACGGCGCCGGTGGCGGGCAGCGAACCGAGGTTTCGCAGCGAGGTCAGGCCGTACTTGTCGTTGCCGAGGAAGTGGTAGTGGACGGGGAAGGCAGGGTCGAAACCGCCTGCGAGACCGGCGTCGACGCCGACGGTCTCGACACCGAGTCCGGTGATCTGCCGCTGCGTGGCCAGCCACTCGGCGCATTCGACCGAGACGCCGGGGGTGTGGGAGCCGGTCTCGTCGGTGTTGAGGAACTCGGCCTCGGAACCGCCGCGTGACTCCCAACCGGTGCGCAGCAGGAGCCAGGCTCCCGGCAGCAGATCATCGTGCTCGGCCTCCCACGCTTCGACGTCTGCGACCTCGAGCAGGTAGTCGGGATTGTCGGCGACCTTCGCGGTCAGGTCGAGGACGGCTGCCGGACCGATCAGCCGCTGCACCGGGATCTGCGAGACGTCGTCACCGTCGCGACCGCTGATCCAGTGGATCGGTGCGTCGAGGTGGGTACCGATGTGCTCACCGGTGTGGATGTTGTTGTGCCGCCAGTACGGTCCGGGTTCGTTGTAGGCGCTGACCTCTTCGAGGCTGAAGTCGATCAGATTCGCGAACGGGGCCGGCAACCGCAGGGCCGGGGTCGAGCTGGACAGCGGGGTGGTCAGGTCGATCACCCGGAGGGATCCGTCGGCGAGGCCGGTGAGGAAACCGGACAGAGCGGTGGCGGTCATGGCGGGGGTCCTTTCGCGATTGTCCTTGTCACGGACTGCGACTGATGCTACGACCGCCGTGGCGCTACTTGCGGGCACCCCGCCAGTTCATGCCCCAGCCGTAGGCCTCGTCGACCTTGTCCTGCGCACCGCGGATGTAGCGCACCTCGCGGTTGATGACGAGTTCGCCGCCGCGGTTCTCCAGCAGCGCGATGGCGCACGAGATGGCGGACTGGTCGGCCTCGTCGAGGCGGACCTCGATCTGCGGGCCGCTGACCGGCGACAATGTGACGACCCCATTGGCGCCGGCCCAGTTCGGCGTGCCCTCGTAGATGAAGGCGAAGATCAGGATTCGGCGGATCCGGTTGGTGGCGGAGAGGTCGATGTACATGTTCTCGCCGCCGGAGCCGCTACGGTCATCGCCGTCGAGGTAGATGATCGGCTGTCCGTCGCGGGGAGCCTGGAACGAATTGCCCAGCGCCTGGACGATTCCCTTGCTGCCGTCGGTGAACTCCCACAGGCAGGCGAGGTCGAGGTCGATGCCCTTGGGCTTGCGGAAGAAGCCGCCGCCGGAGGAGTTCGCGGTCCAGCTGAGGTTCACGCGCACCTGGCCGGTCGCCGCGCCCTGCTTGCTCAGCGAGATGCTCGGCGCCGACTTTGTCAGTGTGATCTTGGAGAGCGACACCGGCTGGGCCGGCGGGGTGGATGCAGGCGGGGTCGGAGGTTGCGGCGGTTGGGCTTTCGGGCGCTTGGTGTAGTCGATCCCCATCGGGTTTCCTCATCTCGTCGTGCGCGGCATCGTCGTCGGTCGCGTGATCTGCTGTCCAGGGTAGTGGAGAGCAGCGTCCTCAATCCGTCTCGGGAGCGAGCGTCCGCCACAGGAACTCGAAGGCGAGCGCGGACTTGAACGCGGCCTGCTTGTTGTCCGCGGCACCGCCGTGACCACCCTCGATGTTCTCGTAATAGAGGACGTCGTGGCCCGTTTCCTCAAGCCGCGCAACGAGTTTGCGGGCGTGGCCGGGATGGACGCGGTCGTCGCGGGTGGAGGTGGTGACCAGGATCGGCGGGTACGCGGCGTCGGGTTCGATGTTCTGGTACGGCGAGAACGGTTTCATGAACTCCCACTGTTCGGGGTCGTCGGGGTCGCCGTACTCGGCCACCCACGATGCGCCGGCGAGGAGCAGGTGATAGCGCTTCATGTCGATCAGCGGGACCTGACACACCAGCGCGCCGAACAGCTCTGGGTAGCGGGTGAGCATGACACCCATGAGGAGGCCGCCGTTCGAACCACCTTGTGCACCCAGCTGTTCCGGGGTGGTGAGGCCGGCGTCGACGAGCGCACGGGCCACGGCGGCGAAGTCCTCGTACACCTTGTGGCGTCCGGCCTTCTGCGCCTGGGTGTGCCACGACGGACCGTATTCCCCGCCGCCGCGGATGTTGGCGATGACGTAGATGCCGCCGCGTTCGATCCAGTTCTTGCCCGACAACGACAGGTAACCGGGGGTCAGTGAGTTCTCGAACCCGCCGTAGCCGTAGAGCAGGGTGGGGCCGCTGGTCACGTCCCGACGGCGGATCACGAAATAGGGAATCTGTGTCCCGTCGTCCGAGGTCGTGAAATGCTGCTCGGCGACGACCGATTCGGAGTCGAAGTACGTCGGGCTCCGCTTGATGACCTGCGGCGTGGAGCCGTTGCTGTGCAGCAGGCTCGGCGGGTCGGTGAACGAGGTGGCCATCCAGAACACCTCGTCGCTCTCGTCCGGGTCGGTGTCCAGCACCGACACGGTGGCGAGGTCGGGGAGGCCGGGAAAGTCGATGACATTCCAGCTGCCGAGGTCGCGCACCTCGACCCTGGTGTGGACGTCGTGCAGCGTCACGATGATCAGTTGCGAACGCGTGTAGGCATAGTCGACGAGGCTCGTGTGGGCGTCCGGGGTGAACAGCACGGTCGCGTCACGGCGGCCGGCACGGTAGTCGTCGTAGTCGAAGGCCAGTAGGGTGCCCGGCGCATGGGTCGTGCCGCCCACCGTCCACTCCGACCTCGTCATGACCAGCAGCCAGTTCATCCGCACACCCGCATGGGCATCGGTCGGGACGTCGACGAGTTCCGGTTCGCCGTCGCGCAATTCGTACATCAGCGAGTTGAAGAAATCCGTCGAGCGCGAGATGAAGTGCCGCTCGAACCCGGGGGTGTCGTCGTAGATCGCGTGCACCGAGACATCGCTCTTCTCACCGGCGAAGACGGTGGTCGCGGCCTCCAGCGGGGTGCCCCTCGACCAGCGTTTCACCACGCGGGGGTAACCGGAGTCGGTCAACGATCCGACACCGTCCGGTTGTTCGCCGAAATCGGTTCCGACATAGACGGTGTCGCGGTCGATCCAGCGCACGCTCGACTTGTTCTCCGGCAGCGTGAAACCGTCGGTGATCCACTGCCGTGTCGGGATGTCGAACTCGCGGATCACACTCGCGTCGGCGCCGCCCCGGGACAGCGAGACCAGCGCTCGTTCGTACTCGGGACGGAGCACCGTGGCCCCCGACCACACCCAGTTCTCGTCCTCGGTGCGCGCGAGTTCGTCGACGTCGAGGATGATCTCCCAATCGGGTGTATCGGTCACGTAGGACTCCAGCGTCGTCCGCCGCCAGAGCCCGCGGGGATTGGCCGCATCGCGCCAGAAGTTGTAGAGGAACCCGCCGCGGCGTCGGACGAACGGGATCCGGTCGTCGGTGTCGAGGATCGCCAGAGCTGATGCCTCCATGTCGCGGAAGCGGTCCGACGACAGCTTCTCGACGGTCGGTTCGTTGTGGGAGCGTACCCAGGCCAGCGCATCGTCGCCGGTGACGTCCTCGAGCCAGAGGAACGGATCGTCGGTGTCGGTGCTGGTGGAGATGCCGTCGGCCTGCTCGGTCATGGCGTCCAACTTACGCGGGACGGCTGACGGTCACCGAGGATGCAGGCCCCGCTCACGTCACGTCTGTGCCCGTCCTGGCCGAAATCGTGCCGGTGAACCACGGAACGTGCATGTCAGGGCGTCCTTCGCGGTATCTTTCTCCCGCGAGGATGAGGAGATCCGCATGCCCACTTTCGATTCGGTCCCTGTCCGACGCTCCGCCGGCTCCACCGCAGGACGACGCCCACGACACCACGGTCCGAGATGGGGGCGCGTGTCATTCGCGGCCTGCGCGGCCCTCTCGGTCGTCGCCCTCGTCGCGGCCTGCGACACCGCCTCGTCGGGTACCGGCAACCCGCCGACCGAACCGTCCGGGGCGTCGGCGCTGGTGAACCCCAATGCCGTGGATGCGGTGCCGTTGCCCGAGGGTTCGGTGGACAAGGCCGTCGGACAACTCGACGGACTCGTCGGGTCGTTGATGTCGTCGACGGGGCTGCCCGGTATGGCGGTGGCCGTGGTGTCGGGCGGAGAGACCAAGTACGCGAAGGGGTTCGGGGTCAAGGACCTGACCACCGGTCAGAAGGTCGACCCCAACACGGTGTTCCAGCTGGCGTCCGTGTCGAAGTCGGTCGGGTCCACGGTGGTCGGGGCGGCCGTGACCGACAAGACCGTCGCCTGGGACATGCCGATCGTCGAGGGGCTGCCGTGGTTCGCCCTGTCCGACCCGTACGTCACCCGCACGGTGACCGTCGCGGACATGTACTCGCACCGATCCGGTTTGCCCGATCACGCCGGCGACAAACTCGAGGACATGGGTTACTCGCGAACCGAGATCCTCCAGCGGCTCCGCTTCATGCCCCTCGATCCGTTCCGGATCAGTTACGCCTACACCAACTTCGGTGTGACCACCGGCGGTGAGGCCGTCGCCGCGAAGGCGGGCAAGGACTGGCCGACGCTGTCGCAGGACCTCATCTACGGGCCGCTGGGCATGACCAGCACCAGTTCCCGCTACGCCGACTTCGAGAAGCGCGCCGACCGGGCCGTCGGGCACATCAAGATCGACGGGAAGTGGGCCAAGACCGACATCCCCCGTGATCCCGACGCGCAGACGCCGGCCGGCGGTGTCAGTTCGACGGTCAACGACATGGCCACCTGGCTGAAGATGGTTCTGGCGCAGGGCAAGCACGAAGGCGCGGAGATCGTCGCCCCGGATGTGCTGCTGCCTGCGACCTCGCCGCAGATCGTGTCGAACCCGCCGGCGAGCCCGAACGCTCGCGC
Source organism: Gordonia sp. C13 (assembly GCF_023218005.1). NCBI lineage: Bacteria > Bacillati > Actinomycetota > Actinomycetes > Mycobacteriales > Gordoniaceae > Gordonia > Gordonia sp. C13. Next base: position 180,877 of record NZ_JALPSY010000003.1, read on the forward strand.
CGGTTTCTACGGTTACGGGTTCAACGTCGGCGTGACCACCGACGCGCGTACCCAGTTCAGTCACGCCGGCGCTTTCGCGTCGGGAGCCGGCACCGCCTTCTCGATCCTGCCGTCGGCGGACACCGCGATCATCGTGCTCACCAACGCCGCCCCGATCGGTGCGGCCGACGCGCTGGCGGCGGAGTTCATGGATCTGGTGCAGTACGGCGAGATCCGCAGTGACTGGCGTGAGCTCTACGGGAAGGCCTACGCCGAGATGAGCCAGCCCGACGGCGAACTCGTCGGCAAGCAAGCGCCGGCGAATGCGGCACCGCCACAGCCGCTACCGACCTTCGTGGGAACCTACGCCAATACCGTCTACGGGCCGGCCGAGATCGTCGAGCGCGACGGCAAACTCGTCCTCGAGATGGGGCCCGGCGGCGTCCGCAAACACGAACTCACGCACTGGGATGCCAACGCCTTCACGTTCCCGCTGCACAACGAGAACGCCCAGATCGGCACCGTTTCGAAGGTCACCTTCGACGGTCCGAAGATGACGATCGAGTACTACGACGACGAAGAGAGCGACGGGGTCTTCCTGCGCAGCTGAAGAAGCTGTCGCGTATCGGGGCGGTGAGCGCCACGACACGCGACAGCTACCGCGGGCGTCAGCTCGCCGAACCGCTCACCGTCGGTGAGATCGCCAGCGGATCGGGCACCTCGCCGGTGCGGATCGGGCAGCGCGTGTGCGAGTAGATCGTCGGCATGCAGAGGTTGCAGTGCACGCACTTCGACGTCGTCGTCGGGTCCGCGGCAATCCGCCGCGGCAGATCCGGCTCCCGCAGGATCGCGCGACCCATCGCCATGAACTCGAAGCCCTCGGCCATAGCGGTGTCCATGGAGGCCCGGTCGGTGATGCCGCCGAGCAGGATCATCGGCAGGTCGACGGCCTTCCGCAGTTCGCGCGCGAGCGGTAGCAGATAGCCGTCGTGGTACTGGTAGCGCTTGAGGAAGATCGGTGCGAAAGCCTTGAGTCCGTACTTCATCGGACCCGAGAAGGCGGCGGCGAACTCCTTGCGGGGGGCCTCGCCGTGGAACAGGTACATCGGGTTGAGCAGCGAGCTGCCCGCAGTGGGTTCGATGGCGTCGAGATGGCCGTCGGACTCCAGCAGCTGCGCCACCTGGCATGCCTCGTCGACGTTGAAGCTGCTCAGCTTGGCGCGGCCTTTCGCACGTGCCTCCGGCGACCGTTCGATGTCGGGCTTGCCGACGCCGTCGTAGGTGTTGAGCTTCACCCAGATCGCGGCCTCGTCGCCGACTTCCTCTCGCACGCTCTCGACGACCTCGCGTGCCATGCGGGCGCGGTTGACGAGGCTGCCGCCGTAAGCGTCGCGGCGGTGGTTGAGCAGGGGAGACAGGAAGCTGGAGATGAGATAGTTGTGGCCGCAGTGGATCTCGAGTCCGTCGAAGCCGGAGTCGACGGCGATGCGGGCGGCCTGCCGGAACTTCACCCGCAGTTCGGCGATGTCGGAGACACTCGCCTTGTGCGTCAGCGACATCCCCATCGGTGCGGGGATACGGCCCGGCCCCCAGGCCTTCGCCCGGTTCGACACCGAGTTCGCGACCGCGCCGGCGTGGCCGAGCTGCGCGGCGGCGAGTGCGCCCTCGGAGTGGATGGCGTCGGTCAGCTTGCGCAGACCGGGCATCGCCTCGGGGCGCATCCAGATCTGGTGGCGGTCGGTGCGACCCTCCGGTGAGACGGCGCAGTAGGCGACTGTGCTCATCGCGACCCCACCGGCCGCGACCTCGCGGTGGAACTCGACGAGTTCGTCGGTGACGAGTGCGTCGGGCGTCATTCCCTCGAAGGTGGCGCACTTGATCAGTCGGTTCCGCAGGGTGAGTGGGCCGAGCTTGGCCGGGCTGAACGGTCCGGCGTCGGGGCTGTCCACGTCGGTTCCTCTCATTCGTTTTCTTTCTCGGACGGGCTGGGATCTGGTGGTGCAGACAATCCCGCGGTGACGAACCCCGCGAGGGCGTCGACGGCCTGTGCGTCGAGCGGCTCGGTGCTGCCGAAGCGCAGGAGGATCAGCTGGAAGGCGAGTGCCCAGCGGCGGCGTGCCGCGCGGGCGGGGAGTCCGGGGATGGCGTCGAGCAGGATGTCGGCGAACGGGTCGAGCCCGAACCAGCGGGCGGTCCAGTTGACGTTGGGATGGCTGAGCACGAACCGCGACAGCAGGCGCAGGTGCAGGTGGCCGGTCGGATCGGTCTGGAGTTCGACGAAGGGCGCGAGCAGCACGTCCACGATGTGCCGCACGGAGTCGGTCCCGGGATCGATCGACGACATGGCGTCGGACCAGCACGGGGCCAGCCGTGACTCCAGCAGAGCGATGGTCAGATCGTCCTTGGTCCCGAAGTGATAGTGGACGGCGGCGGGGTTGGCGTCGGCGGCGGCGCAGATCGCGCGGACGGACACCTTGTCGTAGCCGTCGGCCAGGAAGAGGCGCTCGGCGACGGCGAGCAGGGCCTCTCGGGTGCCGGTCGACCCGGCCCCGGACGGCGTCGAGTCGGTGGTCTGGGTCACAGGCGGGATGAAACCACAGATCAAACAGCGTTTCAAACAGTGATTGAATCCGCCGAGAAGTTACCGGAGAGTAGTGGGACGGACTGCGGCGATCAACAGAGGAGACGTAGGGTGGCTGTCGTGGCTGAACACTTTCAAACAGTTGTATTGGGTGCAGGTCCAGGTGGGTACGTAGCCGCGATCCGGTCGGCTCAACTGGGCATGAAAACCGCCGTCATCGAGGAGAAGTACTGGGGCGGTGTGTGTCTCAACGTCGGATGTATCCCGTCCAAGGCGTTGCTGCGGAACGCGGAACTCGCGCACATCTTCAACCACCAGGCCGAGACCTTCGGCATGAGTGGTGATGTGTCCTTCGACTTCGGCGCGGCGTTCGACCGCAGCCGCAAGGTGTCGGACGGCATCGTCAAGGGCGTCCACTACCTCATGAAGAAGAACAAGATCACCGAGATCGACGGCTATGGGGTGTTCACCGACGCCAAGACCATCAAGGTCGGCGATCGCGAGATCACCTTCGACAACGTCATCATCGACACCGGCTCGACCGTGAAGCTGCTCCCGGGCGTCGAACTGTCGGAGAACGTGGTCACCTACGAGACCCAGATCCTCACCCGTGAGCTGCCCGAGTCCATCGTGATCGTCGGCGCGGGCGCCATCGGCATGGAGTTCGGCTACGTGCTCGCCAACTACGGAGTCGACGTCACCATCGTCGAGTTCCTCGACCGCGTCCTGCCCAACGAGGACGCCGACTCGTCGAAGGCCGTCGCCAAGGAATACAAGAAGCTCGGCGTCAAGCTGTTGACCTCCACCAAGGTCCAGTCGGTCACCGACAACGGCGACAGCGTCACCGTTACCTACAAGGACGCCAAGGACAAAGAAGGCGAGCTGACCGTCGACAAGGTCCTCATGTCCGTGGGCTTCGCCCCGCGCGTCGAGGGCTTCGGTCTCGAGAAGACCGGTGTCGAGCTCACCGACCGCGGCGCCATCGCGATCGACGATTACATGCGGACCAACGTCGAGGGCATCTACGCCATCGGTGACGTGACCGCCAAGCTGCAGCTCGCGCACGTCGCCGAGGCTCAGGGTGTCGTCGCCGCGGAGACCATTGCGGGTGAAGAGACCATGACGCTCGGCGATTACCGCTTCATGCCGCGCGCCACGTTCTGCCAGCCGCAGGTCGCCTCATTCGGCCTCACCGAGGCGCAGGCCAAGGACGAGGGCTACAACGTGAAGGCCACCACGTTCCCGTTCAGCGCCAACGGCAAGGCGCAGGGCCTCGGCGAGACCGCCGGCTTCGCCAAGCTGGTCACCAACGCCGACACCGACGAACTGCTCGGCGGACACCTGGTGGGTGACAACGTCTCCGAGATGCTCCCGGAGATGACCCTCGCCCACAAGTGGGACCTCACCGCCAAGGAGCTGGCCCGCAACGTGCACACCCACCCGACGATGTCGGAGGCACTGCAAGAAACGTTCCACGGCGCGATCGGGCACATGATCAACCTGTAGGCCATGTTCTCGAAGTGAGGGATTCGTACCGTATTCCGGTACGAATCCCTCATTTTCTTTGGGCCTATCCGGCGGGTGACAATTTCGTGCCAATTCCGCGGCGCAAATCTGCGCACGACCCCGCGACCTGCTATGACGTTCGCTGTCTAATGTCAGGAAAACAATAAATACACGGTATAAACAAAGACTATGACGACAACCATCCTTCACAATGCTCGCCTGATCGACGGGACGGGTGCCGATCCGATCGCCGACGCTGTCGTCGTGATCGACGACGGCAAGATCACCTACGCCGGAGCAGCCGACGGCGCCCCGCAGATCGACGAGTCGACAAAGCCCGTGAAGGTGGATGTCGGTGGCAACACCGTGACCCCCGGATTCTTCGACTGCCACGTGCACCTCTCCCTGCCCGGAACCAAGGGCTCGCCGATCATGGCCGCGATGGTGCCGCCCTCATACCGCTTCTTCGAGCTCATCGACCGGCTCAAGACCACCATCGAAGCCGGTGTCACCACCGTCCGTGACCTCATGGGCATCGACGTGGGCGTTCGCGATGCCGTCGCCCACGGTCTGGTCGCCGGCCCGCGCCTGCTGGTCGCCGACAAGATGCTGAGCCAGACCGGTGGCCACGCCGATTTCCACATCCCGTCGGGCCTCAGCGGAACCGGCCTGATCGGCGGCGAGCTGGTCGACACCGTCGACGAGGCGCGCAAGGCCGTCCGCGAGTTGCTCCGCAGCGGCGTCGACGTCATCAAGGTCGCCTCCAGCGGCGGTGTGTCCTCGCCGAGTGACGATCCGGACTGGCTGGGCGCCCGCACCGAGATAGTTGCCGCGCTGGTCGAGGAGGCCGAGAACTACGGCGGACGCAAGGTCGCCGCGCATGCGATCGGTTTCCTCGGTATCCAGGCCGCCGTCCAGGGCGGCGCGCACTCCATCGAGCATGGTTACGCGCTCACCGATGAACTTCGTACGGAGATGGTCGAACGCGGCCAGTTCCTGGTCCCCACCTTGATCGAGACCCTGAAGCCGGACACCGCGACGCCGCAGGCGGTGGCGAAGTCCGAGAAGTGGCACAAGCTGGCCCACGAGTCCATCGCGGCGTCGATCGAGGCCGGTATCAAGGTCGCCGTCGGCACCGACGCCGGTCTGGTCCCCGATCACGGCGCCACCCTCGGCGAGCTCGGCTGTCTGGTCAAGTTCGGCGGCATGACCCCGATGCAGGCGATCGTCGCCGGCACCAAGACCTCGGCCGAGCTCTGCGATGTCGCCGACAAGCTGGGCACCCTCGAGGCCGGCAAGCTCGCCGACGTCGTCGTCGTCAAGGGCGATCCGCTCGCCGACATCGATTCGCTGGCCGACCACGACAACATCCTGCTCGTCCTCAAGGAGGGCAAGACCGCCTCCAACCGTGGCGGATACGCAGTCTGATCAACCCTCGCCGGACACCTCGGCAAGAGCCGGTGACCTGTTGGTCACCGGCTCTTGCCGTATCCGATGGGGGCTCGTTCCGATTTGTTCGCCGACGATCGGAATGCTCCGGGGAATGGTTCGACGCTTTGTTCCGGTCATTCTCGGCGAATTCGACGAGAAACGAACACTGCCGGGCGGGCTACGCTCGGAACGGTGAGTGCCGTCGAGCGGGTCCGGGAATGGGAGTCGCCGTGGCAACTCGACGTCCGGGGCACGGTCGGCCATCTCCGGCGCGGCGCCGGTGACCCCACGTTCGTCTACGGCAACGACGGGTCGATCTGGCGCGCCGTGCAGACCCCCGACGGTCCCGGCACCGTGACTCTGCGCATCGACGGTTCGCGGGTGCTGGGACGCGCGTGGGGACCCGGCGGCGACTGGCTGCTCGAGCAGTTGCCGGACTTCCTCGGCGCGTCCGACGAGCCGGAGGCGATGGCGGTGCACGACGATGTGGTCGCCGGACTCGTCCGCCGGTCGGCGGGCCTGCGGATCGGCCGCACCGACCGGGTGTGGGAGGCGCTGGTACCGGCGATCCTCGAGCAGAAGGTGGTCGGGGCGGAGGCCTTCCGTGCGTGGCGGTACCTGGTGCGGCGCTTCGGCGAGCCTGCACCGGGCCCGGTACCCGGCACGATGCGTGTTCCGCCGCCGCGTGCCGCGTGGGCAGACATCCCCTCGTGGGAATGGCATCGCAGCGGCATCGAACCGGTGCGGATGCGCACGATCCGCGGGGCGACCGCTATGGACGTCGAACGTCACCACGATCGTCTCCGGCTCCTTCGGGGAGTGGGGCGGTGGACCGAGGCGGAGACGCGGGCCCGGGCCGTCGGTGACACCGATGCGGTGTCGGTCGGCGACTATCACATCCCGACGCTGGTGGGCCTGACCCTCATCGGTGAACCGGTCGACGACGCGGGCATGCTCGAACTACTGGAACCCTATGCCGGGCAACGGCGTCGGATCATCAGGATGGTCGAGCTGCACGGCGTCCGGCGAGAACGGCGCGGACCGCGGATGACGGTGCGCGACTACCGGTCCTTCTGAACCGGAACGACAGTGCGAGACCACCGAGCACGAAGATGACCAGCGCGACCGCGCCGCAGTAGAGCAGCCCGCCGGTGGGCCCCCACGGGGGCATGAAGGCGAGTTCCTGTCCGGTGCCGAAGGTTCCGTTGAGGAAGGGCATGTACTGCTGCAGCGTGTAACCGTCGGGCACCAGGCTGATCGCGTTCTCGATGACATACGTCCAACCGAGCAGTGCCACAACGGTTCCCGCCGGATGCCCGATGATCGCCGCGAGTCCGACGCCGATCCCGACCGCGAACACCGCGAAGACCGGCACCGTGACCAGGAAGCGGACACCCTCGGGCGAACCGATGTCGACGCCGCTGTACACCTTCGGGAAGAAGGTGGGCAGGCTCGCCATCACCAGCGCGACCAGGGCGGCGCTGCACAACGCGGCACCGACGCCGTAGGCGATCCACCGGGACACCAGGCCGGTCCAGCGGCGCGGGTATAGGTGGCGGGTGAGTTCCCCCAGCGCGCCGCGCTCGGCGGTCGCCTGGGCGTAGGCCGCGACGATGGCCCAGATCATCACGGTGAAGGTGATGACCCAGTAGGCCGAGTTGGTCGTGGTGACCGAGGTGACCTGGATGCTCCCCGAGATCGACGCGAACCGTTCGGCGACGGTGGCGACGCCGAGGGTGATGACGAGGGGAAGCAGGACCGCCCCCGGGATCAACCCGTAGAGCAGGATGCTGCGTGCACCGCCGACGCGGGTGAGTTCGGCGCGTGCGCCGCGTCCGATCTGTCCCGCGACGGCCGTGAGGGTGGCGGTCATGCGGTGACTCCTGCGGGGGTCTGACCACCGACTGTGGCGAGGTAGGCCTCCTCGAGATCGGCGGAATCACCGACGAATTCGGCCAGCGGCGCGTCGGCGGCGATACGGCCGGAGTTCAGCACGACGACGCGGTCGGCGGTGCGGGCCACCTCGTCGAGGTGGTGTGAGGCGATGAGCAGACGCCGGCCGTCGTCGGCAAGATCTCGGAGAAGCCCGCGTAGCCAACGGATGCCGTCGATGTCTAGGCCGTTGACCGGCTCGTCGAGGACGAGGGTGCGCGCATCGCCCAGGAGGGCGGAGGCGATTCCGAGCCGCTGACGCATGCCGAGGGAGTAGTCGACGACCCGGCGGCCGGCCACGTCGGTGAGCCCGACGAGGTCGAGGACCTCGGCGACCCGACCGGTCGGGATTCCGCCGGCACGGGCCAGCCAGGTCAGGTGGCGCCGTGCGCTGTGGCCGGGGTGGGCGGCGTCGGTGCCCAGATGCATGCCGATCACCGTGGGTGGCGCATCGAGTTCGCTGAATCGCTTGCCGTCGATCAGGATTCGGCCCGCCGCAGGAGGTATGACGCCGCAGATGGTCCGGAGCAGCGTCGTCTTGCCGGTGCCGTTGCGTCCGAGCAGATAGACCAGCTCACCGTCGTCGACGCGGGTGGTGATGTCGTCGAGAACGGCCTGCCCGCCCATTCGGACGGACAGGCCGCTGATGTCGAGCACGGCTACTAGGAGTTGCAGTAGATGTTCAGGCCGACGGTCTTGACGCCCTGGCACAGCGAGCTCGCCGCGAGCTTCCAGTTGCCGTCGAGCTTCTTGAACTCGATGGTCATGCGGATCGTGGGGCGTCCGGCCGAGCCGCTGTTGAGCGTGGCGGTGACGCTGTTGCCCTTCTGGACCAGCGGACCGGTCACCTCGTTCCAGCCGCGGGGCGCGCGGAAGAGACCGAGCGAGTACACCGTCTTGGGGACGATCACCGCGTTCATCCCACCCTCCACGTTGGCGGCCTTGGCCTGGTCCGACGCCGGGGTCTCGACCAGGAACTCGACGATGTCGTTGAGATCGGCGAGCGTCGGGCGGTCGGTGGTGACCTTGAAGTTCGGCGGGAAGGTCTTGGCGGCCGAGGCACCGCCGGTGGCCGCGACGAGCCCCACGACGGCCACGAGCGTCGCGAGCAGCGTGATGGTCATCCTGTGTATGAGATGCATGACGAGAGTCCCTCCTGTTCGGCGATGGTCGTTCGCCAACGCCTTTGGAGGAACTTAATCCTTCAAATTAATTAAGGCAAGCCTCACCTGAGTGGGGTCTCGAAGTGGTTTGCGGTGCGCCGCAACGGCGCCAGCCGCAGCACGATCTCGCAGTCGCCGCCTGCCGGGTCCGGGGCGACGGTGACGGCATATTGCGAACTGAGGGCGGGGGAGCTGGCGGCGAGTGCCTGCTCGATGACGCCGCGGGCGACTCCTCGGGCGACCTCGGGGTGCGTCCGGGCGATGTCCTGCAGCGGGCACGAGCAGAGTCGTAGTTCGTGAGAGCCGAACGCGCTCATGACGTTCGAGACCTGGAATCCCAGCGCGCCGAGAGTGTCCGAGGCGACGGTCACCGGGTCGGGCAGATCGGCGGTCGGCGCCGGGCGCGCATGCTCCTCGGCCCACAGGCGGCCGGCCTCGGCGCCGGCATGTTCACGAGCGGCCTGCGTGCTGCCCAACTGGCCCAGGAGATGGCCCAGCAGTGCGCCGGTGGGCGCCCGGCGGACGAGCTGATAGCCGACGCGGGGACGGCCGACGCCCGGCGTCGGAACGGTCGTGGTCTCGACCCGCCCCTCCTCGACCAGCTTGGCGAGGTGGAAACGGGCCGTGGTCACGTGCAGGTCGAGGCGCGTCGAGATCTCGCCGGCGACCATCGGTTCGGCCGATTCGGACAGCAGGGCCATGATCTTGTCGCGCTGCTTGGTCGCCATGGCTGGTCCTCTCGATCTCGACGCGCCCCGCGTGCTTCAGCTCCCGGAGGGTTGCTCCCCCGTGGGATTCTCCAACACCACCAGTGTGACGACCGCATCGGTCCGTGCCACGAGCGCGTGGGGGATGTTGGCGTTCACGTGGATCGCCACGCCCGTCTCGAGGCGGGTGGTGGATTCCCCGACGGTGAAGTCGATCTCGCCGGTCTGGCCGATGACCAGGATCGGGCGGCCGGCGCAATGGTCGGGCATCGTCTGACCCGCCAGGAACGACAGGCGGATGACGTTGCCGCCGTCGTTGCGGGAGAGAACGGAGATGTCGGGACGATCGCCTGTCTTGCCGGTGTTGTCGGCGAGGCCGGTGATCACGGTCGAGTCGCTCATTTCGCGGTCTCCGGCTTGGTGGCGATGACCTCGATGGCGGCCATGTGCGACTTGTACTTGGTGAACGTCGCCCGCATGGCGAGGACGCGCTTGCGTGCATCGCCGTCGCGGATCACGTTGCCGACGAACTTCAATGCCCCGACGAGTCCCTCGTCGGCGATCACGCGACGCGGCTCGAGCAGTGCCATCCTGGCGAACTTGACCGTGGTGACCTCGAAGCCGGCGTCGGTCAGCAGCTTGCGCCACTCGGCTTCGGTCAGCGGACGGGCGTTGACCTTGATCGATCGCGCCAGCGACTTGCGGATCTCGGTCTTCTCCTCGTCCGGAAGGGTGTCGGGATTGATCGCGAGCTCATGGATCGCGTACCGGCCGCCGGGGCGCAGCACACGGAATGCCTCCTCGACGATCTTGGCCTTGTTGCGGTCGGACTGCATCGTCAGCATCGCCTCGCCGACGGCGACGTCGGTACTCGAGTCATCGAGTCCGGTGGCCGACGCGTCACCTGCGACGACCCGGCCGCGCTCACCGATGACGCCCTTGGTGAGGACGACGGCGTCCGGATCGTCGTCGACGCCGACGTAGCTCTTCGGCGATCGCTCGAGGATCGCGGTGGCCGTCTTGCCCAGGCCCGGTGCGATCTCGAGGACATCGGAGCCGCTGATGCGGGCGTCGTCGAGCAGGCTCTGGGTGAGCTCGAGTCCGCCCGGACGCAGGACGCGTTTGCCGAGTCGGGCGAGGAGCCAGTGGCCCGGCATGTCCTCGGTCTTGCGCTGGCCGAACGGCAGCTGATCCCCGGACGTGGTTTCGTTAGTCATACCTAACCTCCCTATTTCGAGGAGGACTTTACTGCAAATCCCCGGCAGTGCTCACCGGCCCCGGTTTCACACCCAGGACGTACTGTCCGTGACCGGTGATCGTCTGCTCGACGTTGGCCGCGCCCGCGGCGCGCAGGCGGTCGGTGATGGCGTGCTCGTCGAAGATACGAAAGCCGGTCAGTCCGACGACCCGCTGGACGCCGGGCAGTGATGTCACCTCGGTCGTGACGGAGGTGAAGATGACGATCTCGCCGCCCGGCCTGGTGACCCGCACCAGCTCGTCGACGACGGGGAGTGGATCGGGGATGAGGTACAGAGCTGCCAGGCAGGTCACGACGTCGAAGGTGTTGTCGTCGAACGGGATCGCGTGGGCGTCGGCGCGGAGAAAGGCGGCGCGCTCGACGACGTTGGTGCGGGCCGCACGGGCCAGCATCGGGGCGGAGAAGTCGATCCCGATGCAGCGTCCGTCGCCGGTCAGTCCGTCGGCGATGAGACGCGTGTAATTGCCTGGGCCACAGGCAACGTCGAGGACGAGTCGGTCACCGGGGCGGGACAGGTAGGCGCGGAGTGCGCGGTCGTAGTCCTCGGTGGCACGCCCACCGAGACTGAACAACCTCGTGAACGTCGGCCGCCAGAGGTTCTCGTAGATCTCGGCGAACGCGGCGTTGCGCATCAGGCGCTGGCTGATCGACTCCATCACTCATCCGTCGTCAGGTGTGGTGGTCGCGCTGGATGCGCAGCGTGTGGATCGTCGTGGCCAGGCTGTCGTATTGGCCGACGAGCAAGGTGAACTCGATCAGCCGGCGATCGTCGAGGTGCCGTGACAGTGCGGCCCAGGCGATGTCGGAGACGTCCTTGCTCTCGACCAGTTCGTCGACCGCGCGGAGGATGGCCCGCTCACGGTCGCCCCATCCGGCGTCGGGACCTTCGAGGATGCGCTCGAACTCGGCGTCACCGATGCCCGCCCGGCGCCCCAGTCGTCGGTGATGATCGAGCTCGTACTCGCAACCGCGGAGATGTGCTACCCGGATGATGATCATCTCGGAGTCCTTGCGCGGCAACGTCCCGAAGGGCATCAGCCGGCCGCTGTAGTGCAGCCAGCCGCGGAACAGTCCCTTCGTCCGGCCGAGCGTGGAGAAGATGTGTGCGTCGTCGACGCCGATGACGCGCGCGGCTCCACGCGCGAAGGCGAAATTGAAGGGTCCGAGATCTCGGAGACCACCCGGTGAGACTCGCGGTGCGCTCATGGGGCCACGGTAGACTACGGCCACTATGACTAACAGCACACGGACGTTCACAAGTGTCGAGGAGCTCAAGGCGGCGATCGGCGAAGACCTCGGATCGGGCGAGTGGCTGGAGATCACGCAGGAGCGGATCGATGCATTCGCCGACGCCACCGGTGACCACCAGTGGATCCACACCGATCCCGAACGCGCGAAGTCGGGTCCGTTCGGTACCACGATCGCGCATGGCTACCTCACCGTGTCGCTGCTACCGATGCTCGCCGGCCAGATCTTCACCATCGAGGGCCCCAAGCTCTTCCTCAATTACGGCATGAACAAGCTGCGCTTCCCGAACCCGGTGAAGGTGGGTGCGCGTATCCGCTCCAACGCGGTGATCACCTCGATCGAGGAGACCCCCAAGGGCGTCAACATGGTCGTGACCAACACGGTCGAGATCGAGGGCGAGTCCAAGCCCGCATGCGTCGCCGAGAACCTGCGCGTCCTCGTCTACTGATCCACCCCTGACCGTCTCGCGGCGCTCGGCCTCAACCGGCCGGGCGCCGCGTGCAATCGTTCGGGGCCGGGCGGCCGGCCAGTCGGTTGTTCAGCCAGTCGAGCGCGACCGGGAAACCGAGGAGGGCGCCGGTCAGGTGTTCACCGAAGATCTCCCGGTAGGCGGCGGTGGCGCCGTAGCCGCACTGCTGGCGGTAGAGCGCGCGTGCGCCCGCCGCGGGAATCCACCACTCGTGGGTGCCGTGGTAGATCAGCAAGGGCACCACCGACTTCCGGTCCGCCATCGCGGTGAGCCGATAGATGCGTTCGGCGACGGGCGAGTGGAACGGGTCCGGGTCGCTCGACATCAGCTGCATTGGCATGAAGGTCCCGCCGCCCAGTGCCTCGGGGATGACGCAGACGTTCTTCAGCGGTGAGGTGGCCAGCCATCGCGCGGGGCGGTTGGCCAGCGCGAGGATCTCGGTGCGTTCGCGGGCGATGCCGAAGGTCGCCGCGTGGAACAGCCCGGTGGCCAGGTTCGCGTTCATGCTCCCGACGAGCATGCGGAAGTCCGCGGGAACCCCGCCGAGTGCGGCGCCGACGATCCGGTCGGACAGTTCGGGGGCGTAGTCGCCGACCAGCTTCGACGCCCCGTGCGTCGCGATTGCACCTCCCGAGTAGCCCGCCAGGGCGATGCGACTGTGCCGCAACGTTTCCGGGCGTACGGTCAGGCCGGCGCGGATGGCGTCGAGGATGACATGCCCGGCCAGCACGGGTTCGGCGTACGCCATCCGCGGCCCCTGATGGTCGGGGACGAGGACTGCATGGCCGTCGTTCAGGGCGATCTGGGTGGCGGGCGGGATCAGGTCGGTGGGGTTCGTCGCGATCGAGAAGCCATGCGCCAGCGTGTATCCGGGGGTGCAGGCGGCGCCGAGCGAGTCGATGGGGAGATTGTTGACCAGCAGGGGTCGGGGTCCGCGGGCGGGACGGTTCGGGATCAGCAGTGTCGCGGTGCCGAAGATCGGGGCGCCGGTCGCATCGGTGGTGGCGAACTTGATCAGGGTGGCCGACCGGAGGGGGACGGTGACGACCGGACCCGCGGTGGCCCTGACGTCGCGGACCGCGATGACCCGACCCGGTCGCATCGTCGACAGGTCCGCAGGCCAACGGTCGAACAACGGATCACCGGTGGGCGAGGGCAGCAGCGCCTCCCGCAACTCCAGTGTGCGGTGGTCGAATCCGGCGGCCCGTGCCCGCGGCGGGATGTCTCGCAGGCGCGGGACCGGCGGCGGTGGCACGGCCGCGTCGACGGCCTCGGCGACCGGCGGCGGGACGGGCATCATGTTCGGCGGTTCACCGGGAGCGGACCCCGGCGCCACCGCGCACCAGACAACCACGAGTCCGGTGGCGATCCCCGAGATCAGCGTCCGGCGACCGGTCCGGTGTCGTCGACCGTTCGCGGTTGTCGCCATCGGGTGCCTCCGCAGCGTGTGAGTGCCTCGTCGCCTCACTGCGGTCGACACTAGGACAAGCGACCAGGTGTCGATGTCCGGCGCCCCGATGGTCGTTTCTTCGAGATCGAACCGTGATCCGAATTGAGCCGGACGATGGATTCTCCGGCGATGATCGGGGTGTGTCCTGCCGATGCCCGTGAGGCCGTTTAGCATGACGGAATCCGGACCGGAGGAGCGAGTCGGGCTGACCACTGGGGGTGAGCTCACCCGGAATCGCCCGCATGACAGGAGTGTTGGCGATGCATTCGATGGGCAGGTGGCGACCCCTGACGCTGCGCGCGACGGTGGTCGTCGGCTTCGTCGCGGCCGTGCTGGTCTCCGGTCTCGGGGGGATCGGGTCGAACCCCGTGGCAAGTGCCGAGCCCCCGAACCTGACCGCCATCCCGCCGAACATCCCGGGCGAGATCGACGCGGTCGTGCCGCCGCCCCCGGTCAAGAAGCTCGAGCGCATCCCGCAGAGGTCGAGGATCGAGGGTGGTTCTCGCGAGCTCCAGGAACTGCGTGAGGCCGTCATGCCGTCGCCGGTGGGTGACCGGTTCTTCGATCACTGGCCCGCCGACCTCGCCGGACGCAAGCCCGGCGACCTAATCGCGACCCGGGACGTGACGCCGGTGGCCGGCTTCCTCGTCACGGTGCCCCTGCGTTCGGCTCGGCAGGTCAAGTTCCGCACCACCGATGCCACCGGCGGACCGCTGTTCGGCACCGCGACCCTGTTCGTCCCGCGCAAGCAGTGGACGGGTCCGGGACCGCGGCCGGTCGTCATCAACAACACACCGATCGTCGCACTGGGAACCACCTGCACGCCGGGCTACACGTTCTCCCACGGCTACAACGACGACACCAACAGCACCGACCTGTTCCCGCCGTTGACACAGCTGGCGCTCGACCGCGGATACGCGGTGATCGTGCCCGACCACACCGGCGCCCGAATGGCCTACGCCGAACCGTATGTGGGCGCCCATGTCGTCCTCGATTCCGTCCGGGCGGCCGCGAAACTGGACCCGAAGGAGTTCGGCCGGGGACCGATCGTCATGAACGGATACTCCGGTGGCGCCATCGCGACCAACGCGGCGTCGAGACTCGCCTCGTCGTATGCACCCGATCAGGCCGGGCGGTTCGTCGGCGCGGCCATCGGTGGAGTGCCGGCGGACTACCGGGCCCTGGCCGGCGCGATGAACGCCAACCTGGCCTCCGGGGTCTACCACTCCGCGATGCTGGGTGTGGCCCGGGAGCGTCCCGAGATCCTGGAGATGTCCAACCATGCCGCCCGTTGGCTGGCGACGTCGCCCCTGCGCGATCTGTGCACGGGTGACATGGGCATACTCGGCGTCTCCCACGTGCCCACGCAATTGCTCTCTGCTGACCCGGACCCGTTCCATTCGCCGGTCGCCGAACACATCTTCGACGTCACCTCGATGTCGGGGATGAAGGCGACGATGCCGCTGCTGATCTACCACGGGACCTACGAATGGTGGATTCCCGCGTCCCAGGCGCGGGCACTGTTCGCCGAACAGTGCAAACTCGGTGCGACCGCGATCTACCGGGAGTACCCGGCCGAGCACATCACCGCGGTGTTCACCTCGTTCGGTGACGTGGCGACCTGGCTCGACCGTCGACTCCAGGGAATCCCTGCCCCGAACGAGTGTCGCTGAGCATCAACGATTCTCGGTGATCGCCATGTACGGCGACACCGTGGAGGAGTGCTCGTTGACGCGCAGGGTGGCGCCCAGTGCCGGAAACGCACGCTGTGCGCAGTTGGTGCGTTCGCAGACCCGGCAACCCGCACCGATCGGGGTCACGTGCGCCTGCGGGCCGATCTCGAGGCCGTCGGAGTAGATCACCCGGCCGGCATGGCGGAGTTCGCATCCCATGCCGATGGCGAAGGTCTTGCCGGGTTGCCCGTAGCGCGCCGCACGTCGTTCGACGGTCCGCGCGACCCAGAAGTAGTTGCGGCCGTCGGGCATCTCGGCGATCTGGGTGAGGATCTTGCCCGGCGAGGCGAACGTCTCGTAGACGTTCCACAGCGGGCAGGTGCCGCCGCTGGAGGAGAAGTGGAAACCGGTGGCGGACTGGCGTTTCGACATGTTCCCGGCGCGGTCGACGCGAACGAACGACCAGGGGATGCCCCGCAGGTTGGGGCGCTGCAGTGTCGAGAGCCGGTGGCAGATCGTCTCGTAGGACACCGCGTAGAACGCAGACAGTCGCTCGATGTCGTAGCGGAAATCCTCAGCGGCGCCGTGGAACTGGCTGTACGGGAGGACGACCGCCGCCGCAAAGTAGTTCGCCAGTCCGAGCAGCGCCAGCGACCGGGCGTCTTCGCTGGTGAAGTTGCCCTGGTCGACGAGCTCGTCGAGCAGGTCGTGGTACTCGAGGTAGCAGAGCTCGCTGGCGAGCTTGAAGGTCCGCTGTCCGGCGGAGAGCGCGGCGGAGAACTCGAGCCTGCGCTCCTCGGCATTCAGGCGGTGCAGGGTGTAGTCGCCGAGGTCGACGCGACGCACGATGCTGATGCCGTGCACGTTCTCGATGCGGTTCATGATCTCGCGGCGGATGTCCGCCGAGTGCATACGCATCCGGTTCGTCATCTCCTCGGCGGCGATGTCGAGCTCATGGATGTAGTTGCGGCGCTGGTAGAAGTAGTCGCGCACTTCTTCGTGCGGCGCGCTGATCGTGCCGCGCATGCTGCGGTCGCCGCGTTCGTCGGTGGCCGCGGCGAGCTGATCGGTCGCGATCCGGTAGCGCCGGTGCAGGTTGACCATCGCCTGCGCGATCTCCGGATGTGCCGCGACCATCGTGCTGATCTGCGAGGCGTCGTGCGCGCCCGGCGCGGCCTCGATGTCGTCGTCGAGCAATACCTCACGCAGTTCGGCGACGAGTCGGAGATCGTCCTGGGAATCGAAGAACCCGGCGTCGACGCCGAACGCCTCGGTGATCTTGCGCAACACCGAGGGTGTCAGCGGTCGGGCGTCGTGCTCGATCTGGTTGAGGTACGACGCGGAGATCGACAGCGTCTGTGCAAGGGTCACCTGCGACAGTCCGCGCTCGGAGCGCAACTGGCGCAGCCGGGACCCGACGTAGGTCCTGCTCACTTGCCACCTCCAGAACAGGTGATGCCAGATCGATGATCCTCTACAGGGTACGGTGACCGCGTGCGCTCACCCGACGGCCGACTCCGCACCCCGATGCGGGTGACGGTCGGGGCGTTCGCGCTGGTGACCGGGATGATCGCGGTCACCGGGTGCTCGACCGGGTCCGCCGAGGCGCCTGCCCCGCGCACCCCGGCCGACCTGTTGCTCCCGGCAACCGAGCTGCCTCCGGGATTCACCGCCGAGACGCTCTCCATCGACGACCTGGTCGCGGGGAACCGCGCCGGCATCGACGCCGCGCGCACCACCCGCGTCGCCCCCGGGTACTGCGCCCCCACGGCCGACGCGGACCTCAACGGGGAGCTGACCGCGGACAACTCGGCGGTGCTCGCCGCTCGAGGTGGCAGCGGGGTGCTCGTCGAACTGGTCACCAAGGCGCGACGCGACATCGACGCCGACCGACTCGCCACCAGTGGGCGCTGTGCGCGCACCACCACCGAGATCACCACCGGCAACCTCGCCGGCAGTCGTGTGGTCACCGAGTACACCGAGATCCCTCCACCGGAGGTCGACGGCGGCCCCGGGGCCGGCGAGCAGATGCTGCTGACGCGGTCCGAGGTCACCACGACGCTGCCCGACGGTGGTGTGCGACGCCAGATCGGCTTCGCCGGATACGCCGCCCTGGACCGTCCGTCGTCCGGTCCGGTCACCGTCCAGTTGACGGTGTCGGGAGCTGCGACCCCGGCCGCTGATCCACCTCCCGAACCGACCGAACCGGTCGACTCCGCGGCCTTCGCGGAACTCTTCGACGCGGCCGTCGGTCGGGTCACCGCTCCCTGATCCGGTACTCGAGCGGACCCGACCGACCGTCTACGCGGTGTGAGTGTCGTCACTATGTGCTCCGTCGCCGCCAGGCGAGGTACCCCGGAAATTCGCGCGCCGCTGCGCAGAAGTGTGCTGTACTCGGCAGTAGGAAATCCCAGTACGCGCGTACTTTTTACGATGAACGACCCCAGTCTTCACACGTGAAGATTTGCAAACTTTGCAAAGCGTCGTCAAAAAATAGCCCGGATTTACAGTCGTCGAGGGTTGGACCTGCAGGTTTGTCCTGTGGCACTCTTGCTTCAGGCACCACAGACGAAAGCCCAAGGGTTCGCAAAGTTCGGCCGACACCGATGCCGGACACGCGAGTACGACGCTCTCGGGAACGAGTCGGATGTCTGTCAGCACTCCAGGCCTCGGCGGCGCGCCGGGCCGGTCGTCCCGATCCGACCCGGTCGAGACGAGCAGGACAACGAAAGCGAAGCAGCCAATGAGCAACGTCGGAAAGCCCCGCACCGCCGCGGAAATCCAGCAGGACTGGGACACCAACCCCCGCTGGAAGGGCATCAAGCGCGACTACACCGCCGAGCAGGTCGCTCAGCTCCAGGGTTCGGTCGTCGAGGAGCACACTCTCGCCCGCCGTGGCGCCGAGATCCTGTGGGAGGGCGTGACCAAGGGTGACGGCTCCTACATCAACGCTCTGGGCGCCCTCACCGGTAACCAGGCCGTGCAGCAGGTCCGCGCCGGCCTGAAGGCCGTGTACCTGTCGGGTTGGCAGGTCGCCGGTGACGCCAACCTGTCCGGCCACACCTACCCCGACCAGTCGCTGTACCCGGCGAACTCGGTTCCGAACGTCGTTCGTCGTATCAACAACGCGCTGCTCCGCGCCGACGAGATCGCCCGCGTCGAGGGTGACGACTCGGTCGACAACTGGCTCGTCCCGATCGTCGCCGACGGTGAGGCCGGCTTCGGTGGCGCCCTCAACGTCTACGAGCTGCAGAAGGCCATGATCGCCGCTGGTGCCGCCGGTACCCACTGGGAGGATCAGCTCGCCTCGGAGAAGAAGTGTGGCCACCTCGGTGGCAAGGTGCTGATCCCGACCCAGCAGCACATCCGCACCCTGAACTCGGCTCGCCTGGCCGCCGACGTCGCCGGTGTCCCCACCGTCGTCATCGCGCGTACCGACGCCGAGGCCGCGACCCTCATCACCTCCGATGTGGACGACCGCGACAAGCAGTTCATCACCGGTGAGCGCACCGCAGAGGGCTACTACCACGTGAAGAACGGCATCGAGCCGTGCATCGAGCGTGCGAAGTCCTACGCTCCCTACGCCGACATGATCTGGATGGAGACCGGTACCCCGGATCTCGAGCTGGCTCGCAAGTTCGCCGAGTCGGTCAAGGCCGAGTTCCCGGACCAGCTGCTGTCCTACAACTGCAGCCCGTCGTTCAACTGGAGCAAGCACCTCGACGACAGCACCATCGCCAAGTTCCAGAACGAGCTGGGCGCCATGGGCTTCACCTTCCAGTTCATCACCCTGGCCGGCTTCCACTCGCTCAACTACGGCATGTTCGACCTTGCCTACGGTTACGCCCGCGAGCAGATGACCGCCTTCGTCGACCTGCAGAACCGCGAGTTCAAGGCAGCCGACGAGCGTGGCTTCACCGCCGTCAAGCACCAGCGTGAGGTCGGCGCCGGCTACTTCGACAGCATCGCCACCACCGTCGACCCGAACACCTCGACCGCAGCTCTCAAGGGCTCGACCGAAGAGGGCCAGTTCCACTAGGAACCGACATCGGTCGCACCACGGTGTGACTTCGATCGGTGGCTGACAGATGACCCGGGGTGAGCAGGTCTCCCGACCCGCTCACCCCGGGCTCGTCATACCCACACCTTTCCGGTGCCGCGCGTTTTCAGGAGCCGACCATGCCAACGAGCCGAACCCCGGAGGTCCATCGGACCGCCGAGAAGACCTGCCGAGTCGGCGTCGTGGGAGCCGGACAGATGGGTGCCGGGATCGCCGAGGTGTGCGCCCGGGCCCAGGCCGACGTCCTGGTCTACGAATCCACCAGGGATCTTCTGTCGGCGGGACGCGCCCGCATCCTCAGTTCACTCGACCGCGGGGTGTCGAGCGGCAAACTCACCGAGCGCGAACGCGATCAGGCGGCCGACCGCCTCTCGTTCACCTCGGATCTCAACGATTTCGCCGACCGGCAGCTCGTCTGTGAGGCCGTCGTCGAGGACGAGGCCGTCAAGACCGCGATCTTCGCCGACCTCGACAAAATCGTCGACGATCCGCACGCCGTCCTCGCGTCGAACACCTCCTCCATCGCGATCATGAAGCTGGCCGTGGCGACTCAGAACGCCGGCCGTGTGATCGGCCTCCACTTCTTCAATCCCGTACCCGTGCTCCCTCTGGTCGAGCTCGTCACCACCCCGGTGACCGCTCCCGAGGTGACCGCTCGGGCAGAGACGTTCGCGCATGACGTTCTGGGCAAACAGGTGATCCGTTCCGCCGACCGCTCGGGTTTCGTCGTCAACGCCCTGCTCGTCCCCTATCTGCTCTCCGCGATCCGCATGGTGGAGAGCGGTTTCTCGACGGTCGAGGACATCGACAAGGCCATGATGCTCGGTTGCGCCCATCCGATGGGGCCGCTGAAGCTCGCCGACCTGGTGGGACTGGACACCGTCAAGGCCATCGCCGACAAGATGGTCGAGGAGTTCGACGAGCCGCTCTATGCGCCGCCCCCGTTGCTGGTGCAGATGGTCACGTCGGGTCGCCTCGGCAAGAAGGCCGGGCACGGCTTCTACGAGTACGAGCGAGTTCTCGCCGGCAAGAGGTGAGCTGGGCCACAGGTGTTAGCAGAATGCTTGCATTTGCTAGCACGGCGTGGATACTGGACTACGGAAACACCAATACCGATGGCGCCGCGGTTCCCTAATCTCGCGCGGTGACGAGCCGGAAGATCATGGCGGCTTGCGACATCGCGTCGAACCGACGACAAACCGACATGCGCCCGGCGATGATGCCGAGATCAGCGAGACCGCATGTGCTGCAGCGCGATTGGTGCCAACAGAAGGAGTCACCAGTGACCACCACCCGTAACTACGCCCCGCTCTACGCCGCAGTCGGCGCCGGCGACTACGCCTTCGCGCAGGTCACCGAGAAGCTCACCGAGCTCCGTGAGCGCACCGAGGCCGCCGCCGAGACCGCTCAGACGCGTCTCGAGGCTCGCTACACCGAGACCAAGGCTCTCATCACCGAGCTGCCCGAGACGGCCAAGACCCGCATCGAGACGCTCTCCGAGGAAGTTCCGTCCGAGATCGACGAACTCCGCGGCAAGCTCACCGCCGACGAGCTCAAGAAGCTCGCCGACCCGTACGTCGAGAAGGCCACCGATTTCTACAACACGCTCGCCGAGCGTGGCGAGGCCACCCTCGAGCGCCTGCGCAAGAAGCCGGTCGTCCAGGAGAACCTGACCCGGGTGGAGAAGGTCTACAACGACGCTGTCGACCTGACCGAAGACGCACTCGGTGTCGTGTCCTCGCAGACCCGCCTCGTCGGTGAGCGCGCCGCCAAGCTGGCCGGTCGCGTGAGCGAAGAGGTCGAGGACGTCGCCGTTGCCATCGAGGAGATCGGCGGCGACATCAAGGAGCAGGCCGACGACGCGGCCAAGGAGATCGACGGCGCCGCAGGCACTGTCGAGGCCAAGACCCGCACCGCCGAGGCATCGCCGGCCAAGAAGGTCGCCGAGGCCAAGGACGAGCCGGTTCCCGCCGTGAAGAAGGCTCCGGCCAAGAAGTCGCCCGCCAAGAAGGCTCCGGCCAAGAAGGCGACCACCGCGAAGTAAGCACTCGCGCAAGTCGATACGACGCCCCCGCTACCCGGCGGGGGCGTCGTCGTGTTCGCGCTCAGGTGTTTCCTTCGCGCTTATCCGATTCCCTCCCGCGGGTGCCAGCCGATAAGCGCGAGGGAATCGGTCCCGCCGCAGGGAAACAGTCACGCGGGAATGGGCCTCGACGGCACCAGATCCAGCTTCTCGAGCCAGGGTCGCAACAGCCCCACGACGGCGCCCTTCTCGAGATCCGTCCACGTCCATCTGACGACGATGGCGCCGAGAGCGCGCAGGTCATCCTCACGACGCTTCTCCTGCATAACACTGTCTTCGATGGTGGTCCCCGGTTTGCGCAGACGCCCGTACTTGACCATTCCGTCGAACTCGCCGATGAGCCGCTCGTCCCAGTCGAAGTCGGAATAGTAGGTGCCGCGGCGTCCGCGGAACTCGTGCTGGAGTCGCGGTATCGGCAGACCCGCTTCGATCATCTGAGCGCGACTCCAGGATTCGGCCACGGTCTCGGACAGGGGATCGGCGAGTTTCAATGCCCGTCGCGCAACGCGCACACCGCGGCGTCGACGACCCGCCCCAATCTGTGCGATCTTCTCGGGGCTCGCATCGGATCGTAGTGCCTGATCGAACGCGGCCAGTGCCTGTGCGAAGGTACCGCTCGTCGCGACGTCGACCGCAGTGCGTTCGAGGGTCGTCACCAGAATGCCGTCGACCTCGACGATGTCGTCCTCGCCGGCCGGAGCGGCGTGGACGTGGCGATGCCCTTGTATCGAGCCACCCGACTTCTTCCCGCTCACCACATGCACGTACTCGATGTCCGGTTTGAGGAGCGGCAGACCGTGGACGGCGGCAGCCGACGCATGACTCAGCGGCATCGCCTGCGTATCGGCATCGCCGACGGTCGCGACCGCGATCGCTTTGAGCCGGTGCAGCCGTTGGGCACCCTCATGCCCGTCGAACTGCGCCGACGCCGGTACGAACACGCCCGGGACGAGACGTACGAGCTCGCGGCGGCGGACAGCGGCCGCGAGCTCGTTGTCGGAGATCGCCGCGTCGAGCGCGGCGGCTCTTCTGAGGAGACCGTACTGATCGAGTGGATAGACCATCACCCTTCTTTGACGCACTGGAGCGCCTTTGGGCTCCCGTCGATTTCATCGCCTTCCCGCGTGAGCCTTTCCGTCCCGCGGGACGCCTTCTCTCCCGCTTATCGGCTAGCGCCCGCGGGAGCGAATTCATCAGGCGGGAGGGAAAGAGCTCAGCGGGAGGGGGAGCGGATCGTCAGGACCGCGAGGGCGCCGTCGTCGGAGCGGTAGGTGTGGGAGACGTCGGAGATCCACTCGATGGACTCGCCGGGGCCGGCAGAGTGCTCCTCGCCGACGCGTCCGGCGGCGAGATGTCCACTGGCGACGAGGATGTGCTCGACGACGCCGGGGCCGTGGGCGGGGGATTCGCGGACGCCACCGGGTGTGACGTGCAGCCAGAACACCTCGGTGGTGGTGCCGTCGGCGTGATGCTCGACGTGGAGGAGTTGGGCGGCGAGGTGTGGGCTCGTACCCTCGACCCCGGTCTCCTCGCCGAGTAGCGCGGTGAGCGGCACGCCGAGCGGTCCGGCTACCGCGTAGAGGGTGTCGAGTGTCGGATTGCGCTGTCCGGCTTCGAGTTCCGACAGCGATCCCTTGCCGATGCCGGCTTCGCGGGCCAGCGCGGACAGGCTCATGCCGCGCTGCTCGCGCAACGTCGAGATCCGGGTGCCGACCATGCGTCGACGCTCGTCGCCTGCCGTCATCCCCGGTCGGCCTTCCATGGTCGGTGGTGTTCTGTTTACGGAACGATACCGCTATGCTCGCCCCATGACCAGTACCGCGCCGTCGACTCGTACCGAGCCGGTCATCGCCGGTGTCGTGACCTCGCTGGTCGGATTCACCTCGTCGTTCGTCGTGGTGGTCACCGGCCTGCGTGCTGTCGGCGCGACGCCGGTGCAGGCGGCCTCCGGTCTGCTCGTGCTGACCGTGATGTTCGCGGCCGGGACGATCCTGCTGTCCTGGCGGACCCGACGGCCGGTCACCCTCGCATGGTCGACGCCGGGCGCGGCGCTTCTCGCCTCGATGGCCGGTTCGTACGAGGGCACCTGGTCGTCGGCGGTGGGTGCGTTCCTGATCGTCGGTCTACTGGTCCTGGCAACGGGATTGGTGCCGGCGCTCGGCGATCTGATCGGGCGGATCCCGACGCCGCTCGCCCAGGCGATGCTCGCCGGTGTACTCCTCACGCTGTGTCTCGCGCCCATGCAGTCGCTCGGGGATCAACCCTGGTCGACGATCCCGATCCTCGTGGTGTGGTTGCTCGCGATGCGCTGGCTGCCGCGGTGGGCGCTCCCGCTGGCATTGGTGACCGCATTGATCGTGATCGGCGTGAACCTCGCTGTCGACGGCTACGACGGGTGGGCAGCCGAGACGTGGTGGCCGCGGTTGGCCTGGACCACCCCGACCTTCGACGCCGCCGCCGTCATCGGCATCGCGATCCCGCTCTACATCGTCACGATGGCCTCGCAGAACGTGCCCGGCGTAGCCGTGCTCAAGTCCTTCGGTTACGAAACACCGTGGCGTTCCGCGATGTTCGTGACCGGAACCGGGACGGTGATCGGTGCACCGTTCGGCGGGCACGCGATCAACCTGGCCGCCTTGTCGGCCGCGCTCGCCGCCGGACCCGAAGCGGGTGCCGATCGCTCACGGCGCTGGATCGCCGGCGTCGCAACCGGGTCGACGAGCCTCGTCCTCGCAGCGCTGTCCGGCGCGCTGGTGGTCATCACCGCCATCTCGCCGGAGGGATTGCTGGAAGCCGTTGCCGGACTGGCACTTCTCGCGACCTTCGTGGCAGCGATCATGGGGGCGTTCGAGCAGGTCGAGTTCCGGATACCGGCTGCGCTCACGTTCGTCACCGCCGCTTCCGGCGTGACCTTCGCCGGGATCGGCGGTGCGTTCTGGGCGCTCGTCGTGGGCCTGGTGTCGTGGGGAGTGCTGCGGCGGGGTGGTTTCGATACGGCTCGTCGCTAACGCTCCTCACCTACTCAACCACCAGTTCCGGCTCGTCGCCGGCGCTCCTCACCTACTCAACTGGCAGTTCCGGCTCGTCGCCGGCGCTCCTCACCTACTCAACCACCAGTTTCGATGGCCGAGTAGCGCCGACCGAGCGTAGCGAGGGCGCCGCGTATCGAGGTCAGTCGCTCGCGGCGAGCCGCTTCTTCTCGGCCTCGACATCGAAATCGGCTTTCGGCCAATCGAGTTCGAGGCCGGAGAGGGTAGCGGTGAGCAATTCGCATACGGCGAGCCGGGCAAACCATTTCCGGTTGGCGGGGATCACGAACCAGGGAGCCGAATCCTTGTCGGTCAGCTCGAAGATGTCCTGGTACGCCTCGAGGTAGGCGTCCCAGTGGGCGCGCTCGTCGATGTCGCCCGGGTTGTACTTCCAGTACTTGTCCGGACGGTCGAGACGTTCGGCGAGACGCGCCTTCTGCTCGTCCTTCGACACCACCAGGCAGCATTTGATGATCGTGGTGCCACCGGCGACCAGTTCGGACTCGAACTGATTGATGAGATCGTAGCGCTTCTCCCACTCCGCCTTCGGGACGAGGTTGTGCACCCGGACGGGCAGGACATCTTCGTAGTGCGACCGGTCGAAGATCCCGATCCGTCCCGCGGGTGGGAGGGCCTTGTGGATGCGCCACAGAAAGTCGTGTTGCAGTTCCTCAGGGGTCGGTTTGCCGAAGCCCTTGATGCTCAACCCCTGTGGGTCGACGAGACCACCCACGTGCCGGACGATGCCGCCCTTGCCGGCCGTGTCCATGCCCTGCAGAACCAGCAGAACCGAGCGGTGGTCACCGGAGCGACCGTTGGCGTACAACAGCTCCTGGAGGTCGGCAAGATCCTGTCCGCGAGAGGCGAGGAGCTCGGAACCGGACTCCTTGTCGCCGTCGAATCCCGGCGTCGACTCGGGGTCGAAGGATGCGATCGGTCCGACCGCGCTCGCGCGCAGGGCCTCGGCGGCAGGAGTGAACCAGCCTTTGCTCATGACACGTCCTCTCGTGATTTAACCGGTGCGTCTGTCTCGGTCGCCGGTGGGAACAGCGGCCCGCCGCCGAATGCGCTGCGATGCGAATCCGGTGGTGTGCCATCGTTGTTGACGATCCCGTAGCGGGCGCCCAGTTCGGCGGTGACGAGGGTGTGGCCGTTGTGCGCGGCGAGGTCGGGGTCCTGCGCGAGGCGGGAGATCACGCGACCCACGAATTCCGGATCCTCGGCTCGCTGCAGCGAGAAACCGGCGAACTCGTCGATCCCCAGCGACAGCAGCAGCTCGGTGCGGATCAGGCCCAGCCACAACGAGATCGCGCTGACGCCGGTGCCCTGCAGCTCGACGGCCATGTCCGCGGCCATCTTGTCCAGCGCGGCCTTGCTCATCCCGTACAGCACCGAATGCAGGTGGCCGCGGGAACCGAACGACGAGATGTTCGTGATCAGCCCCCGTCCGGCCTCGGTCATCATTCGGGCCGCGTATACCGACGCGACGTAGTGCGCGCGCAGACCCACGCCGATCAGGGTGTCCCAGTCGTCGACCGGACGCTTCCAGAACGGGTCCGAGAACCCGCCGAAGCCCTTCGGCGCCGCCCACGCGTTGTTGACGAGGAGGTCGAGTTGCCCACCGGAGGAGGCGATCTCGTCGAACACCGCGGCCACCGCGGCATCGTCGGTGTGGTCACACGCGAGGGCGATGGCCCCGTCGGGTCCGGTGCCGTGGCGTGAGGTGACGTAAGTGGTCCAGCCGTCCTCGATGAGCGCGCGGGCGACCCCCTGGCCGACGCCCCGGCTGCCCCCGGTCACCAGCGCGACCCGACTCATGAGCCGCCTGCCGCGTCGGACGGTGCCTCACGCACGGGTTCGGTCAGTGGCGGGGGAGAGGCGAGGAAGGCCTCACGCGAGCCGTCGACGGCGGCGACGCCCACGACCGCGCTCCACACCATCATGGTCAGGTAGTCGACGACCTGGTCGGCGTCGAGCGTGCGGCTGGTCATCCACCAGTCGACGACGTGCTGGATGCCGCCGACGAGGGCGTGCGACCACAGTTCGGCGCCGGTGGTGTCCGCACCGCGCTCGGTCATGCGCATCACAATGCTGCTCATGACCAGTTGCGCGACCAGACGGACCGAGTCAGCGGGAGCAGGCGACGACGTGGGCGAGCTGGCGAGTGCGAAGCGGTACAGGTTGGGTTCGTCGTCGACCGCATGGACGTACACCCCGATGATCGTGTGGGTCAGCGTGTACTCGTCGACGTCGTCGGAGATGGCCTCCGTCAGCCGCGGCCAGATCGTGTTCTCGAAGAAGCGCACCGTGGTCGCGACGCCGAGGTCGCTCTTGTCGGTGAAGTACCGGTAGAGAACGGTCTTGGACACCCCGATGTGGGCGGCGATCTCGTCCATGCCGACATCGGCGCCGAGCTCGCGGACCGCGGCGATGACACCGTCGGTCAGTTCGGTGCGGCGGGCGAGTTTGTGCTTCTCCCAGCGCTGCTTGCGACCGTCCGGTTTGGCGCCGGTCTCGGTGACGGTGGTCAGGACCTGTTCGAGTCCGCGCGTCACGTTGGCCGCAGCCGCCATCGCTGCACGCGCCGCAGCTGCGGGATTGGGGCGGTTGGCCATCACGACGCCAGCGTAGTCGCTTGATGGGTGACACTGGTGCCATGGCATCGACAGTCATCGAAGGAGTCGCCGGGCAGCCCGAGGGCAAGCCCTCGGCGCCGTCTGCCCCCGGATTCGGTGCGGACAGCGCCGGGGACGCCGGCCGGCGCAGGGATCTCCGCAGGATGAAGGCGGTCGCGACCGGCTTCCTGATCTTCGCGGCGGTCGTCTACCTCTTCACTCGTTATCTCGAGCACCGCGACGGCGAAGACGTCGCCGCGTGGGTCGGCTTCGTGCAGGCCGCGTCCGAGGCCGGCATGGTCGGCGCGTTGGCCGACTGGTTCGCGGTGACCGCGCTCTTCCGGCATCCGCTCGGCATCCCGATCCCGCACACCGCGCTGATCCGCAAGAAGAAAGACGACATCGGCGACCAACTCGGCGGCTTCATCGAAGAGAACTTCATGACGCCCGAGGTCGTCGTCTACCGTGCGCAGCAGATCGATCTGCCGCGGCGGTTGTCGACGTGGGTCGCCGACCCGCGCAACGCCCCGCGGATCTCCGGCGAAGCGGCCCGGGCGATCCAACTCGCGTCGGAGATGCTGCGCGACGAGGACGTCGAGCAGCTCATCCAGGCTGCACTGAAGTGGGTCGCCGAGCCGCAGTGGGCGCCGCCGACCGGCCGCATCCTGGAACAGCTCATCGCCGAGGACCGTCTCGAACCGGTCTTCCAGATGCTCTGCGATCGCGCACACGAATGGGCGATCGGCAGCCAGGACCTCATCGACCGCGTGCTCGACCGGGACGGCCCGCAGTGGACGCCGAAGTTCGTCAACACTCTCGTCGGCGACAAGATCCACCGCGAACTCGTCGAGTTCACCTACAAGGTGCGCTCCGACCCCGACCACGAAATGCGCCGGGCGATGCACGAATTCGTGGAGAAGTTCGCGAACGACCTGCAGAACGATCCCGAGATGATCGCCAAGTTCGAGGCCATCAAGTTGGAACTGGTGGGTCGCGACGAGGTCACCGGCGCGGCGTCGACCGCCTGGAAGACCGGCAAGGCCGTCATCGAGCAGATGCTCGACGACCCGAACAGCACACTGCGCAACACGTTGTCGGACTCGATCATCCAGCTCGCGACGAGGATTCGCGACGATCGTCCGCTGCAGGAGAAGATGAACGGCTGGGTCGCGCGGGTCGCGCACCACATCGCCGCGAACTACTCGCAGGAGATCATCTCCGTCATCACCGAGACCGTGCGCGGTTGGGACGCCGACGACACGAGTCGCAAGATCGAACTCCAGGTGGGACGCGACCTCCAGTTCATCCGGATCAACGGCACCGTGGTGGGTGCGCTCGCCGGTCTGGCCATCCACACGACGTCGGTGCTGATCTTCCATTGACGCCGAATCCCGGTGATCCGTCTGTGATCCGACATCCTGTATTAGCTGTGTGCTTGCACGTGCTAGCAGTGAAGCCGATACTTGGGAAAGACGATCGACCCTGGAACG
This sequence comes from Gordonia sp. C13, assembly GCF_023218005.1. Classification (NCBI taxonomy): domain Bacteria; kingdom Bacillati; phylum Actinomycetota; class Actinomycetes; order Mycobacteriales; family Gordoniaceae; genus Gordonia; species Gordonia sp. C13. Next base: position 209,551 of record NZ_JALPSY010000003.1, read on the forward strand.
GAGCGTGATGAAGCGCGACAAGGACGAGGCTGCCCTCGACGCCGTCGTGGACGGTGAGGCCGAGTCCGACGACTCCGCGGATCAGGTGTCCGACGACGGTGACGGCACGACGACGATGGCGGTCGAGGCCGTGGAGGCCGTCGCGACGGCTGCGCAGGACGCGGTGGCGAATGCGGCGCAGGACATCGGCGCCTTCATCCGGTCCCAGCGGGTGGCCGCCAAGGTGTCGCTCCGGCAGCTCGCCGAACGTGCCGGGGTCAGCAATCCGTACCTCAGTCAGATCGAGCGAGGACTCCGGAAACCCTCTGCGGACGTCCTCGCCCAGATCGCCAAGGGTCTGCGGGTGTCCGCGGAAGTGTTGTACGTGCGCGCAGGAATTCTCGAAGAACGCCCCGCGAGCCCGGTCCGTGATGCTCTCATCGCAGATGACTCGATCAACGAGCGTCAGAAACAGATGTTGCTGGAGATCTACGAGTCCTTTCGCAAGGAGAACGCGATCTCCTCGACTGGTTCCGAGAAAGACGAGTTCCGAGAAAACTGAGGCAGGAGACCTGAATGAGCGAGAACCCGTTGACGACAGCCGTGGGACAGGTGGCCGCCTTGCTGGCCGAGGTCCGGGAGCGCGGGGAGGCGGCGAGCGAACAGGCCCAGTCCAAGCTCGCGGAGACTGTCGAGAACACCCAGTCGAAGCTCGCGGAGACTGTCGAGAACACCCAGTCGAAGTTGGTCGAGACGGTCGGCTCGACGCAGGCGAGGATCTCGGGTTCCCGGGACGACGCGCAGGCGAGGATCGACGAGGCGCTCGCGACCGCGCTGGCGCTCTTCGAGGAGGCCAAGTCGAAGCTGTCGACGCTGCCCGTCGAATTGCCCACCGAGATCGAGGAATTGCGCACCCGGTTCTCGCCGGACGAACTCCGTAAGGTCGCCGAGGCATATCTCGCCGTCGCGGCCGGGCTGCTGACGTCGCTGTCGGAGCGGCGCGACGAGGCCGTCGGAAAGCTGTTGTCGCAGCCGGTCGTCGGGGAGAATCTGCCGAAGCTGGAAAAGGTCTACAGCGACGCCGTCGGTCTCACCGAAGAGGCGCTGGGGACGATTTCCGAGCAGACGCGCGCGGTGGGTGAGCGTGCGCTCCGGCTGGCCGGGCTGGCCGACGGCAGCGCTCCCGACGGGACGGTCCGCGATGCCAGCGCCGACGCACCGGTGCGAGCCGTTGCGTCGCCGGCTCCGGCCCCGGCGACCAAGGCCCCCGCCAAGGCGACCCCGGCCACCAAGGCTCCTGCGGACAAGGCCCCGGCGAACAAGGCTCCCGCGAAGAAGGCGCCTGCGAAGAAGGCCCCGGCCGCGAAGGCCCCCGCCGAGAAGGCACCGACCAAGCAGGCGGCGGCGAAGAAGGCCCCAGCCAAGACGACCCCGGCCAAGACGACCCCGGCCAAGAAGGCCCCTGCGAAGACGGCACCGGCGAAGAAGGCTGCTGCGGTGAAGGGTGCCGCGGAACGGGCTGCGGCCAAGAAGGCCCCGGCCCGTAAGGCCGCCCCCGCCAAGGCGACGAAGGCCACGCCGACCAAGGCGGCCGCCAAGAAGACTCCGGCCGCGAAGAAGGCCGCCGCGGCGAACAAGGCGACCGCAGCCAAGAAGACGACTGCGAAGAAGGCCCCCGCCAAGAAAACGCCCGCCAAGAAGGCCACTCCGCGCGCCGACTGATCGCTGCGCGCACGTTCCGCACGTGCGTGGCGTCGTGGGCTGCTGCGGCAATCGGGGCGCACGGGACTAGAGTGTTCGGCGTGGACGTCTTCAGCGTGTTGGCCTATGGGCAGAGTCTGATCATGTTGGTCCTGACTGTGGTCGCAGGGATCGCGGCGGTCGTCGCGCTGATCCACGCGGCCATTCAGCGGCCCGATGCGTTCCCGGCGGTCGACCGGCAGAGCAAGGTGATCTGGGTGGCGATCCTGGCCGCCGCATCGCTGTTCATCTGGTTCTTCGGTGCGGTGAGCTTCCTGGGCATCATCGGCGTGGTCGCGATGCTCGTGTACCTGGTCGACGTGCGCAAACGTGTGGACGACATCCAGGGCAAATCCTGGTTCAGCAAAAAGGCCTGATGCATCGTGGCGGAGTATCGGATCAACGACCTCGCCGAGGCGTCGGGGGTCAGCGTTCGCAACATCCGGGTCTATCAGGACCGCGGACTGCTTCCGCCACCCACCATCCGCGGCCGTGCGGGCTGGTACTCCGACCAGCACCTGGTGCGGCTGAACCTCATCTCCCGCATGCTCGAACGCGGGTACACCTTCGCGACGATCAGCGAGCTGCTGCATGCCGCCCACCACGGCATGCGCGTCGAACAGATCCTGCGCGGGTCGCCGAAGGGCGGCCGGTTCCGCAACTTCAAGCGTGCCGCGACGATCACCATCGCCGAGCTGAAGAAGACGCTCAATGCCTCGGATCGGTCCATCGCGCTCAGCCAGAAACTGGGTCTGCTGGCCAAGGACGGCACGCATTACGCGATCCGCAACCCCGAGCTGCTCGAGGGGGCCGAGGTCCTGGTGAAGGCCGGTGTCGACCTGGAGTTCCTGCTCGACCGCTGGGTTCGGGTCCAGGACGACCTCGAGGACGTCGCGAAGAGCTTCGTCTCGATCATCACCGACACCTACTTCGACGAGAACCTGCCCGACCTCGGTGAGCAGGGTGTCAGCAAGATGGCGGACCTCATCCAGACCGTTCGGCCGATGGCCCACGAGATCGTCGAGACGACGTTCCGCCGGGCTCTCGACGAGCAGATCTCCCAGGCGATCGGGCGGGCGGCGACCTACTTCGATGCCGCCACCGGAGACGAAGAACCGGGCTCCACGACGCCGGATTCGGCCGGTGACCAGCGGGGCGCCGGCTATGAGACAACGGATATTGGTACATTGAACACTGAGACGGGGCGCTGAACGAGGCGCCCCCGCACGGAGCCCCGATCTGAGGGGTTCCACGTAGCGAGGAGTGCCGGTGAAGCGGAAGTCATTGGTGAGTGTCGGCGGGGTCGCGACCGCCGTGGGTGCGGGCGTGATCGGCCTCGGGGTCGGTACGGTGCTCGCGGGGATCACCCGGGATGCGCTGCGGACCTCGACCGCGGTCGACGACAGCCCTGACGATCTGCTCTGCGAGCCCGAGATCGCCCCGCTGCGGCAGACTGTCCGGACGGCCGACGGCACGGCGCTGAACGTCGAGGTCTACGGTGCCGACGACGACGATCCCGCGGGCGACGTCATCGTGATGGTCCACGGCTGGACCTGCAACACCGCCTACTGGTACCCGCAGATCAACCACCTCATCACGCCCGACGCCGGTGACCGTCGCGTCGTCGTCTACGACCAGCGCGGGCACGGACGCTCTGAACGGGGGCGTGCCCGGCCGACGGTGGCGATGCTCGGACACGATCTCGACGCGGTGCTCGAGGCCGCCGTCCCGAGTGGTCGTCGGGCAATCCTGGTGGGGCACAGCATGGGTGGCATGACCATCATGTCGTGGGCCGCTCAGTTCCCGGAGAAAGTGGGCGCCAAGGTGTCCGCCGCGGTGCTCGTGTCGACGGCGGCCAACGCCGTGATGGAGAACCACGGACTCGTACCCGTTGATCTGCCCGCGTACGCGCGGCCGTTCACCCCGGTCGTCACCAAGGCGATCACCTCGGTACCGGTTCCGATCCCGAAAACCCAGTACGGCGTGAAGTTCTCGCACTACATCGCCCTCGGCCCCAACGCGCGCAAGTCGCATGTCGACTTCGTCGACGAGATGGTCGGTTCATGTCCGCCGCGTGCGCGGGCCGGATGGGGTTCGGCGATGGGCAAACTGGATGTGACCGCAGGACTCGAGGCGCTGACGGTGCCCACGGTGGTGGTCGTCGGCACCGAGGACCGGCTCACCCCGCCACGGCACGCCGAGCAGATGGCAGAGGTGCTGCGCCGCAACGGTTCTCTGCGCGATCTGGTCGTCTACGAGGGTGTCGGGCACATGTCGAGCATCGAAGCGGCGGAACGCTTCAACGAGATGCTCGACGAGCTGGTCGCCGACGTGTCACGGACCGCGCAGCGGGCCAGCTGAATCACGGCGCCCGACCGGTCATCAGAGCGCGCAGTTGACGAAGACCGGCTCGGGTCGCAGTGTGACGCCGAAGGCGTCGAGAACGCCGTCACGGACCTCGCGCGCCAGTGTGAGCAGCTGCTCGGTGGTGGCCGAACCCCGATTGGTCAGCGCCAGAGTGTGTTTCGTCGACAGGCGGACCGGGGCGTCGGCCGATGGGTAGCCGCGACCGAAGCCGGCCCGTTCGATCAGCCAGCCCGCCGACAGTTTGACCGCGGTGGGGGCGTCGGCGTCCGAGGGGTTCGGTTGCGGGCCGGCGGGGTAGGACGGGATCGCCACATCGGCGCCGACCCTCGCCGCGATCCGTTCGAGAACCGCGGGGGCGTCCCCACCGTCGACGATCGGGTTGGTGAAGAACGAACCGGCACTCCAGGTGTCGAAGTCGTCGGCGTCGAGGACCATGCCCTTGCCGCGACGCAGGCCGAGGACCGCCTCGCGGGCGGCGGCGGCGTCGACGCGATCGCCGGGTTCGACGCCGACCGTCGTGGCCAGCTCGCGGTACCGGATCGGCTGGCTCGCGCGATCCTCGTTGAGCCAGAAGGACACCGCGACCACCACGAAGTCGTTGCGGTGCTTGAGGTTACTGGTGCGGTAGCCGAGTCCCAGCTCGGTGGGGGAGACCCAGCGCAGGTTGCCCGACCGGCGGTCGAGGACCTGGACCGACCGCAAGATGTCGGCGACCTCGACCCCGTAGGCCCCGACGTTCTGCACCGGCGTAGCTCCGGCCGCGCCGGGAATCCCCGACAGGCACTCCAGCCCGCCGAAGCCGGCCTCGACGGTCGCGGCGACCAGGTCGTCCCAACCCACGCCGGCGTCGGCGACCACGTGGGAACGGCCTGACTCGCGGCCCGAGCCGAACTCGATGCGGCTGCTCGCCAACACCACGGCGGTGCCGTCGAAGCCGGCATCGCCGATGACGAGGTTGGACCCGCCGCCGATCACCAGCACGGGTTCGGACCGTTCGTCGAGCTCCTGGATGGTCTCGACGATGCTGCGCGTGTCCGGGCAACGCACGATCTCGCGGGCGGGGCCGCCCAGACGCAGGGTGGTCAGCTCGGCGAGGGGTGCGCTCAGCGGCGTCTGCGTGTCGGTCACGCGTTAAACGTTAACCGGCGACCGGTAGCGTTCTCTTCATGGCGAGCAAGCTGCAGCACTCGGTGTCCTATCCGTTCTCCACCGAACGGCTCTGGGCGCTCTACACCACCGAGCAGTACTGGCACGATCTGGTGGAGCGGATGAACTCCGGGCACGGCCACGTCGAGAAGGTGGACATCGCGGGCGACACCGTGACCGTCGAGATGAATCAGGGCATCCCCGCGGAGAAGCTCCCGTCGGCGGTCACCAAGATCATGCCTGGCGATCTGCGGATTCCGCGGAAGAACACATATCGGCTGGTCGGGGGCCGGATCGAGGGCGAGATCCACGCCACGGTCGAGGGTGCCCCGGTGCCGGTGAACGTGAACGGGACCATCACCACCGCCGGTGATCCGGCCGCGAGCGACTGCTCCGCCGAGGTGTCGGTGAACCTGCCGATGTTCGGCGGGAAGATCGAGAAGGCCGTGGTCAGCGAGCTGGCCGGCCTGCTCGATCACGAGCGTGGGCACACCGTCGATTGGGAGTCGGAAAATCCGCTGACGTAGCCTGGTCGTCATGGCACGACGGCTCAGCTACTCCGCTCGCTACACCCACCCCGCGGAGAAGCTCTACCAAGCGCAGAGCATCAAGCAGTACTGGGACGACATGATGGCGGGATTCCAGATGATCTCGCCACACTGCGAGGTCGCCTCCTTCACCTCTGACGAGACCGGGATCAAGGTCGTTCTCAAGCAGACGATCGGTCGCGACCAGCTGCCTCCGCTCGCGCAGACGGTGATGATGAAGGACATGGTCATCACGCGTGAGGAGACCCTCGGTCCGTTCGACCCGGACAACACCAAGGGCACCTACAACGCGTCGATCCCCGCGGGTCCGGGCAGCCTCAACGGCTGGCAGGAACTGTTTCCCACCGACGACGGCTGCACGATCCGCCGGACCAGTGAGGCGAAGGTCTTCGTCCCGTTCGTCAACGGCAAGCTCGAGCAGATGATCCTCATCAACCTGGTCGATCTGTTCCGAGCCGAGGCCGAGTACGCCAAGGACTGGATCGACAAGAACTTGTGAGTCGAAGCCCCGGGCAGCAGTCCGGGCGACGACTGTCGAACAGCCCGATCGGCCGGGTGACGCGCGGGACGACCAACATCAACCGCTTGCGCCGGGTGGATCGATGGATGGCGCATGAACCGGCTGTGATCGCCGCGCTCGACGTCGCGCACCCGCTGGTTGTCGACCTCGGTTACGGCGCACGCCCCGATACCACCGTCGAGATGGCCGGCCGGCTCCGCCGCGTCGCCCCCGACCTGGAGATGGTCGGACTCGAGATCGACCCGGCACGCGTCGTCGACCCGCGCGACGGTGTCCGGTTCGCGGTCGGCGGCTTCGAGATGGCGGGTCTGCGTCCCCGGGTGGTGCGCGCCTTCAACGTCCTACGCCAGTACGACGAGACCGAGGTCGACGCCGCATGGTCGCGGCTGCGTGCGGCCCTGTCGCCGGGCGGGGTGATCGTCGAGGGCACCTGCGACGAGATCGGGCGGCGCTGTACGTGGGTGCTGCTCGACGATGCGGGGCCGGTCAGCCTGACGCTCTGCTGGGCGCCGGAGCATTCCGAACGTCCCTCCGATCTCGCCGAGCGTCTGCCCAAGGCGCTCATCCACCGCAACGTGCCCGGTGAGAAGATCCACGACCTGCTCGTCCTCGCAGACCAGTGCTGGGACATCGCCGCCCCGCTGGCGCCGTACGGGCCGCGTGTCCGCTGGCGTCGTGCACTGGACCTGCTGCGCGAGCGTGGCGTCGACTGCGTCGTCACCCGCCGTCGGACGTCGGACAACGTGCTGACCGTCCCGTGGGAGGCCGTCGCCCCGTCGGAGTAACCGCGGAGGAAGTCGGCGGTATCGCCGGTGTCGGGCACTACTGTGGCGGCTATGCGTGTGGCGATGGCTCAGATCAGCTCGACCGACGATCCGGGCGAGAACCTGGAGACCCTACGTGCGGCGACGCAGGACGCCGCGTCGCGCGGGGCACGCCTGGTCGTGTTCCCGGAGGCGACCATGTGCCGCTTCGGCGTTCCGCTGAAGCCGGTGGCGGAGGATCTCGACGGGCCGTGGGCGAGTGCTGTGTCGGAGGTCGCGGCGTCGGCGGGTGTGACCGTCGTGGCCGGGATGTTCACCCCGTCGGACGACGGGCGCGTATTCAACACGGTGCTCGTCGCTCACCCTGACGGGTCGCGGCAGGGTTACGACAAGCTGCACCTGTACGACGCCTTCGGGTTCCGGGAGTCCAAGACCGTCGCGGCCGGTTCCGAACCGTTGACCTTCGAGGTCGACGGCGTCACCGTGGGGGTGGCCACCTGCTACGACATCAGGTTTCCTGCCCTGTTCACGAATCTGGCACGACGCGGTGCGCAGATCGTCGTCGTGCCGACGTCCTGGGGCGCCGGCCCCGGCAAGATCCATCAGTGGCAGGTGCTGGCGACGGCCAGGGCCCTGGATTCGACGACGTTCGTCGTCGCCGTGGGGCAGGCACTTCCTCCGGACGAGGCGGTCGCCGCCTCGGGTGCGCCCACCGGGATCGGACACAGCCAAATCACAGACCCCTTCGGTACCGTGGTCGCCGCGTACCCGGAGACGGTCGGTGTCGATGTCCACGACCTCGACCTGGACCTGGTCGAGAAGGCTCGTAAACAACTGGCGGTCCTCGCCAACGAGCGAGAGCTGCCTGCCGGCGGTGCGGTGCCCAGCAAGGTCGCACCCACCGGCGAACGGCTTCGAGAGTCCGACGACCGAGGACGGAATCCATGAGCGACAACAAGACTCCCGGTGATGACCCCCGCGACCAGGGCGAGTCGCACGATCCCACCGGAACCGCAGGACCCCCAGAGTCCACCGACAACACCGGAGCCACCGAACCGGCCGGCGACGACTGGCGCCCGGTTGAGGACGCCGACCCCGCCGGGGTGGGTACAGGTGTGCCGGAGACGGGCGTTCCCGAGTCGGGGGAGACCGAACAGTTCCCGACGACCCCGATCGCGCCCGGGGCACAGGCGTATTCGAGCGTGCCGCCCTCGGAGGCCGACACCACTGACCTGAGCGGTGGGCTCGGGCAGCCGGGCACCGCGCAGTTCGCGCCGGGGGAGACGCCCTACGGCGACGACTCGAGCGAACCCCTTCAGACGCCGGGCAGCGGTCCGGTGCTGACGTCGCCGCGAAAGCGACGCAGCACCAAGAAGATCGTGGCGCTCAGCACCATCGCCGTGCTCCTACTGGTGGTCATCGGTGCGGTCGGCAGCGAGCTCTACCTCCGCAACAAGGTGACGAACTGCCTCGAGGAGTCGTTCAGCGGTCTCACCGGCGTACCCACCTCGGTGTCGCTGAGCCGCAAACCGATCATCCTGCAGGGCAGTGGCGACGTCCCGTACGTCCAGGTCGACACCAAGGACGGCTCCGATCCGCAGGGAGTGCGACTCCACATGCGCGCCGACGGCATCTCCGGTGACAGCAGCACCACTGACATCCGCAGCCTCAGGGGCGACGGCTTCATCCCCTTCGAGCGGATCGTCGAACTCAGCAAGGAGGGCGCTCCCACCGGGGCCGGCGGCCAGAGCACCGGCAACGGCGCGAGCCCGGTCGGTTCGGTCGAGGAGATCACCGGCAACGCGGCCGACGGCACCTTCGAGGTCCAGGCCGGTTTCCCGGTCATGTTCTTCTCTGTCCCGGTCTCGGCGACGATCAAGCCCGTTCTCAAGGGCGGCCGGGTCGAGTTCGAGGTCGTCAAGGCCAGCGCGCTGGTGTTCGGCATCCCGCCGGACTTCGCACAGCAGATCGTCGACCAGGTCACCATGTCGGCACTCGGACCGTTCTTCGACGAGGTCCAGGTCGATCAGCTCCGGGTCACCGACACGGGTCTGGAGTTCGCGATCAGCGGCTCGGATGTCCAGCTGACCAACGAGATGACCGGCAACGACCAGCAATCGGGCTGCTCGGTCTGATCGGCGTCCGTTCGACTATCGGCGTTCTCCCGGCGGGGCGATGCGGTGAATCCAGACCGTCGGCCCGCCGGTGAGTGTGAATTCGCCGCGAATCGGTGCGTCCCACCTGCGGACGTAGACCTTCGACATGGTGGCGTCGGCGGTCCCGGCGACCACCGGTAGATCGTCCCGGCGCCCCATCTCGACGACCTCGTCGATGAGGCAGGCCAGGGTGCCGCCGCGTCGGTGATCGGGATGCACGAGCGCGAAGAGGATCTCGACCGCGCGATTGTCGGTCACGGCGTCTTTCTGAGTCCGGCGCAATTCGGTGAATCGCTCGGCGAACCCGTCGAGTGCTCTGACGAAATGACGAATTCGTGCCATGAGTTCGTCGTCGACACCTCCGGCCGGGCGGGTCGGATAGGCGAGAGCGATCAGGGCGATCAGAGTGCCGGTCTCGTCGAATACACCTCGGAGTCCGTGGAAGTTCTCGGCGACGAGGACTTCGCCGTACCACCGATAGGCCTCGGTCGGTGCGTCGTCACCGAGTAACCATTGATACATCGGGGTTTCGCGCAGACCTTTCTCGAGCAGGTCGAGTGCACTTTCCCGATCGGACTCCGTCAGCGGGCGAGAGCCGTTCCGGGATGCCTGGATGCCTTGCGTCACCGCTACATATCAGCACACCGGCGAAACCGGTGCGGTGTTCTTCCGCCGCGTTCGGTCGGTGGGCGAGACGACGATATGTAGACTTCACAACCGCCTGGCGAACCTTTCCGGTATGTGAGGCAGCAATGGATCGGCGACCATATCCGACGCCGATTTCTTCCTGTTCCCGTCGAAGTCCGGAGTTGGTCTCGCCCGATGCCCGTCGCACCGTCGTTGAAAAGGGGTCAGGTGCGAGCGCTCGTCGGTCTCGTCGGCACCGCGCTGAAGGCGTCACCGTGGGTGGTCGCGGGATTCGTCGTCTTCCAACTCGCCAGCGTGTTCACGTCGTTGGCCCAGCCGGCGCTGAACGCTGCGATCATCGACGACGGAACCCTGCGCGGGGACGTGGGGACCATCAAAGTCGTGGGTGTGTTGATGGTCGCGGTGGCCGTGGTCAACCTCGCGGTCTCGCTCGGTGCCACCTACCTTGCCTCCCACCTGTCGGCGAGGTCTGCACGAGATCTGCGCTGCCGGGTCAACCGCCGGATCGGCTCGTTTTCCGACCATCAGGTCGCGCGGTTGGGCTTGTCCAGCCTCTTGACCAGATCCACCGGCGACGTGGGACAGATCCAGGGCTTCCTGTTCATCTTCCTCACGATCGTCGTGACCGCGCCGCTCATGCTCTTCGGTGCGTTGGTGCTCTCCCTGTCGCAGGCGTGGCAGATGGCCCCGGTGATCTTGGTGGCCGGGCTGATCCTCGTCGCGCTGGTCGGGGTGCTTGTGCGCCGCATCGTCCCGTGGGCGGCACGCCTGCAGCGTCGAGTCGACGTCATCAACCGCGTGCTGCGCGAACAGCTGGGCGGGATAGCGGTGATCAGGACGTTCCGGCAGGAGACCCGCGAGCGCGCGCGATTCTCGGTGGAGAACGACGAACTCACTGACGTCGCATTGAGGCTGGGACGAACTCAGGTACTGCTGCTCCCGACCGTCACGGTGGTGTCCAATCTCGCCGGGGTCGCGGTGGCCGCACTGGGCGCGATCTTCGTCGACCGCGGCCAGATGCAGATCGGCCAGATCGCGGCCGCGGTCGGATACCTCAGCCAGATTCTGCTCGCCGTGTCGTTGCTGACCGTGATCGCCGGCGTCATCCCGCGCGCGGTCACCAGCGCGGGCCGCATCGTCGAGGTCCTCGACACCGAGGTCCTCGAACCAGGTGAGGCCGAGGCCGGGGTGGTGTCGACTGCACCTGCGGTGGTCTTCGACTCCGTCTCCGTCGGCTTTCCCGGCGCTGATGCCCCCGCTGTCGACGCCGTCTCGCTGACGTGTGCCCCCGGAACGGTCACCGGGTTCCTCGGCGGAACCGGCAGCGGGAAATCGACGTTGCTGTCCTTGCCGCTGCGGTTCGCCGACCCCGACTCGGGCGTCGTCCGGTGGGATGGCGCGGACGTGACCGGGCTGTCACCGGCGTGGGTACGCGCGCGGACCGCGTTCGTCGGGCAGGGTGCTGCCCTGGTAACCGGAACGATCGCCGACAACCTGCGGATCGGTCGACCCGACGCCACCGACGGTCAACTGTGGGAAGCGCTGGAGGTGGCCGTGGCACGGGAATTCGTCGAGGCGCGGCCCGACGGCCTCGGGGCGCGCGTCGCGCAAGAGGGACGGAACTTCTCCGGGGGCCAACGACAGCGTCTGGCACTGGCGCGCGCAATCCTCCGACGCCCCGCCCTGTACGTGCTCGACGATCCCTTCAGCGCTCTCGACGTCGACACCGAGCAGCAGGTCATCGCTAACCTGCGGCGCGCACACCCGGAGGCGACGGTGCTGATCGCGGCCCAGCGGGTCTCGGCGGTCCGGCACGCCGACACCATCGGCGTGCTCGAGGACGGCCGTCTCGTTGCCGTCGGCACCGACGAGACCCTCCGTGTCGAGAGCGAGATCTACCGCGAGATCGCCTACGCACAGGCGGTGACCAATGTCTGACGTCCGGCGAGACGGCTCGCTTCGGTGGCTGCTGCGTCAGCTCCACCTGGGTCGGGGACGCGCCGTGACGATCTCGCTGTGCGCGATCGTGGCGTCCCTGGGCGCGGTCGTCGGACCGATCCTGTTCGGTGTGGTCACGAACGTGATCGTCGACGGGACCACCGGCGCCGACGGCATGGACTGGCGACGACTCTGGACGGTGCTCGGCGTGCAGGCGGCCATCTATGTGGTCGTCGCCGGCCTCACGTTCGCGCAAGGTCAGATGCTGACCATCGCGGTGCAGCGATCCGTGGCCGGACTGCGTGCACGCATCGAGGACAAGATCCATCGGCTCCCGCTGCGCTACTTCGAATCGAACAACCGCGGTGTGCTCGTCAGCAAGCTCACCGCGCACACCGACAACGCCGCCACGGTGATCGCTCCCGTGCTGGTCACCGTCCCGACCAATGTGCTGACCCTTCTCGTGGTCACCGTCGTGCTGTTCGTCGTCTCGCCGCTGCTGGCGGTCATCGCGCTCGTCGCGGCGCCGGTGTCGGCCGCGGTGTCGATCGTCATCGCGCGTCGGGCACGACCATTCCTGGAGACCAGGTGGACCACCACGGCGGCGCTCACCGGCCACATCGAGGAGGAGTTGAGCACGCGGCGCATGCTGCAGGCGTACAACGCTGAACCTTTGGCCCGCCGCCGCTTCGATGCCCTCAATGAGAAGCTGTTCGGGTCGACACGCTCTGCTCAGTGGGCCGCCGGCACCCTCGGACCGACCCTGACCGCGATCAACGCCGTGGTGTTCCTGATCCTGGCGGTCCTCGGCGGGATCATGGTCGTCGACGGCACCCTGAGTCTCGGCGCCGCGCAGGTGGCGGTGATTTTCGCGCAGCAGTTGTCGTCGGCCGTGCGTGAACTGACCGGATTCGTCACCAAGGTGCAGTCGGGCACGGTCTCGGCGGAGAAGGTGCGCGAGGTGCTCGACGAGCCGGAGGACGGTGCGTCGGAGACCGGCGACGTGGAACCGGACCGGGCCGGGCGTCACCGTCGACCGCCGGAGATCGTCTTCGACGACGTCTCCTTCGCCTACGACGAAAGCACGCCGGTGCTCGGCTCGGTGAGTTTTCGGATGGAACCGGGGACGACGACGGCGATCGTCGGCTCGACCGGGGCGGGCAAGACGACCATCACCAGCCTGCTGCAGGGCTTCTACCGTCCGACCGGCGGTTCGATCACCATCGACGGTGACGACACGCTCGACCTCGGACCGCACCGGGTGCGCGAGGGCATGGCGGTCGTGACCCAGGAGCCGTGGCTGTTCACCGGGACCGTGCGCGAGAACATCGCCTACGGGATGTCCGACGACGACGCGGTGGACCGTGCGGTCCACGACGGTCACCTCTACCAGATCGTCGCGACGCTGCCACAGGGCCTCAACACCGTCATCGGGCAGGGATCGGAGAACCTCAGCGCTGGCGAGAAGCAGCTCGTCACCGTCGCCCGGGCCATCGCGGCCTCGCCCCGCATCCTCATCCTCGATGAGGCGACCAGCGCCGCAGATCCCCGCACCGAGTTGCTCGTGCAGCGGGCGCTGCAACGTCTGCGTGCCGATACGACGACCCTGCTGATCACCCACCGGATGGCGACGGCCGCGCTCGCGGACCAGATCGTCGTCCTCGAGGAGGGGACGATCGTCGAATCGGGAACGCACCATGACCTGATCGGTGCGGGCGGGGTCTATGCGCGGCGCTGCGGCGTCGATTCGGCATCGCGTGCCTGAACAATCACCACAGGTCAGGGACCTTTTGCGTGCGTAATGATCGCTTTTCTGAAACGAATTGCCGAATTCGTCTCGTTTGAACAAACGCTTGACCTACTCGTCGGAATGGGTGGAATCGGAACTTACCGAGCGGAAAGTTACGGTAACGGAGGTTGGGGCACATTTTGGTCGATACGCCACCGAAACGTTGCATCGACGTTGCTAATGCTGATTCTGTTCCGGGATTTAATGGACGATCGTCCCACTAGATTCCATTGTTCGTATTAACGCAGGCGTTTGAGCTGGACTTTTGTGACATCGGCTGATGGCAGAAAGGAATATTCGTGACAAGTCCTCGGAAATAATGGAGACATTGTCGAGACGGATATGTAATCTCTGTCGCGAGTCGCCGCACTGGTGGGAGCAGGCGCTCGAATCGACACTTTCCCCCATGAACGAAGGAGTTCCCCCATGAGCTTTGGAATTGGCGATGCAATCGAAGGTGCCGTCACCGACGCGATCACCGAGGCGATCCTCGGCGTGTTCACCGGCTCGATCGAGGGTTCCTCCGAGTCGTAGTTCGACGGTCTTCTCGAATCGCCTCACGGCCCCGGCTGTGAGGCGATTCGCGTTGACGGGGCGGTGGCGCCGGCAGGATCGGCGCCGTTCGGGAGTCCGGGCAGGTGAATGATCCGCCGTGCGGGTCCGCCCGTTGGCTCGACACGATACGGTCCATCTGACAGAACCACGCCCGCCCGGGGCCAAGCGGGACTCGACGAGGAGGAATGTATGAACCAGCGTCTGCGCAGGTGCGGCGCCGCGATCGCGGTCGCTCTGGGCATCGGGCTCACGATGTCGGCCACCGGTACGACAGGCGTTGCAGCGGCGGCACCGAGTCTCGTGAGTGCGGGTTCGCCCACCGAGCGGGTCACCGACATCGTCGTGCACTCGGATGCGATGAAAAGAGACATCCCGCTGACGGTGATCAAGCCGGCCGACGAGTCCAAGCCGCGCGGTGTCCTCTATCTCCTCAACGGTGCGGGTGGCGGTGAGGACGGCGCGAACTGGCTCGCTAAGACCGACATCGTCGAGTTCACCAAGAACAAGAACCTCTACGTGGTCATCCCGAACCAGGGCCGGTTCAGCTACTACACCGACTGGGAGAAGCCCGATCCCGAGCTCGGTCTCTTCAAGTGGTCGACCTTCCTCGGCAAGGAATTGCCGCCGGTCTTCGACGCCAACTTCAACACCTCCGGGCGCAACGCGATCGGTGGTATCTCCTCGTCGGGAACCTCGGTGCTCAACCTCGCGATCGAACATCCCGGCCTGTACAAGGCCGTCGGTGCCTACAGCGGGTGCCCGACGACCGCCGACCCGTTCGGGCAGAACAACATCCGGCTGGTGGTCGAGGCGCGCGGCGGCGGCGACGCCAGGAACATGTGGGGGCCGTACAACGGGCCCGGATGGCGCAAGCACGATCCGGTGATCAACGCCCACAAGCTCCGTGGCACCAAGCTGTACATCTCCAACGCAACCGGTCTGCCCGGGGAGTACGACAACCCCGCGTACGTCAAGAAGGTCGACAAGCTCGCCGATCAGATCGTGGTCGGCGGCATCATCGAGGGCAGCACCATGACCTGCACCCTCCAGCTGGTGAACCGGCTGCGGCAGTTGAACATCCCGGCGACGGTCGATCTGCCGGCCACCGGCACCCATTCCTGGGGTTACTGGGAAGACCAGCTGCACCGCTCGTGGTCGTTCTACGAGCGCGCGCTGAACTAGTTGAAGATCACGGTCTTCCGGCCGTGCACGAGGACGCGGTCCTCGAGGTGCCAGCGCAGTCCGCGCGACAGGACCAGCGTCTCGATGTCGCGCCCCTGACGCACCATGTCGGTCACCGAGTCGCTGTGATCGACCCGGATCACGTCCTGTTCGATGATCGGTCCGGCGTCGAGATCGGCGGTGACGTAGTGGCACGTCGCGCCGATCAGCTTGACGCCCCGGGCGAAGGCCTGGTGGTACGGGCGGGCACCGATGAAGCTCGGCAGGAAGCTGTGGTGGATGTTGATCGCGCGGCCGGCCCAGGCTTCGCACAGTTTCGGCGGCAGGATCTGCATGAACCGTGCGAGGACCACGGCATCGGGCTGGTAGCCGTCGACGATCCGGGCGAGTTCGGCGAAGGCCTCGGCCTTGCGCTCACCGAACGGGATGTGGTGGAACGGGATCTCGAAACGTGTTGCCAGCTCTTCGAGTTGGGGGTGGTTGCCGACGACGGCCCGGATCGTCGCCGGTAGCTCGCCACGGTGCGCACGACCCAGAAGGTCGATGAGGCAGTGGGTTTCCTTGCTCACCAGCAGCACCACGGACTTGGTGTCACGGGTGTCGGTGAGGCGCCACTCGGTCTCGGGGCCGAGTTCGTCGGCGACCTCGGCGGCGAACCGCGCGCGGAGTTCGTCGGCGGTGAACGAGACCTCGTCGGCGCGGATGGCCTGCCGGGTGAAGAACCAGCCGGTGTCGTCGTCGGAGTGGTACGCGGCCTCGGTGATCCAGCCCCCGACATCGGTCAGGAAGGTCGAGATGCGGGCGACGATGCCCGTGCGGTCGGGGCAGCCGAGCGTCAGCACGTAACGATGCCCGGTCTGGTCGGTGGGGGTCAGCTGTCCGCTTGTCACGACCCTCAGTGTGCCAAGCTCGTCGATGTGACGAACACGGACCTGCGGCGTAGCGACGTCGCCGCCATCATCGACCACACACTGCTCAAGCCCGAGGCCACCCGCGCCGACGCGGAGGCCGCGGTCGCCGAGGCCGCCCGGCTCGGCGTTTTCGCGGTGTGCCTGTCGCCGTCGATGCTCCCGATCGACACCGGTGAGCAGCGGACCTGCGTGGTCGCCGGCTTCCCATCGGGTAAGCACCACTCCCTGGTCAAGGCCGCCGAAGCCCGGCTTGCGGTGGACTCCGGGGCGAATGAGGTCGACATGGTGATCGACGTCGGCGCCGCGGTCGACGGTCGGTTCGACGAGGTGTTCGCCGACGTCCTGACCGTGCGTGAGGCCGTCGGGGATTCGACGCTGCTCAAGGTGATCATCGAGTCCGCGGCGCTCGTACAGCTCGCCGGTCCCGACACGGTCACCGAGGTGTGCCGCCGTGCCGAGCAGGCCGGCGCGGGAATGGTGAAGACCTCCACCGGTTTCCATCCCGCCGGCGGCGCGAGTGTCGAGGCGGTGCGGCTGATGCGCGCCGCCGTCGGCGCCCGCGTCGGGGTCAAGGCGAGCGGTGGTATCCGGACGGCCGAGTTCGCCGCCGAGCTCATCGCGGCCGGCGCGACCCGTCTGGGGCTGTCGTCGTCGGCGGCCGTGCTGGACGGTTTCCCCGAGTAGGTCAGCCGACCGGTGCCGGTTTCTGTTCGAGATCGGCCATCACCAGGCTTGCGTTCGCCGCGGCGCCGGCGGAGACGCCCTCGCCCATCGCGACCGTCACCATCGCGTGGATGGTGGTGGTGTTACCCACCGCCCACACACCCGGAACCTCGGTCTCACCCATGGGCCCCGTCTCCACGAGCCCGCCCGCGGGCCCGTCGGTGAGGGTCCCGCCGAGACGCTCGAACAGCTCGCCGCGCACCACGAACCGGGGAGACACCACGACCGCATCGACATCGAGCACGGTGCCCTCCGACAGCAGCACGCCGCCGAGGCGTTCGGGGTCTGCATCCTCGCGGACCAGAACCCGTTCGACGGTGTGGTCGATGATGTCGATGTCGGACGCGACCAGCTGCGACCGATCGTCCTCCGACAGTGCGTCGGGAGCATGGGCGATGACCGTGACCTGATCGCTGAGCTGCCCGAACATGAGGGCCTGATGGGCCGACATGGGCGCGGTGGCGATCACGGCGATGCGCTTGCCGCGAACCTCGTAGCCGTGGCAGTACGGGCAGTGGAGGACATCGCGCCCCCAGAGCTCGGCTACCCCGTCGATGGCGGGCAGCTCGTCGACGAGGCCGGTCGCGAGGATCACGCGGCGCGCGGTCACCGTGTCTCCCGAGTCGACGTCCAGGGTGAACCGGTCGCCGTCGGGGTCGCGCCGCGCGTCGACGACGGTGCCCGAGCGGATTTCGGCGCCGTATCCGATGGCTTCGGCACGCCCGCGAGCCAGCAATTCGAGTGGTGAGATCCCGTCCTGACCGAGAACGTTGTGGGCGCCCCCGGCCGGGGCGTTGCGGGGCACTCCGGCGTCGATGACGACGACCTTGCGCAGTGAACGTGCCAGGATCGTGGCAGCGCTGAGGCCGCCGGCGCCACCCCCGACGATCGCGACGTCGTATTCGGTGGCCGCGGAGTCATTTCGATCGGTGCGGGGGTCTGTCATGACAGCTCACTCTCGAGGGGTCGGGTGTCGGACGGGGCGTCCATGAGGCCGGCGGAGCGCGGCCGGGTGATCCAGAGGTGACGGCCGGCCGTGAAGGTCAGGTCGGTACGTCGGTGGACTGAGCGGGGACTGCGCTCATCGATCAGTTCGTCGAGGACGGAGAGGTCGGCGGGGTCGAGAACGTCTGCCAGACGGTGCCGGAACTGACCGAACCAGTGCCGGGCATAGCGCGCGACCGCCTGACTCGGGCCGCCGGGCCCGACGCGGATGGTCCGACGTTCGAGTACGTCGTGACCGGCTCGGTTGAGCGCGTCGGTCCAGTCTACGAGCGCTTCCCATCCGGCGGTGGCCGCCGCGGCGTGGCAGCGGTCCTCGACCCCGCGCAATTCCGAGTTCTCGGACGTGAAGCGCGGGAGGCCGTCCAACTCGATGATCGCCACGACGCCGCCCGGGGCCAGCACGGAGGCCGCCGCGCGCAACAGTGCCGTGGGGTCGGCGAGGTGATGCAGCGACATCGAGGCCCAGAGAACGTCCGGGGAGTGCAACGGTGGCAGGCCGTCGTCGAGGTCGGCGACCACCGTGGCCACCCGTGCGGCGAAACCGCCCGCGGCCGCCCGTCGCTCGACGAGCGCGGCCATCTCGGCGGAACTGTCCACCGCGACGAGTTGCGCGTCGGCGAAGTTGCGTGCGAGCGCCTCGGTACCGGTGCCGGTTCCCGCGCCGAGATCGACGATCCGCTGCGGTGCTCGTCCGATGCTGCGGGTGATGGCCGCGGCGGCGTCGTCGACGTAATCGCCGAGGAGTTCGGCGTCCAGGTCGAGCACCGAAGCAAGGTGGACGTGGTCGTGGTGGTGCTCATTGTGATCGTACGAACGGGTCATGAGATCGACGGTAGCGTGCTGATGCTCAATCGGCATACCATCTTGCCTATGACGCAAGAACTCGATGCGGTGGTTCGGCAACGCATTCGTGGACTCCGACTGGCCAAGGGCTGGACCCTCGATGCGCTGGCCGCGCGGTGCTACCTGTCCCCGTCGACGCTGAGCCGTATCGAGACCGGGCACCGCCGGGTCGCGCTGGACCAGTTGGTCCCCATCGCGCGGGCGTTGGGAACGACGTTGGATCAGCTCGTCGAAGCCGCCGACGACACCGACGTCGTGATCCGTCCCCAGGCCCACACCGCCGAGGGGATGACGATGTGGCTGCTCTCCCGGGAGAACAGCCCGCAGGGGGTGACGGTCGCGAAGATGCGCTTCGAACGCGAACAGCCGCTCGGCGACCTGCGGGTTCACCCTGGGCGCGAGTGGTTCACGGTGCTCGCCGGCACGGTGCGGCTGCTCCTCGGCGACCGCGCGATCCTCGTCCCGGAGGGGGATGCTGCGGAGTTCTCGACCATGATCCCGCATGCGATCTGCGCTCACGACGGTCCGGCCGAGGTGCTGTCGATCATGGACCACGCGGGCGAGCGCGCCCACATGCCGTCCGCGGCGACCGTGGGCGACGATCCGCAACCCTGAGCCGTCAGCTCCGTGAACGATCACCGCAGATCGGTAGGCTTGTGCGGGTGATGACTTCTCAGGCCCCGGTGAACCGACGTGCTGTGCTCGCCGCGGCCGGGGTCGGCGTACTCGGGGTCGCGATCGCGGCGTGTACGGGTTCCGATGCCGGCCCGGGCGGCGGCGGCAAACCAGACGAACCGAAAGTCCGACTGACCTTCACCCCTCCGCTCGACGGTGAGGCGCCCAGCCCGATCGCCGAGATCTCGGTGCAGGCCGAGGACGGCACGCTCAACCCCGACGTGAAGCTGACGAACCCCCGCGGGCGGGTGGTCAACGGGCGGCTGTCGGAGGACCGGACGAGCTACACCATCGCCGAGCCGCTGGGGTACGGCACCGAATACACCTGGAGCGGAACGGCTCTCGGGACCGACGGCAAGACCGTGCCGGTCACCGGCAGCTTCACCACCCTCGAGCCGTCGAGCCAGTTGAACGTCGTGGTCAACATCGGCGACGGCCAGGAGGTCGGCATCGCCGCGCCGATCATCCTGAAGTTCAACGGGACCGTCGAGGACAAGGAGGCAGTGGAGCGGGCGCTCACCGTCACGACCACGCCGCAGACCGAGGGATCGTGGGCGTGGCTCGGCGAGGACAACGGCTCACGCGTCCACTGGCGTCCCCGCGAGTACTGGGCTCCCGGCACCAAGGTGCACATGGACGCCAAGCTGTACGGCCTCGACCACGGTGGCGGCGCCTATGGGGCCGCGGACGTGACGAGCGACTTCTCGATCGGCCGCGCGCAAGTCGTGAAGGCCGTGGAGTCCTCGCACCGCATCGTCGTGGTGCGCGACGGCGCCGAACTGATGTCGTTGCCCTGCAGCTACGGCGGCGGCGACCTCGACCGCAACGTCACCCGTTCCGGTATCCACGTGGTCACCGAGAAGTACGAAGAGTTCTTCATGAGCAACCCGGCCGCCGGTTACTTCAACCTCCGGGAACGCTGGGCCGTGCGCATCTCCAACAACGGCGAGTTCATCCACGCCAACCCGGAGACGGTCAACGTGCAGGGTGCCGCGAACGTCACCAATGGCTGCATCAATCTGTCCGAGGCAGACGCCGAACGCTACTTCCGCGTGGCCGTCTACGGCGACCCGGTCGAGGTCTCGGGTACGCGAATCCCGTTGTCGGAGGCCGACGGTGACATCTACGACTGGATCTTCGACTGGGAGACCTGGCAGGGCATGTCGGCGATCAAAGGCGAGGTGACGGAGTCGTCGGTGCCGGCGACTCCGAGCGGCGCGCCGACCTCCAACGTTCCCGCACCCCGCTAGCCGGTCTTGATGTTCCGTCGTGCCGACGCCTGATCGCGCGGCTTGAGCACGAGCTGGTCGAGGTTCACGTGCGGCGGGCGGGACGCGACGAAGCCGATGACCTCGGCGACGTCGTCGGCGGTCAGCGGGGTGAGGCCCTCGTAGACGGCGTCGGCGCGTTCCTGGTCGCCCTCGAAACGCACGAGCGAGAAGTCGGTCTCGACCATTCCCGGGCAGATCTCGGTGAGTCGCACCGGCTCTCCGAGCAGTTCGTAGCGCAGGGTGCGGTGGGTGATCGCCTGCGCATGCTTGGCCGAGGTGTAGCCGGCGCCGTTGTCGTAGGCCTCGAGTGCGGCGACGGAGGTGATGGCGACGATCAGTCCGTCCCCGGATGCGATCAGTGCGGGGATGAGGGCCTTGGTGATCCGCAGGCTCCCCATGACGTTGGTCTCCCACATCCAGCGCCAGTCGTCGAAGTTCGCGTTGGACACCGGGTCGAGGCCCTTGGCGCCGCCGGCGTTGTTCACGAGCACGTTCACGCGGTCGAGGCCCTCGACGAACGCGGCGACCGAGTCCTCGTCGGTGACGTCGAGCTGCTTTCCGGTTCCGCCGATCTCGGCGGCGAGCTCCTCGACGCGATCGACGCGTCGTGCGCCGAGCACCACGTGGTAACCCTGCTTCGCGAGTTGACGAGCAGTGGCGGCACCGATCCCGGAACTCGCGCCGGTGACGACGGCGATCGGTCGCTGGTCGGTGGTCTGGGCGGTGGCGGTGTCAGGGCTCATGGGCCCACCTTACGACGCCTACCGCACCCCGCCCATGAGGCTGCCGTGCGCCTCGGCGTGCACTCGCGCACTGCTACATTCGTCCCATGCGTGGGGGAGTGATCCCGGCGGCGCTGCAACTGACGTCCACTCCGGCGGCCGCGGTGTTGCACGCGATCCGGGTCGGTGGACCGGTGACCAGGGATCAGCTCGCCTCGACGACCGGGTTGTCCGCCGCGACGATCAACCGGCAGGTCCATGCGCTCGCCGCCCACGGTCTCGTCGCCGAACGGCCCGATCTCGCGGGACCGAAAACCATTGGCCGGCCCAAGAACCCGCTGACCATCGACCGGGATTCGCTGTGCGTCGCCGGACTGCACATCGGTGCGCGGCGCTCGGTCCTGGTCATCGCGGATCTCGGTGGACGCACGTTGCACAGCCACGCCGTGCTCACCCCATCGGGTGACCAGAAGGAGGCGATCGAGCAACTGTGCACGCAACTCGCCGAGCTCGCCGGCCGGTTCAGCGGACGCCGCCTGCTGTGGGGTGGGGTGGCGCTCGGCGGTGCGGTCGACGCGGAGACGGGTGTGGTGGATCACCGAGTTCTCGGATGGCATCAACTCCCGGTGGGCGAAACCCTTGCGGACCGACTCGGCACCCCGGTGTCGGTGTGTGAACACGTCGAGGCGATGGCCGCAGCAGAACTGTTGCTGGGCGGACCGCGGGACGCGACCGGCACCGGACTGTTCTTCTACGCCCGCGAAACCGCAGGCATGGCAATGACTCTCGAGGGCCGGGTGCACGTCCCCGAGCGAGGGGCCGGGACAATCGCGCATCTGCCCGTCTCCGCGCCGGTGCTCGCCCCGGGACACACCCGCGTCCGGTTGCAGAACGTCATCGGCGACGACGCCGCACTGGCGGCCGCTCATCGCCTCGGCATCGATCCGGACGCGTCGCGCATCGTCGACGAACGCGCGCGGGTGCTCGGGGAGGCGGTCGCGATGATCCGCGACGTGATCAACCCGGACACGATCGTCGTCGCCGGCGACGCGTTCGCGGCGCATCCGCACGGGCTCGCACCGGTGCAGGCAGCGTTCGACGAGGCCTCGACGCTCGACCGGCCGCTGGAGATCGCGCCGTCGAGATTCGGTGTGCACGTACAGGAGAGCGCCGCGGTCGTGGTTGCGCTGAGTGTCATCTACGCCGATCCGATCGCCGCCGTCGCCACCCTCTGACGGGCAGACCGTCTCCGAGCAGTAACCGCCCTGTGTGCCGTGCTGGGCTTCATCACCTACGGTGGGGGCATGACCCTGCCCCGCGATGTTTCCGCACGCCTCGAGGTGAGCATCGACGACCCGACCGAACTCGAGATGCAGATCACGGTGGCGAAGCTGCCCGGCCTGCAACTGGCCGAGGAACTCAAGATCGAGCTGGACGGCAGCCCGGTCGACGTCGAGGAGCTCGTCGCCGACCACGGGTCGCGCATCCACCGGATGCAGCTCGGCCGTGGACTGCTGACCATCGACTACACCGCCGAGGTCCTGACGGCTGCGAACCCGATCCCGGTGGAGAGCACCGACCGGTCGCGATACCTGCGGCCCAGCCGATATGCCGAGTGCGACAAGTTCTTCGGCTTCGTGGCCGGTCAGTTCGACCTGTCGTTGCCGGAGGGGGAACTCCTCAATCAGGTGGCGACGTTCGTCGAGCAGCGGCTCAACTACATCCCGGGTGCCAGCGATCCCATCGACGGAGCAGCCGACACCCTGCTCGCCGGGGCGGGCGTGTGCCGCGACTACGCACACCTCGTCGTGGCGCTGTTGCGTGCGCTGAACATCCCGGCGCGGCTCGTCGCCGTCTATGCACCCGGATGTTCACCGATGGATTTCCACGCTGTTGCCGAGGCGATCATCGACGGCGAATGGGTGGTCGTCGACAGTACGCGCCTGGCCCCGCGGCAGTCATTGGTACGTATCGCCACCGGGCGCGACGCCGCGGACACCGCATTCCTCGACAATCACCGCGGCACGATCACGCTCAACAAATACGAGGTGACCGCGACCGTTCGCGGTGAACTGCCCTACGACGACGCGACCGCCCGGGTCATGATCGGCTGAGCCGGTTCAGGCGTCGAGCGCGGCTCGGCGTTCGGTGGCCACGTGATCGAGGACGGCGGCGACGTCGTCGGTGTCCTCGATGCGGAATCCGGCTGCGGTGGCACCCTCGCCGACCTTGATGCCGATGTCGCCGACCTCGGGCCGCAGGTGCGCGAAGGCCTTCTCGTCGGTCACATCGTCGCCGAGGTAGATGACCACATCGCAGTCGAGCTGCTCCCGGAGGGTGTCGAGCGCGTGCCCCTTGCTGGTCTCGATGACCGCGAGTTCGAGCACGCTCTTCCCCTCGGTGGAGTGCACACCCTCCCAGGAGCCGGGGCCCCACCGTGCGGCCTCAAGTGCCGCAGCGGCGTCATCGGGATCGGCGTTGCGTACATGCAGCACGGTGCTCGCCGGCTTCGTCTCGACCGTCGAACCCGGGAAACGTGCTGAGATGTCCCGCAATTCGCCGATGATCCGGACGAGGAGGGCGCGTGCGGTGTCGGTCACCTCGACCGCGAACCCGGTGTCGAACTCGCTCCCGTGGCTCCCGACCAGCGTCACCGGTGCGCCCAGGCCGGACAGGCTTGCGAGGACGGCGAGTTCGCGACCCGAGATGACCGCGACCTCGGTGTCGGACAATGCTGCGGCCGCCTCGAGCGCGGTGATCGATGCCGGATTCGGGATCGCGTCCTCCGGACGTGACACGATCGGCGACACGCATCCGTCGTAATCCGACGCGACGAGGAGACGTCGTGCGCGCGCGGCCGTGCCGAGAGCCTCACGCAGATCTGCGGGAATCCCGGTGTCGCTCATGAATTGTCGAGGGAGTCTTCGACCAGGTGAACACCGCGGTTCGGTTCCAACTCGGTCTCCGAGTTCTCCCCGAGCGTGCCGAGGAAACTCCGGGCCCACTTGTCGACGTCGTGGGCGAGCACCTGACGGCGCAGCGCACGCATGCGGCGTCGTCCTTCGTGTTCGCTCTGGTTCACCGCCGCCACGATCGCGTCCTTGACACCGTCGAGATCGTAGGGGTTGGCCTGATAGGCCGAACGCAATTCCGCTGCGGCGCCGGTGAACTCGCTGAGGACCAGCGCACCGCCCAGATCGCTGCGGCAGGCGACGTACTCCTTGGCGACGAGGTTCATGCCGTCGCGCAACGGTGTCACCAGCATGACGTCGGCGGCGACGAAGAAGGCGATCAGCTCGTCGCGCGGCACCGGCCGGTGCAGATACTGGACGACCGGCCGGCTCACCGTGTGGCTGTGGTTGCCGTTGATGTTGCCGACCAGCTGCTCGATCCCGGCCCGCATCCGCTTGTAGCTCTCGACGCGCTCCCGGCTCGGCGTGGCGAGCTGGATCATCACCGTCTCGGACGCATCGAGCCGCTCCTCGTCGAGCAACTCCGAGATCGCCTTGAGGCGGACATCGATGCCCTTGGTGTAGTCGAGCCGGTCGATGCCGAGCATGATCGTCTTGGGGTTGCCGAGTTCGCGGCGGATCTCCGCGGCCCGGTCACGGATCTTCTTGGTCTTGGCCTTCGCGGCGAGCTCGCCGGAATCGATCGAGATCGGGAATGCACCCACCCGCACGGTGCGGAAGCCGACCTGCACCACTCCGAAGCGCGAGCGGACGCCGACGGTGCCCTTGCTGGTGGCCTGGCCGGCGAGCCGGCGGGCGAGGAACAGGAAGTTCTGCGCACCACCGGGGAGATGGAAACCGATCAGGTCGGCGCCGAGCAGGCCTTCGACGATCTCGGTGCGCCACGGCATCTGCATGAACAGTTCCACCGGCGGGAACGGGATGTGCAGGAAGAAGCCGATCTTCACGTCGGGCCGCAGCATGCGCAGCATCTTCGGGACCAGCTGGAGCTGGTAGTCCTGCACCCACACCACGGCACCTTCGGCGGCCGCCCGCGACGCGGCCTCGGCGAACCGCCGGTTCACCTCGACATAGGTGTTCCACCACTCGCGGTGGTACTCCGGCTTGACGATGACGTCGTGGTAGAGCGGCCACAGCGTGGCGTTGGAGAAGCCCTCGTAGTATTCGGCGATCTCCTGTGTGGACAGGGGCACCGCATGGATGTCGATGCCCTCGATGTCCGGGGGATTGTCGTCGGAATCAGGGATACCCGACCAGCCGACCCAGGCGCCGGTGTTGGCGCGCAGGATCGGTTCGAGCGCGGTCACGAGGCCACCGGGACTCCGCTTCCAGTTGACCGTGCCGTCGGGCAGGATCTCCTTGTCGACGGGCAGACGGTTGGCGACGACGACGAACTCGGCGCCGTCGTGCGGAGCAGCCCGGTTCGGCCCCTCCCCGGACTCGTTGTCGTGGAAGGGGGCGGTCCCGGTTCCAGCCGGTCGCGGCGTCACCGGATCAGGCGTTCTCGCCCGGCGCGATCCCCAGCATTGCGAGCAGCATCCGGCACTCGTCGGCGTCGGTGGCGTAGGCGGCCACGACGCGACGCGCCGAATTGGCGGTCTCGTCGGCTACCGGTTCCAGTTCTTCGTCGGCGATGTCGGTGGTCTTCGCGGGCATGTGAGTCCCCTCGTAGTGCGTGCGGTGTCGCGGTGTGGCTCGAGGCCGTGCGGGCTGGAGCGGCCGATGGGTGGCGCGCCCGATTCGCCATTCTACCCGGGTCGCGGGGGTGCTCAGAACCGCCGCGGTGGGGGCGGCCACCGACGGTTCTGGCGGATCGTGCGGCTCTCCCGTGCCTCGCGCTGTGCGAGGAGGCGGCGCCGCGGACTCCAGTCGGGTCGCGGCGGTAGCTGGGGGCGGCGCAGCGACCGGGCGACGAACTCACCGAGGGTGACGCCGGCGGCCAGCGCGCAGCCGATGGCGAGGGCGTTGGCGATCCAGGTGAAGCCGCTGAGCGTCTGCTCGCTGAGGATTCCGTACAGGCCGCGGTAGACCGCGAGACCCGGGAGCAGTGGGGTGATGCCGGCGACCGCTACGACGAGCGGCGGCGTCAGCGCGCGACGGGCCAGGAGGCCACCGACCAGGCCGACGAAGGCCGCGGCGAGTCCGTTGGCGATCACATCGCCGACCGTGGTGAAGGTCGCCGACGCCGCGACCGCGGTGCCGATGAGGCCGCCGAGGAAGGCGACTCCGAGCGCGCGGGTCTCGGCATAACTGGCAACTGCGTAGGCGCAGGCGGCGAAGGCGCCCGCGACCACCCGTACCGGCAACTCGACGGCCTCGAAGCTGGTCGAGGTGGTGATCGTGGGCAGGAAGATTCCGCCGGCCTCGAGCAGTCGGATCGCGACACCGACGCCGGCGATGATGCCGCCGGTCATGAGCAGGAGTTCGAAGAAGCGGGCGACGCCGGTGATCGGGGCGCCGGTGATGGCGTCCTGCACCGAACCGACCAGCGACAGTCCCGAGAGCAGGACGACGATGCCTGCCGCGATGACTTGTGAGGGCGCGATCTGCACACCGAGTGTCTCGGCCGCGCCGAAGACGAGGGCCGCCGGGACGACGGCGATGAACCCGCCGGTGAGCTGCTGGAAGAAGATCGGCGTACCGATCCGGTTCAGGTTCCGGTTGATGACGACGATCGCGACCGTGGTCAGGAATGCCAGTGCGGCGACGAGGTATTGGCCGCCGAGCAGGACGGAGATGCCCGACGCCATCGCGCCCCAGGCGACCGTCGCGACCCAGTGCGGGTACGGGTGTGGGGCCGTGATGATCTCGTCGACCATGCGGTGAGCGGTCGCCGGCGTGATGCCGGAGTCGCGGATGCGCCGGACGAGGCGGTCCACCTGGGCGAGCCGGGTGAAGTCCATTGAGCGGTAGTAGACCTGCTCCATCGTGGTGATCGGCGGGAGCGTCGCGCCGCGTCGGGCGCTGACGACGATCGTGTTGTAGGTGACGTCGACGTCCACGTCCTCGAGGCCGTAAACACCTGCGACGAACTTGATCTGGGTCTGCGTGTCGATCGCGCCGGTACCCGAGTCGAGCAGGACCGCGCCGATCTTGGTGGCGAGGTCGAGGACCTCGGTGATCGCCGCGACGTCGAACGGTTCGATCGGCTTGCGCGGCGACACCATGATGCTGCCGGGTTCGATCGTGTCGATCGTCGCCTGCCGGGTTCCGGTGAGTCGACGAAGCGCGCGGCCGAGGAACTCGCGCACCCATGCCTCCTTCGGGTCGGTCGAGCATTCGCTTCGTCGATCTTGGCACCGAATCGATCTCGGATGCGAACTACCCGGCCACGGCCGATCTCATGCAACCTCGCGGGTCCGCCGTCGCACTCTAGGATCGCGGCATGTCATCAGTACAGATCAACGGTCCCCTCGACGGTCACACCCGCAGTGCGACAGTGGCCCCCGGCAGTCTCGTCTTCACCGCGGGCGCCGCGCCGATCGACGAGCAGGGCGTCACCGTCGCCCCGGGGAACGTCAGCGAACAGGCACGGCAGTGCATGGCGAACCTCGAGGCGGCGCTGGCCGAGGCCGGTGCATCGCTGTCCGACGTCGCCAAGGTGACCGTCTTCGTCGCCGAACACCTCCAGGCCGACCTCGTGGTCGCCTGGGATGCGGTGACGGCGGCCTTCGGCGAGCACAAGCCGGCCGGCAGCCTGCTCGGGGTCTCGGTATTGGCCTACGACGACCAGTTGGTGGAGATCGAGGCGGTCGCCGCGATCCCGGGCTGACCGGGTCCGCTGGGACCGTCGCATGCGCGGTGGATATACTCGCGCACGCACGCCTCCTTAGCTCAGTGGTAGAGCACTCGCCTTGTAAGCGAGCGGTCGTCAGTTCAATCCTGACAGGGGGCTCCACGAGGGCCTCGGCCCGCGGGGGGAGCCAGATGACGAACGGTCACACCAGACCAGAGAGTCGATGGTCCTCGCCGCGGCCCGGGGCCTCTCCTGTCTCCGGGCCCGTTCCGTCCCCGTCGCGGCACCGCGGCCGCACACCGTGGTGGCTGGTGGGTTTCGCCGCGGCAGTGGCCCTGCTGGTCGCCGAGATGGTCGTCTTCGCGGTGCGTTCGGACGAGCCGGAGGAGGAGACGCCGGTCGACGACGCGGCCGTCGTCGAGTACGCCCGCCGGATGATCGTCGATCTCCTGAGCTATTCGCCCACGGACACCACGCGCGTCGAATCGGCCATCGACCGGTTGTGCGACGACTCGCCCGACGCCGGTTCCGCAGCGGGGCTCGTCGAGCAGCTGCGGAACTCTGGCGCCGGGTCCGAGGTCAGGGAATCGTCGATCGGTCAGATCGTCGCGCACACTCCGGACGGTGACCGGGTGGTGTCCTTCCGGATCATCACCCATGTCGGTGCTTTCGGCCGTCCCGCGGAGAAGACGAACCACGATCTGGTCACCGTCCGGCCCGAACCGGCGATGTGTGTCTATCGCCTGGAGATGGTCACCAGATGACGGCGAGTCCGGCGGCGAGCAGCGACAGTGCGCCCGCCGTCCAGAA
This sequence comes from Gordonia sp. C13, assembly GCF_023218005.1. Classification (NCBI taxonomy): domain Bacteria; kingdom Bacillati; phylum Actinomycetota; class Actinomycetes; order Mycobacteriales; family Gordoniaceae; genus Gordonia; species Gordonia sp. C13. The sequence continues at coordinate 238,551 of NZ_JALPSY010000003.1, forward strand.
CAGCGCCCGCGGAACGGGTTCGCCGGTGCGCTTCTGACGAGCGCTGCCGATACCCAGGATCGCGCCCAGCACGAGCAGGATCACCAGCTTGATGGCGATCTTCGGGTAGTTGAGTTCGATTCCGGCGGGCCACGGTGCGGCCAGTGCCAAACCGGTGAGCAGCGACAGCCCGATGCCGTAGTCCATGACCCGGGTGAAGCGGAACTCGCGGGCGGCCACCTGTGTGAACCAGGCACCGAAGGTCACGGCGAAGCCGACGATGTGGAAAAGAATTACGACGTGGCGTAGTACATCCATGCTCGTACTCTACCCAGCAGGTCCTCGACATTCCCGTCACGCGGGAACGTGTGCCCGGAAACGAACTGTCGGTGCAGGATGTACGGATGGAGCACGATGAACCGGGTACCTCTGCCGTGGCCGAGACGACCCCGACTCCCACCGGCGCGGAGCCGCTCGCGCGTACCGCACTCGGTACCTACCGCGGGGTCGCCGGCGACCGCGCCGATGTCTGGCGCGGAATCCGGTATGCGAGACCTCCGCTGGGCGAACTGAGATGGCGTCGCGCCCGGCCACTCACGCCCGACGAGGACGGGAGTCGGGATACCGTCGTCGACGCTTTCTCGTTCGGGGCCGTCTGCCCGCAGGAACTCAATCCCGCGGTCCGGCTCGGCCCGGATGTCGTGATGGACGAGGACTGCCTCTACCTCAACGTGTGGACGCCGCCGGGTGCCTCGACCCATGCCCACGACGCCGTCGCGCTGCCGGTCATGGTCTGGCTGCACGGCGGGGCGTACGTCCTCGGGTCGGGTAGCCAGCCGTACTACGACGGTGCGGCGCTCGCGTCCACCGGTGACGTGGTCATCGTGACGCTGAACTACCGGCTGGGCGTCCTCGGGTTCGCCGACCTGTCGTCGATCGATCCGCGCTTCGAGTCCAACGTCGGGCTCAGCGACGTCCTCACCGCGCTGGCGTGGGTCCGCGACCACATCGCGGCCTTCGGCGGGGGCCCCGACAAGGTGACCGTGTTCGGCGAGTCGGCGGGCGCCGGCCTCGTCACCGCGCTGCTGACGATGCCCGCCGCCGAGGGGTTGTTCGGCCGGGCCATCGCCCAGAGTTCGCCGGTGACGTCGATGTACGGCGCCGACCGGGCCGCCCGCGTCGCGCGCATGCTGCTCGACGCCGCCGGGATCGAGGACACGGGTGACTCGGCGGAGGTGGTGGGCCAGCTCGAATCCCTGGACGCCACAAGGTGTTCGATGCTCACCACCGAACTGTTCGCGAAGGTGCCCACCGAATCGCCCGGCACCATCGCCTTCGCCCCGGTCGTCGACGGCGACCTGCTGCCCGACCATCCCCTCGACGTCTACCGGGACGGTCGGGCACTGCCCGTGCCGCTGATCATCGGGACCAACCGCGACGAGGCGAATCTCTTCAAGTACATGAAGTCGCCGCTCATGCCGATCACCGCCGAGGAGATCGAGCGGATGTTCGCCGGCATGCGCGAGGAGTATCCCGACATCGTGTTACCCGAACGCGCGCAGGTGCTCTCGGCGTACTCGGGTCTGCGGCCGAAGGTCACCGGGCTGGGCGTGGCCCGCGACGTCGCCTTCCGCATGCCGACGCTGTGGCTCGCCGACGCCCACGCGCGCCGGGCTCCCGTCTACGTGTACCGCTACGACTGGACCACCAGGATGTTCCGGCTGCTGGGCCTCGGTGCCGCACACGCCACCGAGGTGCCCTACGTGTGGGGGAACCTGGGTGCGGGTCCGCGGGACATCACCTTCCTCCTGGGCGGCCGCAAACACGGAGAAGCCGTGTCGCAGAGACTGATCCGCCGCTGGACGTCGTTCGCACACGGTCGCGCACCCGACACCGGGTCGCCCGGCGACGAGTGGCCCACCTACGACACCGGCCGCCGTCCCGTGTTGCGCATCGACGCCGAGGACCGGGTGGTGCAGAACCTCGACGGCGATCTCTGGGAGGCCTGGGGTGATGAGGTGCTCAGCTTCCGCTGAGCGTCAGTCGCAATCGCCCTTGAGGTAGGCGTGGGGCAGGTACGCCGCCCGTTGCGCCTCGGTCATGGGAACCGTGTTCGCACAGACCCATTCGCGGGCGTCGGGAACGTCGAGGGTGTGCACATAGACGCTGCCGGTCGTGTCGCCGCCGGCGAGGATCTCGTCGTCCGCGGGCAACCGGACCGGGACCTGCCACGTCGTGGTGGTGTCGGTCGAATTGAGCAGCGTCCCCACTGACTGTCGATCGTCGAGTGTGCCGTCGTCGCCGAGCGCGAAGCTGATCAGCTCGTGCGTGGATGTGCCGACGGCGATCCGGTTGGGCGACATGGACAGCGTGTTGGCGAACATGTCCTCGTGGCGATCGATCAGTTCGGGCTCGCCGGCGGTGTCCGTCGTCGGCAGTCGCCAGGTGGACAGGTCGCGGGCCGCGACGACGAGGACCTCCCCGTCGTCGTCGAAGGCCGCCTGGGTGACGGGGGTGTTGTCGGAGATCACCGTCACCGGGTCGGGGTTGCCGGACCCCAGGTCGTAGAGGTAGACCCGCTTGTCGTCGGAGGTCACCGCGGCGCGGGTGCCGTCGGGACTGAAGGCGACGCTGCGGATGAGGTCGGCGGGGCCGCGCAGGGGAGCGCCGATCCGACTCGGCGAGGTGGGATCGGAGGTGTCCCACAGTGCGATCGTGGTGTCGGTGTCACCGGTCGCGAGGACATCGCCGGTGGGCGCGAAGGCGACCGGGAACGAGTACCGGGTCGAGACGGGCAACCGGGCCGCGGCCCGTGGGGTGTCCGGGTCGCGGATGTCCCACAGTTCGACGAGACCGCCGTTGTTGTTCGCCGTCGCCGCGAGGATGCCGCGTTCGTTGACCGAGACGCGCGGGTGGTCGTTGACCCGCCGCTGGATGGGAGTGCGTGAACGCAACGACATCTCGCCGTCGTCCAGGGTCCACACGTTCAGGGTGGTGTCCGAGCCGACGGTCGCGAGGATGCGCTGCGCCGGGTCGGTGGCGACCCCGCTGATCGTGCCGCCGCGGTCGGGGACCGAACGGTCGGGCAGAGACCAGACGTCGATCGTCCCGTCGGAACGCCCGGACACCAGGTGCTCACCGGTCGGGTCGAAGGTGGCCGAGAAGGTACGGACCGAACCCTGCTCCGACGCGGTCTGCAGCGCCCACTGGGCCGTCGGTGAAGCCCGGTTTGTCGTGTTCCATACCCGCACCATGCCGTCGGCGCGGGCCGAGGCGACCTGCGAACCGTTCGGGTCGAAGGCGATGGACCAGGAACCCGCGGTCGCGGTCGGGAGCGAGGTGCTGAGCGGCAGCGGGGACTCCGGTTCGGTCACATCCCAGAGTTGAGCGTTCGGGCTGTCGCCGGTGACGGCCAGGGAACGGCTGTCCGGGCTGAATGCGACCGCGTGCGTGATGCTGGGGAAGCCGGTGATCGGCTCGCCGACGGGGGCGGGTTTCTCGCCGGTGGTCCACAGCCGTACGACGCGGTCGTCCCCGCCGCTCGCCAGCAGCTGCCCGTCGGGGCTGAAGGACAGTGTGCGTGCGGCGGCGCCGTGGCCCCGGAGCACGGCGGTTTCGCGCAGGGTTCCTGTCGGAGGCACCGCGAAAACGGTGATGGAACCGTCGTCCGACGAGGCGGCGAGCGTCCGGCCGTCCGCGGAGAAGCGGGCCATGTAGACGGTGCCGCGACCGAGCGATGCCGTGTCGCGCAGCACTGGGCGACCGGGGTCGGCGAGGTCCCACATCCGGACCGCGCCGTCGCCGCTCGAGGTGATCAACAACGGTCGGGTGGGATGGAAGGCGGTGGAGGTGACGTAGTTGCCGAAGCCGCGCAGGGTTGCCACCTCGCGATACCTCGGGGTGGCATCGGTGCTCTCCCAGATGCGGACCGTGCGGTCGCCGCTCGCCGAGGCGAGGTGGCGGCCGGTCCGGTCGAAGGCCAGGTCGTAGACCGGTCCGGTGTGGCCGGTGACCTGCGTCGCGAGCGGGCTGGTGGCCGCGCCGCGCAGATGACCGGCGATCGTCGGGTCGTCGGGGTAGAGCTGATGGGCGACGAGCAGCAGGCGCGCGGCCAGCGACGGGTTGGAGTGCTCCATGCTGTCGATGTGGGACAGCAGGGCCGCCCGTTCCGCGGCGTTGCGCTGTTGCCGGAGGTCGTGCGCCTGCCGGAACCCGAACACCGCGATGATCGACGCCGAGATCGCAAGGATCACGATCACCGCGACGGCACCCAGCTGCAACAGCCGGCGGCGTCGTTGCATCGCGACCGCGGAGTCGAGGAACTCGTCGTTCTCCCTGCTCAGCAGGTGTACGTAGTTGCTGCGCAGCGCTTCGCGGTGGCTCTTGGCGTCGTCGAGTCGCGAGCCGGTGTAGAGGAATGAGCGGCTGCGGCCGTTGGCCACCCACGACTGGGTGTCGGCGTCGAGTTGTTGCCACCAGACGTGGGTGTCGGAGTCGTCGGCGATCCAGGTGGCGAGACGCGGCCACGCGGTCAGCACCACGTCGTGCACGAGCATCACCGACTCCGCGGACACCGTCAGCAGGCGGGCCTGCGCGAACTCGTCGATGACGGTCGAGACCTCCGGCGGGAAGCGGCTGCTGAGGGTCGAGGTGGACAGCGGCACCCGCAGCGCGATCCCGGCCGGACCGACATGGACCATCGACAGCAGGACCGCGCGGGCGAGGTCGCGATGTTCGGGGGCGATGGCCTCCCAGGCGGCCTCCGCGGTGTCCGCGACGGCACGTGCGATGCCGCCGGTCGCGCGATACCCGGACAGCGTCATGCGGTTGCCGGAGCGTCGTGCCCAGGTGGCCTGCAGGACGTGGGCCAGCAACGGAAGCCGCCCGGCCCGATCCCCGACCGTCGACGCCTCGTAGAGGTCGGTGATCATCACGTCGGCAAGGCCTGCCTCGATGCGCCCACCGGCGAGGCGGACCGGGGCGGTGATGACCTCGCGGAGCTGCGTGCGCGTCATCTCCGAGACGATCACGCAGCGGTGCTGCCAGGCGTCGGCCAGCACGGGGTACTCCACGCACTGGCTGAAGAAGTCCGCGCGGATGCCGACCACCACGACGGTGTCGGCGGCGAGTTCCTCGACCTCGCGCATCGTGGTCGAGCGCAGTTCGTCGGGGAGTGAGAAGACGTTCTCGAACTGGTCGATGACGACCACTGCGTCGATCTCGCCGTCGACGGGTGGGGCGATGGACAGACCATCCGGGGTGACCTCGGCGAGGCGCGGAGTCGAGATCCGCGGGTCGCGGGCCAGGCCGGCACGCAGCAACGACGACTTCCCCGAGCCCGACACCCCGGTGACGACGACCAGCCGGGAGGCCGGGGACAGCGGCGCGGGCTCCGAGCCGGCGGTGAGAATCGTGTCGACGAGCGTGCCGACGAGGTCGTCGCGTCCGAAGTACAGCTCGCAGTCGGCGGCGGTGAGGGGCGCCAGTCCGGCGTAGGGGCGGGAGTGCTGGGCGGGCGGCTCCGGGGTACCCGGCGCCTCCTGATTCAGGTGTCGGTCCCACAGGTCTCTCCACTGGGGGATCGTGAGGACCTCGACGACGCCCGCCGCCACCGCGCGGGACGTCAGCCAGACGAGCAGTGGTTCGACGGTCGCGAAGTCGCGGGGGAGGTGTCGGCCGTTCCGCCAGTCGCTGATCCGCTGCGCGGAGACCTTGGCCCGGGCCGCCGCCGCTCGGAGGGTGGGGCGTCCCGCTTGCACGAAAAGGCGCGCGAGCGCTTCACCAAAATCCACTCACCCGACTCCACGCTCTGACCGTCCGACTGATCGACCGGTCCATCATGCGACACGCGACCCCGGTGCGCCACTGTCGGCGGGGCGATGGTGGCGACGGCCACGTCGGGATCGAGTCTTCAGGTCATCTGACCTGAACGCCTCCGGAACCGGGTTCGGCCGTGTCCGGACCGGATAGTCCGTTTGCTCGCTGACCTCGGTGTTCGTCTTTCGTTCCGGACCGGCGCTGTACTCCGGTCGCGGGGTGGGGTCTCCTTGGTGGGCGTTCCTGACGGGGGTCGGGAGCGCAAGGATGCGTTGGTCGCAGGACACACGGAGGTGTTCTCAGGCACTGCCCGTCGGGGGCTGTGTGTCGTCCGGCCCACGCAACCGGGCGGGTGCCGGGCACCGGGTCGATGGGGGTCGGCCGGTCTCCGGCACCCGCTTCCCCTCTTCTTTCTCCGGGCTCGCCGCTGTTCCCGGATTCCTCGCGTCGGCTCACTAGGATCGCGGCATGCCAGTGCGCCCCCGCATCACCGACACCGCGCGCCGATCCCGGTTGATGCGCCGCATGCACCTCGACGCCGCGTCGCGGGCCGGGTCCGTCGTCGAGGCGGCCGCGACGATGGTCGGTCTCCACGCCACCACCCCGTCGACGGTCTATCTGTCCGCGTGGGCGCGGGTCGACGGTTTGACCCGTGCCGATATCGACACCGCGCTCTACGACGACCGGAGCCTCGTCAAACATCTCGCGATGCGGCGAACTCTCTTCGCCTTCCCTCGTGACGTCCTCGCCGAGGCGATCGGCGCGCTCGGGCCCCGGATCACCGCCTCCGAGCGCACCAACATGCTTCGCGATCTGCGTCGCAGTCCCGACGTCGACGACCCCGAGGGTTGGATCGACACCGCGCGGGACGCGGTCCTCACCGAACTCGCCGGCGGTGAGTCGCTCACGTCGACCGAACTGCGTGCCCGGTTGCCCGTCCTGGAGGGCTCGATCACCTTCGGTGAGGGCAGGTCGTGGGCGGGGAAGAGTCATTTCGGCCCGCGGGTGCTCAACATGCTCGACGCATCCGGAGACATCGTCCGCGGACCCAACCGACTCGACTGGCATCTCTCCCGCCCGGCGTGGACGTCGATGAAGGTGTGGCTCGGCGAGACCCCGGATGCGCCGAGTGTGCATGACGGTCACCGGGCGCTCGTCGAACGCTGGCTACGCACCTACGGGCCGGGGACCGAGACGGATCTCGTGTGGTGGCTCGGCTCCACCAAGACCGCGGTGCGGGCCGCGCTCGCCGACCTCGGCACCGTCGAGGTCGATCTGGACGGCGGCGGCATCGGACATGTGCTGCCCGACGACCTGGGCACCGACGAGGCCTGCGAACCGCAGGCGGTGCTGTTACCCGAACTCGACCCCACGACGATGGGCTTCAAGGAGCGGGCCTTCTATCTCGGCGACCACGGTCCGGAGATCTTCGACTCCGTCGGCAACGGCGGCCAGACCGCGTGGTGGGACGGCCGGATCGTCGGCGGCTGGTATCGCCGCGACGACAATTCGATCGCGATCCACCCGCTCGAGCCCCTGCCCGCCGACGCCCGGAGGAAACTCGACGAGCGGGCCGAGGAGCTCGCGGCATGGCTCGGCGACGGATCGATGAAGATCGGATACGCCGCGCCGTACATGCGGAAACGATGAGTTGAGGGCGATGAGTTGAGCCCCGAGCCGCGGTCTGCCTCTGCGGAAAACCCCGCGTCGAGCGAAAGGCACTGCGATGAGCGATCGACTCCCACCTGTGACCGACCATGACACCTGGGCGAAGGCCCTCGACGAACTGCGGGTCCGCGAGAAGGCGGCCACGCGCGAACTCGACGCGATCGCAGCACAGCGGCGGCGGCTGCCGATGGTCGAGATGCCCGAGTACACCCTGACCGGGCCCGACGGGCCGATCCGTCTCGTCGACGTCTTCGACGCTCGATCCCAGTTGATCGTCTACAACCACATGTGGTTTCCCGGTGAGACCTACCAGTGTTCGGGATGCACCGGATTCACCATGCAGTTCGACCGGCTCGACTTCCTCGGTGACTACGACGCCCGGTTCGTCATCATCACCCACGGTCCCATCGACGAGGCCCTCGCCTACAAGAAGCGCGTCGGCAACCGCATGGACTGGTACTCGTCGGAGGGCACGACGTTCTCCGCCGCCGTCGGCGCGGGGCCGGGCGAGGGGTTCGCCGTCAACGTCTTCCTCCGCGACGGCGACAAGGTCTACCGCATGTGGCACACAACCGGCCGGGGGGTCGAGCAGCTCGGCTACACCTTCTCGCTCATCGATGTTCTCCCATGGGGAAGGCAGGAAGAGTGGCAGGACTCGCCCGACGGCTGGCCCCAGAGCCCCACATATTCACGGTGGCGTGAATCGGAGGCCATCGCCGCCGCCTACGGCGACGCCGCGATGTGAGGCCTGCGTCGAGCCCCAGGTCAGCGCTCACAGGAATCTCCCAGCGTCCGGCCAGTGACGTTCCAGGTGACTCTGGGACAGTAGTGATGTGACCGGACCGGGAAAGAACCACGATGTGCGCGGGGCGAAGGTTCTCGTCGTCGACGACGAGGAGAACATCCGCCAGCTGCTGTCGGTGTCGTTGAAGTTCCAGGGGTACGACGTCGACACCGCCGCAGATGGACCGGCGGCGATCGACAGGTGCCGCCGCAGCAAACCCGACATCCTGATCCTCGACGTGATGATGCCGGGCATGGACGGCTTCGGACTGTTGCGTCGTCTTCGCGCGGACGGGGTCGAGGCGCCCGCCCTGTTCCTGTCGGCCCGCGACTCAGTGGAGGACAAGGTCAACGGTCTGACGATCGGCGGCGACGACTACGTCACCAAGCCGTTCAGCCTCGAGGAGGTCGTCGCCCGCCTGCAGGTGTTGCTGCGTCGCAGCGGTTTCGATGAGGAGCAGCAGGCCTCGTCCCGGATCACCTTCGCCGACATCGAACTCGACGACGAGACCCACGAGGTCTTCAAGGCCGGCAAGCCGGTCCAGCTCTCGCCGACCGAGTTCACCCTGCTGCGTTACTTCATGGTCAACGCCGGCACGGTGCTGTCCAAACCCCGCATCCTCGACCATGTCTGGAACTACGACTTCGGCGGCGAGGTCAACGTCGTCGAGTCCTATGTCTCCTACCTGCGTCGCAAACTCGACAACGGCGAGAAGCGTCTCATCCACACCCTGCGCGGTGTCGGCTATGTGATGCGCGAGCCGCGCGACTGATGACCGTGTCCCAGCCGACCGCGAACGCCCGCAGACGCGGAGTGCCGCTGCGGTTCTCCCTCGTCGCACTCACGCTCGCCCTGGTGGTCGTCGGGTTGCTGGCCTCCGGGGTCGCGGTCACCTCGTCGATGCGCCAGGACCTCATCTCCCGCGCCGACGAGGGACTGGTCAACGCCACCCGCACCTGGGCCGATCCGCGCTCGCCGGCCAACGAGCCGCGCCCCGGTCCGCCGGGGCCGCGTCGTCCGCCGTCGCCGTACTACGTGGAGTCGATTCTCCACGGGCCGGCCGGTCTGTCCACGGTCAACGTCTACAACCAGTTCGACCACGCCCCGGACCTCGACGGACTCACCGGTGACAATGTCGGCCCGGTCACGGTCGGATCGGTGGAGTCCGGCGGCCCGCAGTGGCGGGTGATCAAGCGCAGCAACCAATTCGGCACGTCGATCGTCGCCACACCGATGTCCGACATCGACGCCACGATCAGCCGGCTGATCTGGTTGCAGTTCGCGATCGGTGCCGCGGTCGTGGTGCTCATCGGGGTGCTCAGCTACCTGCTGGTGCGGACGAGTCTCCGTCCCCTCCGCAGGGTCGAGGAGACGGCACATGCGATCGCGGCGGGCGACCTCACGCGACGGGTTCCGCTGGCCGCACCCAACACCGAGGTCGGCAGCCTGTCGGATTCGCTGAACACGATGCTCGGCCAGATCCAGCACGCCTTTGCCACCACGGCGGCCTCTGAACGGCAGGCCCGCGCCTCCGAGGAGGAGATGCGACGCTTCATCGCCGACGCCAGCCACGAACTGCGCACCCCGCTGACGTCGATCAAGGGATTCGCCGAACTCTATTCGCAGGGCGGCGTTCCCGACGTCACCGACGCGATGCGCCGGATCAACGACGAGGCCGGCCGGATGAACGTGCTCGTCGAAGACCTGCTGATGCTGGCGCGTCTCGACGTGCAACGCCCCATCGCCACCGCACCCGTCGACCTGCTGAGCCTGGCCGCCGACGCCGTCCAGTCGGCACGCGTCGCCGCCCCCGAGCGCGACATCGAGCTCGAGGTGACGACCGGCGACCAGCCGCCGCTGGTCTCCGGAGACGGACCGCGGCTCCTGCAGGTGCTGCGCAACCTCATCGGCAACGCGATCAACCACACGCCGGCGGAGGCATCGATCACGGTCGGGGTCTCGGTCGACACCGGCGCGAACGGCACCTCCGAGGCGGTGCTCACGGTCGCCGACACCGGACAGGGCCTGACCCCGGAGGACGCGGAACACGTCTTCGAGCGGTTCTACCGCGGCGACCAGTCACGCCACCGGGGCTCGGGCGGCGGAAACGGCTTGGGACTGTCCATCGTCGCCGCGCTGGTCGAAGCGCACGGCGGCCGGGTCGGTGTCGATTCGACACCCGGTGAGGGCGCAACCTTCTGGGTACGGCTGCCGCTGTCCAGCTGAGTGAGGGCATCAGATCAGGCGCCGCAACCTGGCGAACTCGGCCACGTCGGTGCGGAACTGGTCGAGGGTGACGAGGGTGTACATGCCGTCGATCTGGCGGGTGGCCCAGAGCTGGTGGATGCGTCGGAGGTCGGATTGCCGTGACTTCCAGCCGATCCCGTCGATCACCGCGAGCACGAGCTGGGTGGGGAGGCGGACCTCGGCCATCTCCTCGATCTCGCGCACGGCGTCGGTGAGCTTCGAGCCGGTCGAGTCGAAACCCTTGGCGGCCACCACGATGTCGGCGGAGTTGGGGTCGCCCACGATGAGGTCGGCGGGGGCGGTGCGCCCGTTGCGGCCGACGAACCGCGATCGCGTCGTGTAGTCCAAGCCGAGATCGCGTGCGATGTCCTCGATCTCGTCCTCGATGCGACGGCCCGATGCGCCGGCCCGGGTCGCGGTGGCCCGGGTCCCGGCGCGCGCCACGAGGATGTCGGCGAAGGTATAGGTGCGTTCCATCTGGGCCCGCAACATCCGGACGAGGTCGAACTCGGCGTCGAGCCAGGTCACCAGGTCGACGGGCTGGGTGCGCGCCAGTCCGTGCCATCCGCTGGTGTCGAACCGGTCGCGCAATGCGTTCTTGAGTTTCTCCTGCGACAACCCGACCGCGAGCCCGAGCACCGGGACGTCGTTGGGGTTGTCGCGCACCCACGCGGCGAGACCGGTGATGTCGGTGTCGAGGAGTCCGCCGAGGCTGGCGGTGGCCTCGACGATCCGCTCGGCCTCCGGGGTGGAGGCGGTGGGGTCGACGTGAGAGGTCAACCGTCCCAACGACTTCAGGTAGTCCTCGAAGTCAACTGCGTCACTCATGTGTTCGGCGTCAGTCCCGTCCGATGAACAGGAACTCGCTGACGTCACGACGGGTGGCAGCAGCGTGCGTGCCGAAGCTGTACTTGTGGTCGATGGCGATCACCTCGACCGAGGGCTTGACCTTGCCGAGCAGGTCGACGATGCGGTCCTTGCCCGGCAACGCATTCGACGAATACGACAACACGATCGCGCCTGCGTCCTCGAAATGTTCGAACGTCCGCAGCAGTGCGTCCTCGATGGTCCGTTTGTAGGCGAACGGCGTGAAACGCTTGGGCAGCTTCTTGGTTTTGGTGTTCTCCATGATGGTCATGCCGCGCCAGTACGCGGAGAGGCCCTCGAGGAAGTGATAGCGCTTGATGTAGTCGTTGTCGTCGGTGGGCGGCGCGTACGGAGGGTCGAGGTAGACGAGGTCCGGCGGCGCCGACCACGGAAGTTCGAGGTCGAAGATGTCGCCCTGGACGCTTCGGTTGCTGCAGCCGTTGCTGAACACAGTGCCGTTGTAGTCGGCCGCCGCGCGCAGCCGGAAGTGGTCGCGCAGGGACATCGTGAGGTCGCGGCGCCCGTCGGCATAGCGGGTGGAGTCGGTGAAGGTGAACACCCCGCGCGGCTGCTTGCGGGCAGCGGAGAGAACGAGCGCGGAGATGGCCAGGTCGCGGCGGTATCCACGCAACGCATCGATATGCGACCAGGCCGAGTCGAGGAATGCGCGGTCCTCTGCGGTGAAGTACAAGCCGTCGAAGGTGCTGGAGATGTAGTCGCGGTCGTCGGCGGCCGGCCCGCAGATCTGCTCGACGAGGTCTGGTTCGAGGCGGACGCTCGAATTCGCCACCGAGGCACGCGTGATGACGTGCGGGAAGTGGAGGAAGTCGTTGCTGAGGACTTCGAAACCCTGGGCCTTCAGCAGGTAGGACACCACGCCCGACCCGGAGAACGCGTCGACCGCGGTCGACCCGCCGATCTCGGCGAAGGTGCGTTCGAGATGGGGGAGCAGCCGGTACTTCGACCCCATGTACCGAAGCCGCGGGAAGCGCTGTGCGCGGGCCAGGACGTCACTGGATCCGACAGGTCTGCCGGTGCTGCGTCCCGATCGGGAGGATTCTGGCCCACTCACACCAAAAAGAATGTCATGGACCCCCGACAGCGCCGCGGAGAACACGGTTCCGGCAGGTGGTGCCGAACCCCACAACATCTAGACTCGGCCCCATGGCATCGGTCTTCAGCATGATCATCAACGGCGACATCCCGGGTCGATTCGTCTGGAAGGACGGCGAGGCCGTCGCGTTCCTGACCATCGAGCCGGTCACCCCCGGCCACGTACTGGTGGTGCCGCGCAACGAGGTCGACCACTGGGAGCAGATCGACAGCTCGCTGTTCGCCCACCTCAGCGGCGTCGCCCAGAAGGTCGGCCAGGCCGTCAAGGACGCCTTCGACGCACCGCGCATCGGCCTGCTCATCGCCGGCCTCGAGGTTCCCCACGTGCACATCCACGTCTTCCAGGGGCTCTCACTCGAGACCTTCGACCTCGCCAACGCGGACAAGAACGCCAGCCCCGAGGACCTCGACGCCGCGGCCGAGAAGATCCGTGCCAGCCTGCGCTCGCTCGGCTACGGCGAGTACGTCGCCGACTGACCCCTCTCGTGCTCCCTGAGGAGCGAGCTTGCGAGCGTCTCGAAGGGTCAGACGGTCCGGTGGATCAGCAGCGGTAGGACCGCGCCCGCCCCGGCTTCGCGGAGTGCCGCGGCCGCCAGGGTGATCGGCCAGCCGGAGCTGTTGGCGTCGACAACCAGCATCACGTTCTGTCCGGCGACGTCGGGCGGATCGCCGAGGTGGTCACGCCAGTAGGCGGCCTCGACCGCGCCAGTGGCGTCGGTCGGCGGATCGCCCAGGCGGACGGGGAAGGTTCCGCCGCCGCGTTTCCCGACTGTGCGCAGGTGCTCGGCGAGTGTTTCGGCCAGGTTGGTGCCGGTGAGGCGGAGAGACACGATGACGTCGGCGCGGATACCGGTCTCGCGGACCCAGGATGAGAGTGTCGCGACGGCGGCGTCGCCGAGTTCGGCCAGTGCACGCTCGTCGCCGTTGCGGGCGGCCGCCAGCACCTCCACCCATTCGGGTGCGTCGGCGTGCGCCAGGACGCGGCCCGGTTGAGCGAGGAGGTCAGCGGGAATCCTTCCGCGGCGGCCGAATTCGCCGCCCGGCCACATCTTCCGCGGATCGAGGGTCGACGCCTTGCGGCGCAGCGTCGACGTGACGGTGCGGACCACCTCGGTGTCGACCGTGTCGGGGAGCCCCTCGCTCAGCGAGCCGCGGCACACCGAACAACGACCGCAGTCGGCGGCCTGCGGGTCGTCGAGCGATTCGGTCAGCAGGCGCATGAGGCAGGTGCGTCCGGCGATGTAGGCGCGCATGATGTCGGCCTCGCGACGGCGGATGGCGAGCACCCCGTCGTAGTGTGCGGCGTCGTAGGTCCACGGTTTGCCGGTGGCGACCCACCCGTCCGGGGTGCGGTCGGTGACGCCGTCGACGGCGAGTTGCTTGAGCATCAACTCGATTCGCGTACGACGGAAGCGGGTGGCGGCCTCGAGCTGGATGACCGACTGGGGTTCGTCGGCGGTCTCCAGAGCGGCCAGGAGGTCACGCATCTTGTCGGGGTCGGGGATCGTCGCGGTGGCGAAGTGATCCCATATCCGGTCGTCGGTCTGGGACGCCAGCAGCATCACCACGGCGTCGTCGAGCGCGCGCCCGGCACGACCCACCTGCTGGTAGTAGGACACCGGCGACGGAGGTGATCCGACGTGCACGACGAAGCCGAGGTCGGGCTTGTCGTAGCCCATCCCCAGCGCCGACGTCGCGACGAGCGCCTTGACCTTGTTGTGCAGCAGGGCATCTTCGAGTTCGTGCCGGCGGTCGGCGTCGAGTTGTCCGGTGTAGGCGGCGACCTCGACCGAGTCACCGTGCACCGCGCGGATGGCCTCGACGAGCCGGTCGGCATCGGCGACGGTCAGGACGTAGACGATGCCCGAGCCCGGGAGATGGGGAAGTGACTGCGCCACCCAGCCGTACCGCTGCACCGGCGACAGTCCGTCGAGGACGTTGAGGTGCAACGACTTTCGGGCGAGGGGTCCGCGGAGCACGAACGTCGGCGTGTCGGAACCCGAATCGAGCTGCGCGGCGACGTCCTCGGTGACGCGCGCGTTGGCGGTGGCGGTGGTTGCCAGTACCGGCGTCGTCGGGTTGACAGTGCGCAGTACGTCGGCGACGCGACGGTAGTCGGGCCGGAAGTCGTGGCCCCAGTCGGAGACGGCATGAGCCTCGTCGATCACCAGCAGCCCGAGATTGCCGGCCAGCGCGTCGAGCACGCGGCGTCCGAAGCCGGGATTCGCCAGACGTTCCGGGGAGACGAGCAGGACGTCGAGGTCGCCGGCCCGCAGCTGCTCCTCGATGGCCGACCACTCCTCGACGTTAGAGGAGTTCAGCGTCGCCGCGGACAGACCGCCACGAGCCGCCGCGGCCACCTGGTCGCGCATGAGCGACAACAGCGGGGACACGATCAGCGTGGGTCCGCCGCCGCCCGCGCGGATGATCGCGGTGGCCGACCAGTAGACCGCGGACTTGCCCCAGCCGGTCGCCTGGACCACCAGGACCCGTGCGCCGGGACCACCGGGCTCGCCACCGGCCAGTGCGGTCACGGCGCGCAGCTGGTCCTCGCGCAACCGGGCGCCCTCACCGGCCAGGCTGGTGATGACCCGATCGGCGGCGGTCAGCTGGTCAGGGGAGAGGGTGGCAGCCATGAGCCCAATGTAGTGGCGAGGCCCGACACCACCGGTCGGCGGTGCACAGCGGCGGCGACCCGGTCCGATCCGTTCACAGGAACCTCGCAGCGGGGTTCCAGAGAGGTTCGAGGGTTCGGGCCGATCGTGGTCCACATGATCCAGCAAACACCGCCGGGCCGGACGGCGCAGGTGTCCACGCTCGCCGACAGCTCGGTGTCGACCCCGGTCCTCGACATCGTCGTCCCCGTCTACAACGAACAGGCCGACATCGCATCGTCGGTGCGCCGGCTCGCCGACCATCTGCGGCGGCACGTGCCCTATCCGGCGCGCATCACCGTCGCCGACAACGCCAGCACCGACGACACCCTCGCGATCGCCGTCGGACTCGTCGACGACGTCGAGGGCGTCCGCGTCGTCCACCTCGACGAGAAGGGGCGTGGTCGTGCGCTGAACGCGGTCTGGCAGCACAGCGACGCCGAGATCGTCGCCTACTGCGACGTCGATCTGTCCACGGACCTCAACGCGCTGATGCCGCTGATCGCCCCGCTGGTGTCGAAGCATTCCGACATCGCGATCGGCACCCGGCTCAGCCGCTCCTCGCGTGTGGTCCGCGGACCCAAGCGGGAGTTCATCTCCCGCTCGTACAACCTCATACTCCGAACGGCCATGGGCGCCAGGTTCTCCGACGCGCAGTGCGGATTCAAGGCCATGCGCACCGACATCGCCCGCCAGCTGCTGCCCTTCGTGGTCGACACCGGCTGGTTCTTCGACACCGAGCTGCTCGTGCTCGCCGAACAGATCGGGCTGCGGATCGCGGAGATCCCGGTCGACTGGGTCGACGACCCGGACAGCACCGTCGACATCGTGCCCACCGCTCTCGCCGATCTGAAAGGTTGTGCGCGAGTCGGTCTCGCGCTGGCCATGGGCCGGCTGCCGATCGCCCAGCTCCGAGCCTCCATCGGTCGCGACCGTGCGGCCGGACCCCAGATCGACGGCGTGCCCAAGGGACTGGTCGGGCAGCTCGCCCGGTTCTGCGTGGTGGGCGTGGCATCGACGCTCGCTTTCGCGGTGTTGTTCCTGGCGCTTCACTCGTTCCTGGGGGCGCAGGTCTCGAACCTGGTCGCCCTTGCGATCACCGCTGTCCTCAACACCGCGGCCAACCGCCGGTTCAGCTTCGGGGTCCGCGGACGCGACAATGCGCTGAGACACCAACTGTTCGGCCTCGCCGTGTTCCTGTTCGGTTGGCTGGTCACCGCCGGCGCGCTGCTGTTGCTGCACACCGTCGCCCCGGAGGCGACCAAACACATCGAACTGATCATCCTGGTGATCGCGAATCTGGTGGCCACACTCACCCGATTCGTGGGTCTCCGCTGGGTGTTCCGCAAGACACCGGAGATTGCCGCATGACGACAACGATCATCGACCCGCCCGCCACCCCGACGGAACCCATCGCGGCGTCAACCCCGTCGAAGAACGTCCTGTGGCAGCGTCTCTGGCTGGCCGCGCTGCTGATCGGCACCGGCGTCCTCTATCTCTGGAATCTCTCGATCAACGGTTGGGCCAACACCTTCTACTCGGCGGCCATCCAGGCCGGTTCGGAATCGTGGAAGGCGTGGTTCTTCGGATCGTCGGACATGGCGAACTCGATCACCGTCGACAAACCGCCTGCCTCGCTGTGGATTCCGGGCCTCAGTGCGCGCATCTTCGGCGTCAACTCGTGGTCCATCCTGGTACCTGAGGTCCTGATGGGCGTGGCGTCGGTCGCACTGCTCTACCTGATCACGCGAAAGTACTTCGGCCACTGGGCCGGAATCCTCGCCGGTACGGTGCTGGCGCTGACGCCGGTCGCGGCGTTGATGTTCCGCTTCGACAACCCCGAAGCCCTGCTCATCCTGCTGATGATCGCGGCCGTCTGGTCGTTGATGAAGGCCATCGACGACGGTCGGTGGCGGTGGCTGATCCTCACCGGCGTCTTCGTCGGGTTCGGATTCCTCACCAAGCAACTGCAGGTGATGCTGATCGTGCCCGCGCTGTCGGTCACCTACCTGGCCTTCGGTCCGCGTGGCTGGCTGCGGCGGTTGGGCCAGCTGTTCGCCGCACTCGGCGCGATGATCGTCAGTGCCGGCTGGTGGATTCTCGCCGTCGAACTCTGGCCGGCGTCCTCGCGGCCGTACATCGGTGGCTCGCAGAACAATTCGATCCTCGAGCTGACTCTCGGCTACAACGGCTTCGGTCGTCTCAACGGCAACGAGACCGGCGCAGTGGTTCCCGGCCGTTCCGGAATGGGCGAGATGGGTGGCGCCGGCGGACCCGGTGGTGGCGGCGCGTGGGGTGAGACCGGATGGCTGCGGATGTTCGAACCCGCACAGGGCGGTCAGATCGCCTGGCTCATCCCGACCGGTCTGCTGCTCGCGATCGCGGCGGCAGTCCTGATCGGCAGGTCCCGGCGGACCGATCCGCGTCGCGCATATCTGGCGGTCTGGGGACTCTGGCTCCTGGTCACGATGGGTGTCTTCAGCTTCATGGCCGGGATCTTTCATCAGTACTACACCGCAGCCCTCGCCCCGGCGGTCGCTGCTCTCGTGGCCGGTGGTGCGGCGGTCTGCTGGACGCACCGCGATCGTCTGTGGGTTCGGGTCGCGCTCGGCGCATCCGTGTGGATCGCGGCCGTCTGGGGCTTCGTCCTGCTGAACCGGACGCCCGACTTCGTGCCGTGGCTGCGCTTCGCGGTCCTCGTCGTCGGCCTGCTCGCCGGTGTGGCGATGGTCTTCGCAAACGTGCGCAGCGTGGCGGCGGCAGCGGTCACCGGTGCGATCCTCGCCGGTCTCGCGGGACCGGTTGCGTACACGATCGACACGGTGGCAACCGAGAAGAGCGGATCGATCATCACCGCAGGCCCGCGGGTCGAGGGCGAGTTCGGTGGCCCGGGTGGACGCGGCGGCCCCGGTGGAGGCGGCGGTCCCGACGGTCGGGGCATGCCCGGTGGACCGGGTCAGCGCATGCCAGGCGCGCCCGGGCAGGGGATGCCGGGCGCCCAGGGAATGGCCGGCGGCCAGGGCATGCCCGGCGGAAGCGGCGGCGACGGCCCCGGTGGCCTGCTGCGCGGTTCGACACCGACGGCGGCCGTCGTCGAGAAGCTCAACGCCGACGCCGGCCGGTACACGTGGGTCGCTGCGGCGATCGGGTCCAACTCGGCGTCGGGCTACCAGCTCGCGACCGGCCACTCGGTGATGCCGATCGGCGGGTTCAACGGCAGCGATCCGTCACCGACCCTCGCCGAGTTCCAGAAGCTGGTCGCCGAGAAGAAAATCCACTATTTCATCGGCGGCGGAGGACCGGGGATGGGCGGCCCAGGCATGGGTACGGACTCCGAACGTCCGGCGTCGCAGATCAGCGCGTGGGTTGAAGAGAACTTCACCGCGGTGACGGTCGACGGGGTCACGATGTACGACCTGACCCGGTAGAGCAGCCGGGCCTCCCCTGGCGATCTGGAGTTCACCATGTGACACCCGGGGGACGGCACCAGCACGAGTGATGCGACCACTATTCGCTCACGATCGCGACTGACTCGGATGACCGGTCGCGACCCGCACCAGGACGGGCGGGTCGCGACCGGTCTCGAGTTGTTCTACGACCTCGTCTTCGTCGTCGGCTTCTCCGTGGCGACGACCCTGGCCGGTCATCAGTTCGCCGAGGCGCACTACACGGCGGCCTTCATCGGCTTCTTCCTCTGTACGTTCTCGGCGATCTGGGCGTGGATCAACTTCGCCTGGTTCGCGTCGGCCTTCGGCACCGACGACTGGGTCTTCCGCGTCGTCACGCTCGTCCAGATGATCGGCGTCGCGATCATCGCCGTCGGTATGCCGCCGGTGTTCGACTCGGTGGCCGGCGGCGGTGACATCGACACCGCATCCTGATCCTGGGCTACATCGTGATGCGCGTCGGCATGGTCATCCAGTGGCTACGTGCGGCGTCGCAGAGCGAACGCTGCCGGCGCGCGTGCCTGATCTACGCCGTCGCGACCGTCGTGGCCCAGATCTGGTGGGTGGCAGTCCTGATCGCCCACCTGCCGCTGGTGATGACCGTCGTGGCGATGCTCATCGGCGTCCTGATCGAGTTGACGGGTCCGGTGATCGCCGAGACCCGGACCGCCGGCACGCCGTGGCATGCCCACCACATCGCCGAGCGGTACTCCCTCCTCACGATCGTGACCCTCGGCGAGGGTGTCGTCGGTGTGGTCGCGCTGCTCGGCGCCCAGGTAGCCGTCGACGGGTGGACCCTGGACACCGCGATCCTCGGCTTCGCGACGATGACCACGACCTTCGCCATGTGGTGGATCTACAGCGCGGTGCCCACCGGCGACGTCCTGCACGCCCGCCGGGAGAAGTCTTTCGTGTGGGGTTACGGCCACATCGTCTTGTTCATGGCCGCCGTGGGTGTCGGCGTCGGCCTCCACCTCGCGGCGCTCTATCTGGAGCACCACGCCGTGCTCGACGACGCGCTCGTCGTCGCGAGTCTCGCCATCCCGCTCGTGGTGTTCTGTCTGGGCGTGGTCGCGATGGAGGGGTATCTCCTCGGCTTCGACGGGTTTTCGCTCGTACAGGCGCTCGCGGTCGTGGCGACGGTCGCCGCGGCCATGCTCCTGTGTCTGGCGGGCCTGTCGGTGATCACGACGATCGTGGTCGCCTCGCTGGCGCCGGTGGTGATGGTGATCATCGACGAGGCGTTCGGGACCGCGCGTCGAGAGCGGGCCGTCCGGGAGCTCACCGGCGCGTGACGCGGTCCGTGTGCGCGGTCGTTTAGAGTCATGGTCGTGCGAGTACTCGTGATCGGCTCGGGCGGCCGCGAACATGCCCTTCTCATCGGCCTCAAGAACGATCCGTCGGTCACCGACCTGCATGTCGCTCCAGGCAACGCCGGAACCTCGGCGATCGCCACCAATCATGCCGTCGACGCGGTCTCGGGCGAGGCCGTCGTGGCTCTGGCGCAGAAGCTGGAAGCCGACCTCGTGGTCATCGGACCCGAGGTCCCCCTGGTCCTCGGTGTCGCCGACGCCCTGCGCGAGGCCGGTATCGCGACTTTCGGCCCCGGTGCGCAGGCCGCGCAGATCGAGGGTTCCAAGGCCTTCGCCAAGGACGTGATGGCCGCTGCGGGCGTCAAGACCGCGCACGCGGAGATCGTCGACAACCCGGCCCATCTCGACGCCGCCCTCGACCGCTTCGGACCCACCTGGGTCGTCAAGGACGACGGTCTCGCCGCGGGTAAGGGCGTCGTCGTCACGCCCGACCGCGACGTCGCCCGCGACCACGCAGCCGAATGCCTGGAGAGCGGACACCCCGTCCTGCTGGAGAGCTTCCTCGACGGACCCGAGGTGTCCCTGTTCTGCCTCGTCGACGGCGAGACCGTGGTGCCGCTGCTGCCTGCACAGGACCACAAGCGCGTCGGCGACAACGACGCCGGACCCAACACCGGCGGCATGGGCGCCTACACCCCGCTGCCGTGGCTGCCCGAGGCGATGACCGAACGCATCGTCGACGAGGTCGTCAAACCCGTTGCGGCCGAGATGGTCAAGCGCGGAATCCCGTTCTCAGGTCTCCTGTACGCTGGTCTCGCGATCGGCAAGGACGGGCCCGCGGTCGTCGAATTCAACTGCCGCTTCGGCGATCCCGAGACCCAGGCGGTCCTCGCGCTGCTGAAGTCGCCGCTCGGCGCGGCGCTGAACGCCACCGCCACCGGCACGCTGGCCGACCTGCCGGCGCTCGAATGGCACGACGGCGCCGCGGTCACCGTGGTCGTCGCCGCCGAGAACTACCCCGGCAAGCCGCGCACCGGTGACGTCATCACCGGCGCCGACGCAGAGGGTGTCCTGCACGCGGGCACGTCCAAGAATGCCGATGGTGCGATCGTGTCCGCCGGAGGTCGTGTGCTGGCCGTGGTGGGTACCGGCGCCGACCTCGCCGAGGCCCGCGCCCAGGCCTACGCCCGGATCGAGAAGATCAAGCTGCCGGGTTCGCACTTCCGCACCGACATCGGTCGCAACGCCCTCGAAGGCAAGATCAGCATCTGATGGCAGACCCGGGCGGGTCGGGAACTCAGTCCGCGAGATTGCGGCCGAGGAACTCGATCTGCTCGGGCAGCACGCTGCGCCAATACCGGTTGGTGTGACCTCCGGCGGCGGTGCCGAAGGCGGCCGGCGGGTGAAGGCCCGCGGCCCACTGGCGGGTGTAGGTGTAGAACTGATCGCTCGAACCGATGTTGATCAGCAGCGGGATCTTCGCGAAACTCGGCTGCGCACCGAACAGTGAGTTGGCCTGGTAGTCGGCGAGGCCGTCGAAGGCGCGCGGCGGGAAGTTGCGCGGATCGGCCCACATCGCCGGCGAGCTGACCGCCACGGCGGCGACGCGCGGCGCACCGAGCATCGATGCCAGACGCAGCGCGCCGTATCCACCCATCGACCAACCGAAGAGCCCGATGCGGTCGGTGGACAGGTTGAGCTGCGGGTCGTTCGCGAGCATCGGCAGGAACTCGTCGAGGATCATCGCGCCGCCGTCGGTGCCGTCGGTCCGGCGGTGGTAGTAATTGCGACCCACGTCGGCGGCGGCGAGCGCGAACGGGGTGTTGCCGGCGTCCACGTACTGCTGCATCACGGTCTGCATCTCGAGCTTCGACCCGAAGATGGTCTTCTCGTTCGTGTTCAGCGCGTGCAGCACGACCACGACGGGCAATTTGCCGGTCACACCGTTGGGTCGGGCGACCGCCCAGCGGGTGTCGCGACCGCCCATGCGGGCGGACTTGAAGCTGCCGGTGATCAGCGGGGGACCACTGGTGACCGGCGGCGGCGAGGTCTCGACCGGCAGCTCGTCGTCGGCGGCGCGGCCTTCGAGGTTGCGCGGCTGCACCGGCGCCGACGGCGACTTGTCCGAGCATGCGGCCAGTCCGATTGCGGCGGCCCCGACGCCGGCGGCGAGCACGGCACGACGACCCACACGCGGAAGGTCGCGGTCGGCAGCATCGGAGAATCGGGATCGCAGGCTCGTCATCGAAGGAACAGGGTAATCGGGGAACCCGGGCCCCACGCAACGTCGAGTCGGCCGACGCGCCGACGCTGTGAGAAATCTGTCTCTGACTTGACGCTCAGTCGAGCGACGCGATGGCCTTCTGCAGGAGTTCGGCCGCTCCGGATGCCACTTCGGGGAGGCCGGGGGCGTCGGTCACCGCGACCATGATGTCGGGGTTCATCGCCTCGACGATGACGGTCCCGGGGTTGTCGGTGTCGTCGCGCACCACGACATTGCAGGGGAGGAGCAAACCGATCTGCCGCTCGATCCCGAGCGCGCGATGGGCGGATTGCGGATTACAGGCGCCGAGGATGAGGTAGTTCTCCATGTCCTCGTCGAGCTTCTTCTTGAGCGTCGCCCTCACGTCGATCTCGGTGAGCACACCGAAACCCACGTCGCTCAGCGCTTCCCGCGTCCGCGCGACCGCGTCATCGAAGCCTGTCTGCAGGGTCGTCTGGTAACCGAGTTTCATGATTACTCCTCTCGTGGTGCTTGTTCCTTGCATCAGGCGAGCGCGAGGAACAGCTTCTCCAGTTGGTCGATCGTCATCGGCTCCGAGTCCTTCGACTGTTCGCCGGTCATGCATTCGCGGAGGCCGGTCGCAACGATCTTGAAGCCGGCGCGATCCAGTGCACTCGACACCGCGGCGAGTTGGGTCACGACGTCCTTGCAGTCACGTCCCTGTTCGATCATCGAGATCACGCCGGCGAGCTGCCCGTGGGCGCGGCGCAACCGGTTGAGTACGACGCCGATCGATTCTTCGTCGCCGACCATGGCGACCTCCTTCTGGTTCATGCGCAGTTGAGCTGCTCTGACAAGTGCCGACTATACCCCTTGGGGTATCGGCGTCAGCCGTCGCGAGTCAGTGGCGGAAGCTGATGTCGGGCAGGACGCGGTCGAGTGCCCGGGGCGTCCGCCATGCCGCATGGCCGGCGATCGACAGGAGAGCGGGCAGCAGGACCAGTCGGATCAGGGCTGCGTCGAGCAGCACCGCGACACCGAGGATGATCCCCATCTCCTTGGGCGGCAGCGGGTCGGCCAGGGCGAAGGTGAAGAACACCGCGACCATCACCGCCGCGGCCGCGAAGATGACACGACCAGAGTGCGCGAGGCCGTCGACGAGCGCGGTCCGCGGATCGCCGGTGCGCTCGTAGTGCTCCTTCGCCGTGGCCAACAGGAACACCGTGTAGTCCATCGCGATGGCGAAGATCATCGCGAAGAAGAACACCGGTCCCCAGCCGTTGAGAAACCCCTGGGGTTCGAAGCCGAGCAGTCCCGCACCGTGTCCGTCCTGGAAGATCAGTCGTGCGACGCCGAACGCGGCTGCCGTCGACAGCAGGCTGACGAGCGTGCCCATCAGGGCGATCAGCGGCGCCCGCAGCGCAACCAGGAGCAGCAAGAATCCAAGGGCCAGGATGACGGCGACGATGATCGGGAACCAGTCGTCGAGTGCCTGCTGGAGATCCAGGTTCTCCGCCGGAGCCCCGCCGACGAGTGCCTCGGCGGGCAGATCGGCGCGTAGGGCGTCGACGATGTCGCTCATCTGCGCATCCGACGGGTCGACCGCTGGAGTCGCCTGCAGCAGAACGAGATCGCTTCCGTCTGCGGAGGGCATCGGTAGGCCGACCGCGGCGATGCCGGAGGTCTGGTCGGCGATCGCGGTGACCTCGTCGACCGTCGACGACGGGGTGACGATCTGCAGGGCGCCGGGTGCTCCGGGGCCCATCGCCTCGGCGACGGTCTCATAGCCCTGGCGAACCGGGGCATCCTCCGGGACGACGCCGATCGACGGCATCGCGACCTTGATCCCCAGCACGGGGAGGGCGAGGAGGACGAGCATCACTGCCGAACCGACGGCGAACGGCCATGGTCGCCGACTGATCAGACCTCCCCAGCGGGCGAAGGCCTTCGAGCCGCTGTTCTGTTCCTCCGCCTGGCCCCGCGCCCACGGCAGGGACCCGGCGTTGACCTTGGAGCCGAGTGCCGACAAGACGGCAGGCAACAGGGTGACGGTCGCGGCCAGGACGAAGACCACGGCGAGCATGATCCCGACGGCCATGGTGCGCACCGCGGGCGCGGGCACCAGGAGAACGGCCGACAGGCTCACGAGAACGGTCAGCCCGGACAGTCCCACGGCCTTGCCCGCGGTGTCCATGGTCTCGACGACCGCAAGCCGCGCAGCGTCCTTCGTGTCGGGGCGTCCGAGCATCGCGGAGCGGAAGCGCGACACCATGAACAGTGCGTAGTCGATTCCCAGGGCCAGTGCGAACATCATTGCGAAGTTCATCGCCCACACCGAGATCGGCGTCACCGAGTTCAGCAGGACCAGGCCGCCGGCCGAGGCGACGAGTCCGGCGAGCGTCAACAACAGCGGGAGGCCGGCGGCGACGAGCGAGCCGAAGGCCACGACCATGATGGCCAGGGTCAGCGGCCACGACATCATCTCCGCGGCGATCATGGCGTCGTGATTGGCCTCGTTGAAATCGCTCCACAGCGCCGATGCGCCGGTGGGGTAGATCTCGATTCCGTTGCCCGACAACGCCGACAACGCGTCCTTGTGATCGTCGACTGCGCGGACCATGTCGTCGGGTCCGGCGTCGGCGCCGATGATCGCGATGGCCGTGCGAGCGTCCGGGCTGAAGGTCCGGCCCGGCTGCGGCGCGAGGACCTGGCCGAATCTGTCGTCCGACGCCGCCAACGCGGTGATCTGCTCGACGGCGCGACGGGTCTCCGTCTCGGTGAGAGGTGCGTCGGAGTGGATGACGACCTGCACCGCCGACGACGAGTTGCCGTCGAAATGCTCCTGCGCCAGCTCGCGTACCGCCACCGATTCCGAGCCGTCGGCCTGCCAGCCCGCGCCTGCCAGTGAGCTGAAGACCGTGGGCGCGGCAGCCCCGAGGCCGAGGACGACGAGAGCCCAGAGCGCGAACACCCAGCGTCGATGCAGTGCGGTCCACGTGCCGAGTCGGCCGAGGATTCCCGGGGTGCGTGGGGCGAGCGATGGCGCTCGCGATGGCGTGTGCGGAGTCGTCGACATCCGTCCTCCTATACCTAGGGGGGTATCCTGTTGAATGAAGGGAACATACCCCTGGGGGTATCGAGATCGCAAAAAAGTGGGTTCAGTCGAGATCGGGGGCGAACGCGGACTGTCTCGGTGCGGTACAAGCCGGGAGCGGAGGAGATCCTGTTGTCCGACTACCGACCGACGTCGACCTGAACCGGCCATCCATCGCGGTTGTCCTGCTCTTATACGGGAAATCGACTGTGCTTGTACTGCTTTGGTCAAAAGCAATACGGCGGTACGGACGGCTTTGGCAGCATGAACCACATGATGACGTCGGCGGCGACCCCCAAGGGTGCGCGACGGCGGTCTCGCTTGATCGAGGCCGCCGGCGAGCTGCTGCTCGAAGGCGGCTTCGACGCCGTCCGTCATCGTGCGGTCGCCGAACGTGCCCAGTTGCCACTGGCGTCTACGACGTACTACTTCGCCTCCCTCGACGATCTGATGGCCGAGGCGGCGGCCAGTCTCTGCAGCCACGACGCGGAGGCAGTCACCGAGCGCTGCAACACCCTTCCGCGTCGACGCCGCGGAAAGACCGCGACGTCGACCGCCCTCGCCGAGGTGATCGTCGGGGAGGACACGACGATGCAGCAGCTGTCCGCCCGCTACGAGATGATCGCGTTGTCGGCTCGGTACCCGATGCTTCGCGAGGTGGTCAGCGAACGATGGCAGGCGCTGTCGATGTGCCATCTCGACGTCCTTGCCAAATCCGGCCGGGTCGCCGACCCCGCCCACATCGCTCAGCTGATCGGGATCGAGGACGGTGCCATCGTCGGCGCCCTCGGACAGAACGGCGTCCGGCCCCTCGACGCGGTGCGCGACGCCCTGCTCGAGGTGATCGACGTCCTGGCACCGCGGGCGTGATCGCAGCGGAACAGAGAGAAGGGATCGGATGTCGGGGGATTCGATGAGCAGGCGCCGTACCCGCGCGGGTGTGGCCGCCGCATTCCTGTCCATGGTCTTCGGGGTCACGATGCTCGTCGCCCCCGGTGCGCAGGCCGCTCCGGCCGGTCGCGTCGACGCGGGCGTTCCGTTGTCGTCGGTGGTCTACGGAACCGGGTGCACCTATCCGGTGACCGTCCCGGTCAACTCGTCCGGCTGGGTCGAGTTCTGGGAGGTCAAGCCGGGTCTGCCGGTCCGGTTCATCGGCCGCGATCTCCCCTCGGGTGCCCTCGCCTCGGTCACCTGGGTGCCCCGTCGCATCGGAGACAAGTACCTCTACGCCGTGCAGAACGGCAAGGCCTCGCCGCCCACTCTCGTGAAGGTGCGCCAGGGCTACGGGTCCAACGGGACCTGCTTCGCGTTCTGAGCGGGCGCGAGGGCAGGCACCGGAGAATTCGGGATCCGCTCGCGATCGACCTACACTGAGCGGGTGTCGAAGCCCGCCATTGCCAACGTCCTGGCCAGCCGCTATGCCTCCACCGACCTTGCCGAGCTGTGGTCGGCCACCACCAAGATCGCCCTCGAACGGCGACTGTGGATCGCGGTGCTGAAGGCACAGGCCGACCTCGGGATCGATGTCCCGGCCGACGCCATCGCCGACTACGAGCGCGTCGTCGACCAGGTCGACCTCGCCTCGATCGCCGACCGTGAGCGCGTCACCCGCCACGACGTGAAGGCCCGCATCGAGGAGTTCAACGCCCTCGCCGGTCACGAGCAGATCCACAAAGGCATGACCAGCCGTGACCTCACCGAGAACGTCGAGCAGCTGCAGATCCTCCGTTCTCTCGAACACGTGCACGCCCACGGTGTCGCCGTCCTGGCCCGCATCGTCGAACGTGCCGCCCAGTACTCCTCGGTCGTCATGGCCGGCCGCAGCCACAACGTCGCCGCGCAGGCCACGACCCTCGGCAAGCGTTTCGCGTCGGCCGCCGACGAACTGATGATCGCGCTCACCCGGCTCCGCGAGCTGATCGACCGCTACCCGCTGCGCGGCATCAAGGGCCCGATGGGCACCTCGCAGGACATGCTCGACCTCCTCGGCGGCG
This sequence comes from Gordonia sp. C13, assembly GCF_023218005.1. Taxonomy (NCBI): domain Bacteria; kingdom Bacillati; phylum Actinomycetota; class Actinomycetes; order Mycobacteriales; family Gordoniaceae; genus Gordonia; species Gordonia sp. C13. Next base: position 265,751 of record NZ_JALPSY010000003.1, read on the forward strand.
ACGCCACCAAGCTCGCCGACCTCGAGGCCCGCGTCGCCGACCACCTCGGTTTCGCGCGGTCGTTCACCTCGGTCGGCCAGATCTACCCGCGGTCGCTGGACCACGACGTCGTGTCCGCGCTCGTGCAGGTCGCCGCCGCACCGTCGTCGCTGGCCCACACCATCCGGCTGATGGCCGGCCACGAGCTGGTGACCGAGGGCTTCCAGCCCGGCCAGGTCGGCAGCTCGGCGATGCCGCACAAGATGAACACCCGCAGCTGTGAGCGCGTCAACGGTCTCGCCGTGGTCCTGCGGGGCTACGGCTCGATGGCCGCCGAGCTCGCCGGCGCCCAGTGGAACGAGGGCGACGTCTTCTGCTCGGTGGTCCGCCGCGTCGCACTGCCCGATGCCTTCTTCGCCATCGACGGCCTGATGGAGACCTTCCTGACCGTTCTCGCCGAGTTCGGCGCGTACCCCGCGGTCATCGCCAACGAACTCGACCGCTACCTGCCGTTCCTCGCCACCACCAAGGTGCTGATGGCATCGGTACGCGCGGGTGTGGGTCGCGAGACCGCGCACGAGGCGATCAAGGAGAACGCCGTCGCGGTGGCGCTGGCCATGCGCGAGGAGGGCCGTGAGCCCGATCTGCTCGACCGTCTCGCCGCCGACGACCGCATCCCGCTCGACCGGGCCCAGCTCGAGGAGCTGCTCGCCGACAAGTCGGTCTTCGTCGGTGCCGCCGAACAGCAGGTCGCCGACGTCATCGCCGCCGCGGAGAAGATCATCGGCCAGTACCCGGAGGCCGCCGCCTACACGCCTGCCCCGATCCTCTAGGGCTGGTTTCGATACGGCTCGTCGCATGCTCCTCGCCTACTCAACCGGCGGATCTCCTGGTTTCGATACGGCTCGTCGCATGCTCCTCGCCTACTCAACCGGCGGATCTCCTGGTTTCGATACGGCTCGTCGCAAGCTCCTCGCCTACTCAACCAGCGGCTAACCGAGCGGACCTCCGCTGGCCGAGTAGCGAGGACCGAGCGCAGCGAGGACCGCGTATCGAGGTCACTCCGGCGCCGAGGCGTCCGCGTGGCCGAGCTTCCAGTCGGGGAGCGCGACGTCGCGCACCAGTCGCTTGAGTTCGGGTGCCCCGGGGAACCCGCCGTCGCGTTTGCGTTCCCAGATCTGCGTGCCGTCGATGTCGATGTGGAACACGCCACCGGTCCCGGGGACGAGCGTCACCGAACCGATCTCGGTGCCGAAGGTGTTCAGCAGCTCCGATGCCATCCACGACGCCCGCAGCAGCCAGTTGCACTGGGTGCAGTAGGTGATGGTGATGTGGGGTGCGGTCATCGGTCAAGAATGTCAGAGCCTGCTTTCCCGTGCCGCCCGCCGAACCTCTAGGGTCGAGTCCATGCGTCCTGAACTGCAGTCCTACCGGCATCTGGCGTCGGGAAAGGTCCGTGAGATCTACGAGATCGACGCCGACACCCTGCTGTTGGTGGCCTCCGACCGGATCTCGGCCTACGACCACATCCTGAGTCCCGCGATCCCCGACAAGGGACGCATCCTGACGGCGATGAGTTTCTTCTGGTTCGACGAACTCGGCGTCCCAAATCACCTTGCCGGCGGTCCCACCGACGAGCGCATCCCGGGCGAGGTCGTCGGCCGGTCGATGGTGGTGAAGCGCCTGCCGATGGTGCAGGTCGAATGCGTGGCGCGTGGCTACCTGACGGGTTCGGGTCTGCTGGACTACCAGGCGACCGGTGCGGTGTGCGGTGTCGAACTCCCGGCAGGTCTGTCGGAGGCGTCCAAGCTGCCCGAGCCGATCTTCACCCCGGCAACCAAGGCCGAGCAGGGTGAGCACGACGAGAACATCAGCTTCGAGCGCGTCGTCGAGCAGGAGGGTGCCGAGCTCGCCGAGGCGCTGCGGTCGGCGACCCTCGACATCTACGGGCGCGGCGCAGCGGTCGCTGCCGACCGTGGAATCATCCTGGCGGACACCAAGTTCGAGTTCGGCCGCGGCCCCGACGGCGAGCTCGTGCTCGCCGACGAGGTCCTGACCCCCGACTCGTCCCGCTACTGGGAGGCCGCGACCTACGAGGCGGGCAAGGTCCAGCCGAGCTTCGACAAGCAGATCGTCCGGAACTGGCTCACCAGTGCCGAATCCGGCTGGGACCGGGCCTCCGATGTCGCGCCGCCGTCACTGCCCGACGACGTCGTCGAGAAGACACGTCAGCGGTACATAGATGCCTACGAATGGATCTCGCGAAAGTCCTTCGCCGACTGGCCCACCGCGGAGGTGTCCTCGTGACCGACGAGCGCAACGCGGCCACACCGCCGGTCGCCAAGAAGGTCCCGAAGGAACGCACCCACCACGGTGACACGTTCGTCGACGACTACGAGTGGTTGCGCGACAAGGACGATCCGGAGGTGACCGCCTACCTCGAGGCGCAGAACGCGTTCACCGAGGCGCACACAGGGCACCTGGCGGATCTGCGCAAGCAGATCTTCGGCGAGATCAAGAGCCGAACCAAGGAAACCGACATGTCGGTGCCCGTCCGGCGCGGACGCTTCTGGTATTACGCCAGAACACAAGAGGCCAAGCAGTATTCGACGTCCTGCCGGTGCCCGATCGCCGGCGACGACGACTGGACCGCGCCGAAGGTCGACGACGGTGTGCAGTTGCCCGGCGAGGAGATCCTGCTCGACAGCAACGTCGAGGCCGAGGGACACGACTTCTTCAGTCTCGGCGCTCTGACCGTCAGCGACGACGGCAACTGGCTGGCCTACAGCACCGACGTCGTCGGCGACGAGCGATACACGCTGCGCATCAAGGACCTCCGTACCGGTGAGGTCCTCGACGACGTCGTCACCGACACCTCGGGCAGTGCGGTGTGGTCGGCCGACGCCCGCCACGTCTTCTATTCGACGGTCGACGCCGCGTGGCGTCCGGACACGGTGTGGCGCCACGACCTCGGTGCGGGCACCGAGGACGTCAAGGTCTTCCACGAACCCGACGAGCGGTTCTGGGTCGGCATGGGCACCACCCGCAGCGACAAATACCTCGTCATCGGTGTCGGCTCCAAGATCACCTCGGAGAGTTACGTTCTCGAGGCCGACAACCCGACGGGTGAGTTCCGCAGCGTCGTACCGCGCGTCGACGGCGTCGAGTACAGCGTCGATCATGCCGTGATCGGCGGGGACGACTACTTCGTCATCGTGCACAACGAGGTCGTCGACGGTGAGAAGGCGGAGAACTTCGCCATCGACATCGCGCCGGTGGACGACCCGTCGGACCGGCGTCCGCTGATCGCGCACGATCCGGCCCGCCGCATCGAGGATCTCGATGCCTTCGCCGACTACCTGGTGCTGTCCTACCGGCGAGAGGCGTTGCCGCGCCTAGCCATCGCCGACCTGCGTCAGATCGACGGCATCCCGGTCGAATCCGACTTCCACGAGGTCGAATTCGATCAGGAACTGAGTACGGCCGGGCTCGGCGGCAACCCCGAGTGGTGGTCGCCGAAGCTGCGCATCGGTTACGGCAGCTTCATCGAACCCGCGGAGTTGTTCGAACTCGACGTCGCCACCGGTGAACGCACCCTGCTGAAGCGGCAGCCGGTGCTCGGCGGTTACGACCCGTCGGACTACGTCCAGTCCCGTGAATGGGCGGTGGCCGACGACGGCACCCGGATCCCGCTGTCGGTGGTGCGCCGCAAGGAGACCGACGCCGCGAAGCCGGCCCCGCTGCTGCTGTACGGGTACGGCTCGTACGAGGCCAGCATCGATCCCTACTTCTCGGTGTCCCGGCTGTCCATGCTCGACCGCGGCATGGTCTTCGTCCTCGCCCACATCCGCGGCGGCGGCGAGATGGGTCGCTACTGGTACGAGAACGGCAAGGAACTCAGCAAGAAGAACACCTTCACCGACTTCGTCGCCGCCGGACGCCATCTCGTCGAGACGGGATGGACGACGCCGCAGCAGATGGTCGCCGAGGGCGGCTCGGCCGGCGGACTCCTGATGGGTGCGGTGGCCAACCTCGCGCCGGAACTGTTCAACGGCATCCTGGCGTCGGTGCCGTTCGTCGACGCACTGAACTCGATCCTCGATCCGTCGCTGCCGCTGACGGTCATCGAGTGGGACGAGTGGGGCGACCCGCTGCACGACCCGAAGGTCTACGAGTACATGAAGACCTACACGCCGTACGAGAACGTCGACGCGAAGCCGTATCCGCCGATCCTCGCGTTGACCTCGCTCAACGACACCCGGGTGCTGTACACCGAGGCGGCGAAATGGGTTGCGCGGCTCCAGGAGAAGTCGACCTCGGGCAACCCGATCCTGCTGAAGACGGAGATGACCGCCGGCCACGGCGGCGTCAGCGGACGCTACAAGCAGTGGGAGGAAGTCGCTTTCGAGATCGCCTGGATTCTGCAGCAGTCCGGCGCGTTGGAGAACTGACCTCGATACGGTCCTCGCCTAGCGGCTCAGACCTACTCGGCCGGCAGTTCTTCGCTGGTTGAGTCCTTGC